>CAIKYX010000051.1 GCA_903831745.1 Oligoflexia bacterium
ATGTGGATTACGAATGCGAGTGTTGCGAGCTGGTATTTCGTTCTCGCGTATACGGATCAAACCCAAAAGCACAAAGGCATGAGCGGCTTTTTGGTTCATCGGGATACACCGGGCATTACCGTCGGCAAAAAAGAAGACAATTTGGGACAGCGGGCCTCTGATACTCGTGGAATCACTTTTGAAGATGTTAAAATTCCAGAAAAATATCGTTTAGGTAAAGAAGGTGATGGCTTCAAGATCGCCATGTCGGCTTTCGATCACACGCGACCGGTAGTGGCTGCAGGCGCAGTAGGACTGGCCAGACGGGCAATGGATGAAGCGATCAACTACGCAATGACCAGAAAAACATTTGGGCAACCGATAGCGGCATATCAATCCATTAGCTTTATGATCGCTGATATGGCTAAAGATATCGAGGCGGCCCGTTACCTGGTGTGGCGCGCAGGTTGGGAAATCGACCAAGGCCGCAGAAACACCAAGTTTGCAGCATTCGCAAAATCTTTTGCTGCGGATATGGCGATGCAAGTAACCACTAATGCAGTGCAGGTGTTTGGTGGTTATGGTTATTCGAAAGAATATCCGGTCGAAAAACTGATGCGCGATGCTAAGATTTATCAGATCTATGAAGGAACTTCACAGATTCAGCGTTTGATCATCGCCAAAGAAATTTTCGATCGTAAGTAGAAAACAATCGCTACTGATTAGCGACCTTCATCCTCGAGAGCCGCTTTGATTCGTTCATAGCTGTGATACCGCGGCATGTGGTCGTACTGAAGGTGCTGTTCCTGAAGTTGGTAGATTTCTGGAAAATACTGTATCAACTCCTTTGGATCGACATTAAAGAGTCCAAACTCCTTGATTCCCGGTGTGTCGATAAACCGGGTTCCGTTTGCCGCCTGAATCAAAGTCGAAACGGTCGTCGTGTGTTTTCCTTTGCCGGTGGCTTTGCTGATGGCGCCGATTTTGCCGATAAATTCACCGAAGAGCGAATGAAGGAGTGATGTTTTTCCGACTCCGGAATGCCCGCAAAAAACCGAAGTTTTACCGCGAAGCAGGGTTTGAAGCGCTTCAATGCCCGATCCATTTACGGTTGAAACCGGATAGCAGCGGATTCCGAGATCGCGATAAAGTTGCCATGGGGTATCGTTTTCGCCTTGTGCAAGATCGGTCTTGTTGATGACGAGTACCGGGGCGATACCTGCACTTTGTGAGGCGATCAAAAAGCGATCGACCAAACCGGGCGAGAACTGGGGTTCGGCAAGCGATGCCACTGCTACGACATAATCGATATTGCAGGCAATCGTGTGAAGTACTTTGCCTTCTTTGCCGGGTGCCCGCCTTTGAATTGAGTTTTCGCGAGGCAGTAGTTCTTCGATCACACCGTCTTTCGAGCCGAGAACTTTTACCATGACTCGATCGCCTGGCGCCACGGGTGAGCGCTCTGCCCACTCAGCTTCTTTATTGATGATTTGTGCTCGTCGATAGGTGCAGAGGAGTCTTTTAGTGGGATCCTGATCGAGGATGACATTACAGAATCTTGGAAAGACTTCGCTGACGACTCCTTGAAGTGTTGGGGGTGAAGCTTGTGTCATCATGGCTTTCGGGCCAAAAGGCCGACCACATGAAAACCTTGATCGACGTATTCGCGGTAGGTCTTGATTTGAAAATCCTTCATGCTTTCCTTAAGCTCGGCAGGCTTGACGAGAAAATCGTCCGGGCTGGTTTTGGTTTCTTTGTCGTGGGTATCCACCCGATTGTAAAACAGGATGAAGCCACCTTTCTTCAGTGCTTTCTTGAAGCGCGGCAGAAGTGACTTCTGGTAGAACAGCGACACCACGATCAGGTCATAATGGTTCTCGGGGTAGTTGTATTTATTCAGGTCAGCAACAGTGGTTTGCAAAGTCACATGAGCCGTTTTTGCCTCAGCCAGCGTCTTGTCGACTGCAACTTCAGAAATGTCGTTGCCGTCGACTTCAAACCCCCGTTTGGCCAGATAAAGTGCGTTTCGTCCTTCTCCCATGGCAGGTACGAATGCCTTGCCTCGGGGAATCATCTCGATATTGTCCTTAAGAAAACTGACGGGTTCTTTACCGAAAATGTGATGCCTTTCTTTGTAGAAATCATCCCAAACTGTTTTTTCCTCGTCTGCGCTTTCGCCGGTGATCGCTTCATAGGCAGTGTGATCGGCTTGAATTTTGGGCTTGGCCGGCGGTGAGTCGGCGAGGCAGGTGGCGGCCAGAATTTGCAAGAGGGCAATCATTTGCACCCCCCTACAGTACGGGAGAACGAAGGTACTGTCAAAAAAAGGACACTCGAAAGATTTCGCCATTTAGGTCAAAATAAAGGGAGTGCAAACGCTTCGTTGTTCTCGTTATCTTTGGCTTTTGACTTATGGAATGTTGGGCTTTCCTGTTTTCTATTTGATATTCGCAACCTTGATCTTCGAGTTTGATGCTAAAGGGATTTTAGCCATGCTTCTATCCCCACTTTTCTGGCTTTCTTGCAGTGGTTGGGTGGTAGCGGGGGCGGGAATTAGACTGCTTCGCCATTGGTCCTGGTATGTTTTTATCGGGGCTCAATTGTTTACTGTGTATCTGAACCTTCAGAATCTGCTTCATTATAGCGAATCGAGTACCAAAGGGTTGGCGTTTGTTTCAACTTTAATCATTCAATTTTATGTATACCTCGTGGTCTCGCGCGACCTCAGGGTGCCGTATCTTTTTCCGCGAATCAAATGGTGGGAAAGCGGCCTCGCGGCCATGCATAACTTACCGGTCGAGGTCTATCACGCGAGCGCCCCCGAAGGTGCGACCAAGGCCCACTTGCTCGACCTAAATATCAAAGGCTGTTTTGTAAAATCGCCTTTTGAATATGGTGAATTCGAAAAAATCAAAATCAAGATCGAGGCGTACGGACAGGCGCTCGATGTGGCGGGAGAAGTGGTTTGGCATGCTGATAGTACGGTCACCCATCCCAAAGGAATCGGTGTAAAGTTTCTCGAGATGGATCGTCCCCATAAACGAAGAATCCGCGCCGTAGTGAGACGTTTTATCAAAGAAAGAGACCAGGCGAATGGCCGAATCATCGTATCTACTTGAGGCGCTGAAGCTCGCAAAAGAAGCCGAACTTCGAGGCGAGGTGCCGGTGGGCGCGGTCGTCGTATTCAATGATCAAATCATCGGACGGGGCCTGAATCATCGTGAAGAATCAAATGATCCTACAGGGCATGCAGAGATTCAGGCGATTCAGGCGGCAGCGAAACAACTTCAATCCTGGCGATTGATCGATTGCGATCTCTACGTTACGCTCGAGCCGTGCCCGATGTGTCTCAGTGCCTGCCAGCAAGCGAGACTCAGACGAGTAATTTACGGAGCCAAGGATGAAAAAGGTGGGGCAATCTGTTTGGGGTTTCATATCCATGACGACCCGAGGACGAATCACCAATTTGAAATCGAATATTTGCCTCAAAACGATTGCAGCCAGATTCTGAAAGATTTTTTTTCGAAACGGCGGAAGGAAAAAAAAGCGGAATGAAAGCCAGGATCTGGATTGTACATTTTTTATTGGGCCTCTCGAGTGGAATTCCGCTGCTTCTGACGGGTTCGACCCTGCAAGTGTGGATGACCGAGTTTCATGTCGATCTTAAAACCATCGGGGCGTTTGCACTCGTGGGTTTGCCGTACAATCTCAAGTTTCTTTGGGCGCCGCTGATCGACCGGTACTCATTGCCATTTCTATCTCGACGTCGGGGCTGGATGTTGCTTTCGCAGTTATTGCTTGCCGCTTCTATTCTTGCGCTCGGAGGTTCTGATCCGCTGGCATCGATCGGAATGACTGCCTTTCTTGCGATCCTCCTCGCTTTCATGAGTGCCACGCAGGATTTGGTAATCGATGCGTACCGCCGAGAATCCTTGACCGAAAAGCAAATGGGATTTGGGCTTACCCTTTATTCGACCGGTTACCGAATCGGAATGATTTTGGCCAGCGCGGTTTCGTTTCACATCATGACGTCTTTTCATCTTTCGTGGTTCGAAATTTATGCGCTGATGGCCGGCGCAATCGGCATCGGAATGATCGCGACCTTTCTTGCACCCGAAACGAGTGAAATGGGCGAGCGTCCGCCGGGCACCTTAAAAGAAGCCACTTTTGGTCCTTTTAAGGATTTCTTTTCACAAAAAGGAATTTTCTACAGCTTTGCTTTTTTGATCCTTTATAAATTGGGCGATAATCTTTCGAGTTCGATGACCGCTCCGTTCGTCATCCAGCACGGATACACAAAAGTAGAATACGGTGATCTCGTCAAATTCGTCGGAATCGGGAGTACGATAGTCGGCGGTTTTTTTGGCTCATGGGTGATCATGCGTGCCGGTTTGAATCGTGCACTTTGGATCTTTGGGTTTCTACAAGCTGCAGCCATTCTCAGTCTGGTATGGCTTGCCAATATTCCAAAGAATAATGTGGCGCTTGCGATTGCCATTTCGGCCGAGATGCTGACTGCAGGTATGGCGGTGCCGGCGTTTAATACGTTTATTGCGTTTTTGACGAACAAGAAATTTACGGCCACCCAGTATGCACTATTGACGAGTCTGGGCGTACTCCCCAGAACACTGCTCTCGGCTCCCAGTGGCTGGATTGCGCTTCAGTTGGGCTGGAGTTCTTATTTTATTTTTTGCGCAACGATTGCTATTCCGGGACTTCTGCTTCTGACCCGCATCGCCCCTTGGAATCAGCGCCATGCGAGTGAGCATTAGACTAAGGCGTAAAGCCTGTGATCCAAAGATGTGCCTCTTCATCCGACTTGGCCTTGATCTTGAGCTTGGATGACTCGAGATTCGGTGGTCCCGCCTTCTCGAAGGCATCAAACATGTCGTTTAATGATTTAAAATCGTTTGAATCCTTCATATGTGAATCGCCCTTACCGATAATCGAGTAGTTGTAAGAGAGCTCTTTTGAATTGTATTCCATCAAGTGTTGAATCGGTGCGATGAGGCGTTCCTTTTCGTCTCCCAGACTGTTGATCCAACTTTGGACTTGCTCGAGATTCGCTTTTTGTTGAGCCGCGAACTTCGGATTCGATGGTGTTCCTAAATCGAGCTCAGCCAGTTCTTCTATGGATTGAAAAAATACGAGCATAAAGACAATGGGATTCTGTTTCTCTTTCGGGAGTTTATCATAATTCAACAGGTATTGATAAGAAGGGGTATCTTTAAAATCAAGAATCTTCTTATGTGCCTCCTTCTTGAATTTCTTAAAAGCTTTGTGGGGGAAGGGCTTGAAGTTTAGGAGAATTGCTTCGGTGAATTGTCTGAGGTTATAGAGCGTCTCGCTTTCGAGCCTTGGGCAATAGCGGTAGGAGACAGGTTCCTTAAACTCAGGATCATCATTCAAGAATTGTTCGATTAATAAATCACCCTTTTCATTGACCCGGATATGCTCGACACCTTCGGGATGTTTGCCATTATCCATGACTCGATTAAAGCTGATTTTCTGGTTGAGCTCGCTATATTCGGAATGAAGCAAAGTTTCTTGCGGTAAGAAAAGATACTCATTTTGGAGCGCCACTGCAGGAAGTTGTGGGCTCATTCCGGAGTATTGAACACACGAATAGTTAAATCCGGTCTTCAGGCGATCCCAGGCTTTAGGATGGGATGCGTCCTCGAACGCTGTCTTAAATCGATCAATCCATTGGGTGTTGACCCGCAAGTGATCATTTTCGAGAGAAGTCAGAATGTTTAGGATTTCGACCGAGAGTGAATATTCATCCCATTCGCCACTTCCAGGAAACAAACCATTTACGATGCCGAGACCTTCATGAAGTGCAACGTCTCTCATGATCATGGCTCCGGCCAGCCCTGGGCGTTCAAGATTATTCTTCCATCGATCGTTATTCACTTTGATCAATGGAGGGCTTTGTTCAGAGAAATTCACCGCATCGACTTCGACTTTTGTCTCTGTGATTCCTGGGTTTGCGGCTTTCTCTCTGGCTGAGTAGGTATGATAGAGCTTTTCATCGGTTGCGGTCACTAAAGTTTCTTTGAGAGCGGCTGCAAATTTCGCTTTGGTTAATGGTCTACTCAAGGTGCCGAATTTTTCTTCAGGAATCTGGTCGATCTGCTGCTTTACGTATTCGAGCCATTGGGTAAACGAAATGGCAACGCCCGTTCCTCCATGCGACCCGACTCCGCCTTGCGCCAGTGCGGCGGGTACTGTGGTCAGTGCGGTAAGCAGGTAAATACCAATTAGGGTGAATGAATAACGATTTTTCATCGGGTGGGTTCCTTTTTGCCGAGTGCGGTAACCCCTTCGGCGGGAAAAAGACTGACTGAGATTTGATAAACTTCTTCGAGCGCACCCGTTTCGAGTACGGATGCCAATTGGCCGATAAAATCCTGAATCATCTGTTTGGCGATCGGTATTTTTTTCGGATTAATCGCGATCGTCATGGCGTTTTGTGAGCGACGCTCGAGCGGTATGGTGTCGAGGGCTTCTGCTGCGGCTTCGAGAAACTTTCGTTGGTGATGCTTGAGTGCGGAATCTGTGACCGTTTTGTCGGCAGTAGTAAATCTGCCGGTACATCTGATGTAGCGGCTTCCGTCTTTCTTCAGCAGGCCTACTCGTACCAGGCGCTGAAGTGCTGCGTGGGTTTCGATCTTAGGAAGTCCAATTTTCTTCGAAATCCAGGGAAGATCACTTCGAAATCCTTCGGTTCTGGCCATTTCAGCCAGTACATAATGGTGGGGTTCCGAGATCATCTGAAAGAGATCATGACTGAGGGGTTGTTTTGTTACGGATGGAGACGATGAAGCCCCGTCGTTCTGTGATTCATCCAGGGCTTTGAATTGCGAGGTCCGCTCTTGCACGAGTGAACTCCAGAAGAGTTTTTTGTCGGAAGCACTCATTTTGCATTGTTCAATGATTTTTTTGGCTTGAGGCGCACTCAGTGGACGTTGCCGCCGAAATACTTTCGAGAGGAGGGATGGATCCATGTCCAGATTCTTCGCAAAACTACGAAGCGAGAATTGGGGGTTTTGCCGACAGCGTCTTTGAAATTCTTCTTTGAGCAGCTTGAGGTGAAGCGGCTCGAGGCGATCGTCGGTTTTTGCATTCAGAATGTCCACAGTGTGGACACTTTTGTCCATTTTGTAGAAAAATGCAAAATGAATCGATCGAGCCTTAAAAAATACATAAAAATAGTTTAAAGCGGGGGCTGTGGACACAAATGACCGCACTTTGACCACACTTGAGGGAATTGCTCTTTCCATTCTTGGTGAACAGGTCTAGAGATGTTCGCATGAAGAATTTTTCTCTGCTCACATTGGTTTCTCTGTTTTTAACCCCAGCCGCTTTTGCTCAGGCCCCAAGTTCGGTGCAACCACCGAATTCAGACCAGAAGGTGCGAACCCTCGATGTCGAATTTGAACGAGGCTTGAATCCGCGTGCAGATGGTTCATTTGATTTTAGTTTCGGTCGATACCTCAAAGGAAACGATGTTTCTCTAGAGGCTCACCGAATTGTGGCGCTGAACGATGATCTAACCGGTGAAGGGGGCGATGGCTCAACTCATGTGTTTTTGCCGATCGATATCGGAGGTAAAATTCAAATCTCCGGCGACAATTCACAAGGCCTGAATAACCTTGACCGGTTAGTGATCGAAAGCCCCTCAGTTTCGGTGTTTCGAGTGGCCTTTGATGGCAGTGGTGAGCAGGATCTGCTTCCTAAAGGTGATAAAGTGGTAAAGGACGATTACATCGGATCTTCGTTTGATGCTGTCTTTGGACGCGTGAGTTACCGCTATAAGGCAGTTCGATTTGAAGATGCCAACCATAATGCAATCGCTTCTGTAAATGGTGCCGAACTCAGTTTGGTGAACATGAGTTGGAGTACGCCGTTTGTAGTCACGACGGGTGACGGTGGAAAAGGAGTTCAGGTTGATCTTCAAACCAACGTAGGTATGCTCGGTACAACCTTTGGTCAGATTCAATCACCGCAAAGAACCTTCGCATCGGAATGGCGTTGGATCACGGGCTCAAGCATCGTAAAGCTCACGTTTAGAAATAAAAACAATCAACAACGTTTTTCAGTGTTTTACCAGGTCGATGGTTCTTTAGAATCGATGAACGAAAGTGACTACCTGACTTGGGGAAGTATCAATCAATCGGCGGGTGCTGTCCTTCATTATGGAAAACGAAAGAAGTCCGTGAGCTTCTCCGTGTTTCAGGATCAAGACATGGTAGGTGCTGCAATTCTGGCTAATCCGGGTACGATGTCTGAAAAGTCATACAAACAAACCCGACAGGGTTTTAAATTGGGCTTTGGTTTCTAACTCTTTGTAAACAAAGGTTATTTAATTATAATAATAATTGCTTAATTTTGTCAGGTATTAGCCGATAAGGTAAGCATGAACGTTGTACAACAAAGAATCATCGCCCGTCGTATGGCCTCAGCAATGGTAGATTGGACTCTCGAAATTGCAGGCGGTCTTCTTGGGTCTTATTTTGGGGTGATGATTGCGGCGCTCTTGATGTCGGTTCAAGACCAGCCTGGAGAAGAAATTCAATCTTCGATGTGGCATGGTTTTGGATTTGGGTTCATCTTTTGGGCCCTTTCGATTTCGTTCATCAATCGAGTGCTCATTCAGGGTGTATCTCGCGCATCGATTGGCAAAAAAATTTTTAAGATCGAGCTCATTTCGAGTGGTGTACCCCTGACGTGGAAAACCATGGTTTACCGTTGGGTGCTTGCTCAAGCTTCGCTCGCTGCCGGTGGTTTGGGATACCTATACGCGCTGATCGACCGTGACGGCAGGGCTTTTCATGATTTGATGGCACACACCGATGTGGTGCCGGAATTTCAGTCTCAATCCGTATCGGTCGAATACCGTCACCAGGAAGAACTTCCTCGAACAGAAGTATCTGGCTTTATCGTACTTTCGAGTGGTCAAGCTGAACGACCTTCAGCAACGGTCATTCAATTGCCGGTTCGTACTCAGACTAAAGACGACAAAAAAGCCGCTTAATCTGTTTCTAATTTCCGGTAACAATCGTACACATTTTACCCCACACGCCCAGAACGCTATTGTAATAGCGATCGACCGAGCTAATGACCGTAATCGAACCACGTTTCATCGCGGCACTGAGTGTCGCATCTCCTGATGTAACCAGTCCCAAAATGTTTTGGGTGCAGGCTTCACCCCGTTTTCGTCCCGCTTGATTGGCAGTGACCATGACTCCTTCATAATGATCGGAATAAATAAAGCCCGGTCCGGTTGCAGAAGATGCACTTCCGGTTGCACATGCAGAAAGAGTCAGGAGCGAAATACCCGTCAACATCGAAAGTAGAATGTGTTTTTGGTTCATGTTTTTGCCTCTTTCTAGCGGTATCACTTTTGATAATAATAGGCTAGACTCGAATCTATGAAACCACTCGAGAAGAATTCTAAAATCTACGTCGCCGGCCATCGGGGATTAGTGGGTTCTTCGATTGTTCGCGCGCTTCAGGCTCGGGGTTTTCAGAACTTGCTCCTCAAGACCAGTCAGGAAGTCGATTTGCGCAGGCAAGTTGAAGTCGAAAACCTGCTGAACAACGAAAAACCAGAATACATCATCATTGCTGCGGCTCGCGTCGGTGGAATTGTTGCCAATCGCGATTATCCGAGTGAATTTCTTTATGACAACCTGATGATCTCAGCCAATATCATTCATGCGGCCGCCCAACTCAGTTCGGTAAAGAAGCTTTTGTTTCTGGGCAGCTCCTGCATTTTTCCAAAATTTGCAGCCCAACCCATCGTCGAAGAATCGTTGTTAACCGGAGCGCTCGAATCGACCAATGAAGCCTATGCGCTTTCAAAGATTGCAGGCCTGAAGCTGACTGAATATTATAACCGCCAATACAACAAACCTTTTATTTCAGCCATGCCATCGAATCTTTATGGGCCAGGCGATAATTTCAATCTCGAGCTATCGCATGTGATTCCGGCATTGGTGCGCAGATTTCATGAAGCCAAGATTGCGGGGGCGGCAGAGCTTAAGGTTTGGGGTACCGGCACTCCGTTTCGCGAATTTCTGTATGCCGAAGATCTGGCAGAGGGGTGTTTGTTTCTGCTTGAGAATTACAATGAGGCAGCCTTTATCAATTTGGGCTCGGGCGAAGAGATTAGCATCCGCGAATTGGCAGTGTTAATTTCGAAGGTGGTGGGCTTTCAGGGCAAAATCGCCTTTGATCCGTCCAAGCCGGATGGAACTCCACGCAAGATGATGGATAACTCGAAAGTGCTGAAAATGGGTTGGAAGGCAAAAGTTCCCCTCGCCGAAGGTATTATGCGCACTTACGAATGGTTTTTGAAAAACGAGATTCGGGGATAACGTGAATCCGTCCACGCCGACATTCGCCATTGTCTCGAATACCATCAGGCGAAGTCACGAGCTGGTCGAGCGCAATCTCAAGGCGTCACTTTCACAAGGAAGTGAAATCGAAATCATTCTGATCGATCAAAATCAATCCCCCCTTAAGTTGAATTCCGAATTGACGGCCGACGCGCGATTGCGTGTGGTTCATGCGCCAGTTCCGTCAGTGTCGGAAGCCCGAAACCTGGTTCAGTGTTCCGAGTCGGTAAAATGGATTATTTTTTGTGATGATGATGGATACTTGGTTTCGGATTATGTCGAACGGCTTAAGGGGTTGATTCAGTCGGATCCAACGACTGAAGTTTTTGCGGGGTCGATCAAGCGAATCGACAATCAGGATTTTTATTCAAAACGCCATCAGCTCGGGGGCGACCTGAACCGCTTTGTTTTTACCAAGCTCTTGATGGGTTCAAACTTCGTGGTCACGCGCGCTGCCTTCGATCGCTTAAAACGTTTTGACCGTCGCTTTGGGGCAGGGGCGCGATTTGGCAGTGGCGAAGAAACTGATTTTGCCTGGAAAGCCCACTTTTCAAAAACCAGAATGAGGTACGTTCCCGAGTTGGTGGTTTTTCATATCCCGCCGCATGAGGGGCCTTGGCGTGACGAGCTTAGAAAATCGTACCGCTATGGAGTCGGTAAGGGAGCCTTAGTTGCAAAATGGTTGATCGAAGAACATCAGCCTTTGGTCTTAATGGAGATGGTTGAAATGCTACTCCTTCCGGTTTTACGCGCAATGCTGGATCTGGTGTGCCTTCGTTTTCGAGACCTGTTGTTAAAACTGGGGGCGGTGGGTGGCCGTGTAGCTGGAATCGTTGCATTTACGATTCGAAACTAGTACCTTCTTTTCATATGAAAAAGGCTTTAATTACCGGTGTTACGGGGCAAGACGGGGCGTACCTTGCCGAGTTTTTGCTTAAAAAAGGATATGAAGTTCATGGCATCAAGCGCCGAAGCTCATCATTCAATACAGAACGGATCGATCACCTTTATCAAGACCCACATGAAGTGAATGTTAAGTTTAAACTTCATTACGGAGATCTTTCAGATTCGACGAATATCATCCGCATCATTCAGCAGGTTCAGCCTGATGAGATTTATAACTTGGGCGCCATGTCGCACGTCAAAGTCAGTTTCGAAGAGCCCGAGTACACGGCAAACGTCGACGGCCTGGGTACGCTTCGGGTTCTAGAAGCGGTTAGAATTCTTGGCATGACTGAAAAGACCCGGATTTATCAAGCTTCGACTTCAGAACTCTATGGGTTGGTTCAGGAAGTTCCACAGAGTGAGAAGACTCCTTTCTATCCGCGTTCGCCTTACGGCGTTGCCAAGCTCTATGGTTATTGGATTACCGTCAACTATCGCGAAGCGTACAACATGTACGCGTGTAACGGAATTTTGTTCAACCATGAATCGCCGATCCGTGGTGAAACGTTTGTTACTCGTAAAATTACCCGCGCAGCAGCAAAAATTGGCCGTGGTTTCAATCAACCGATTTTCTTAGGAAACCTTGATGCAAAACGCGATTGGGGTCATGCACAGGATTATGTCGAGGCGATGTGGCTGATGCTTCAACAAGAGCAGCCTGAAGATTTTGTCATTGCAACAGGCGAAACCCATTCTGTTCGTCATTTTTGCGAACTGACGTTTCGAGAGCTCGGGGTAGAGCTCGAATTCAAAGGACAAGGCCTCGAAGAAGTTGGGGTCGTAAAATCCGTCTCCCGCTCGGATGTGAAGATTGCTCCGGGCCAAGTCGTCATCAAGATTGATCCAGAATACTTCCGCCCGACCGAAGTTGATTTGTTAATCGGTGACCCCACTCGGGCAAAAACAAAATTAGGGTGGAAGCCGAAGCACACGCTCGCCACTCTGGTTAAGGAAATGGTTCAAAAGGATTGGGAGAAATCCAGCCGATGAGTTCAGCTCGAAAAGGAATCATTCTGGCAGGAGGAAGCGGTACCCGTCTTTATCCGCTGACCCGTCCGGTGTGCAAGCAGTTGCTCGCTGTATACGACAAGCCGATGATTTATTATCCGCTCAGCACCTTGATGTTGGCCAAAATTCGCGAAGTTCTGATCATCTCGACCGAACGCGATCTACCGCGTTTTGAAGAATTGCTCGGAAACGGCGAGAGCTGGGGAATGCGCTTCGAATACATCGTCCAGCCTAAGCCCGAAGGCTTGGCTCAAGCGTTTGTCTTAGGCGAGAAGTTTCTAAACGGCGCCCCGAGTGCCCTCGTGCTCGGTGATAATATTTTTTACGCACATGGATTAACGGGCCTCCTCGATCAAGCGAGCAAGCGAGTCGAAGGTGCCACGATCTTTGCTTACTCGGTTAAAGACCCTCAAGCGTATGGCGTGGTCGAGTTTGATTCGACCGGCAAGGCCATTGGCCTTGAAGAAAAACCCAAGCAACCAAAATCACACTATGCGGTTCCGGGTTTGTATTTCTATGATTCTAAGGTTTGTGAGATTGCAAAAGCATTGAAGCCTTCATCGCGTGGAGAGCTTGAGATTACCGATCTGAATCGTAAGTATTTAGAGGCAGGCAAACTACAGGTCGAGAAAATGAGTCGAGGCACTGCCTGGCTCGATACCGGCTCATTCGATACTTTGCTTCAAGCTTCGAACTTTGTTCAGACGATCGAACAGCGACAGGGGCTAAAGATTGCCTGCCCCGAAGAGATTGCGTATCGCATGGGTTTTATTAATGCAAAACAACTCGAAGCCCTGGCTGCTCCTCTAAAGAATAGCGGCTACGGACAATACTTATTGGATGTACTGAAGACATGAAACCATCCATTCTCGTCACCGGCGCAGCAGGATTTATCGGTAGCAATTTCGTCGAGATCGCTTTGGCTAAGGGTTACCGAGTGATCGGATACGATGCGCTCACTTATGCAGGGCACCTCGAGAATCTGGAAGAGTTTAAAACCCATTCGAATTACAAATTTGTTCAAGGTAGAATTCAAGACCAAGCACTGGTTTCGAAAATCCTAAAAGACGAACAGATTGGCTGGCTCGTAAATTTCGCGGCCGAATCGCACGTCGATAAATCCATCACCGGACCAGCGGATTTTATGGATACCAATATTCAGGGGGTATTTGCCTTACTGAATACAGCAAAGAATTATTTCGAAACCCTTTCAGGAAACACCAAAGACAGCTTTCGCTTTCTTCAGATTTCGACGGACGAGGTTTATGGAACGCTCGGGCCAACTGGAAAATTTTCTGAAACCACGGCTTATCAGCCTAATTCGCCGTATTCATCGTCCAAGGCTGCGGCCGACTTGTTGGTGCGTGCCTGGTTTCATACTTATAGCTTGCCGACGATTACCACCAATTGCTCTAACAATTACGGCCCGAAACAGTTTCCAGAAAAACTGATACCCCACATGGTATTCAAGGCCCTCAGTGGTGCCAAGCTGCCGGTATACGGCCGTGGTGAAAACATTCGCGATTGGATTCACGTCAAGGATCATGCAAGCGGTGTGTTGCTTGCCCTCGAAAAAGGACGTCCCGGTGAAACCTATTGTCTCGGAGGTAATAGCGAGCGCACGAATTTAAATGTGGTCAAAACCATTTGTTCGGTGCTTGACCGTTTAAAGCCGATTCAAGGCGGAGCGTCCTATTCGACCCTGATCGATTTTGTTACCGATCGCCCCGGGCATGACATGCGTTACGCCATCGATGATCGCAAGGCCGAAGTAGAGTTGGGCTTTGTCAGAAAATATTCATCGTTTGAGACAGGGTTAGAAGAAACCGTGATTTGGTACCTTGAGCATCTGACCTGGTCGAAGGCGGTCATGTCGAAGCCCGGAACCAAGGTGACTTACGATTGGAGTTCAATCCAAAAATGAAAGTGCTGCTCTTAGGGTCGAAGGGTCAGGTGGGGAGTTCGCTCCTCAAGTCCGCCCCCAAAGAATGGGAATTTACTTCCTGGTCTCGAGAGCAATTCGATCTGTCGAATCTCGACCTGGTAGAAAAGCATTTTTCAAGGTTGCAAAACATCGACCTCGTCATCAATGCAGCGGCCTACACTCAGGTTGATTTGGCAGAAACCCAGTTGGATCTTGCAAACGAGTTAAACTTCAAGCTTCCGGAGCTTCTTGCGAAGGAGTGTGCGAAACGAAATATTCCTTTAGTGCACTATTCGACCGACTATGTCTATCCGGGGTCGGGCGAGCATTTTCGTGTCGAAGACGAAGCGATAGGTCCTCTGAATGCGTACGGGGTTTCGAAAGCCAGAGGAGATGCTGCCATCAAAGCGAGTGGATGCAAACATCTGATTCTACGAACTTCTTGGGTCTATGCCGAAGCAGGTAAGAATTTTGTTCTCACTATGCTTAGGCTCGGCGCCGAGCGCGAAGTCCTTTCTGTGGTAAACGACCAAAGCGGCAGTCCAACCTTTGCCCGGGATATTGCTGAACTTTCGATTGAGGCAATTCAAAAATCAATAAAAGCCTCCACCTTTCCGAGTGGAGTGTATCACCTCAGCAATTCTGGCACTTGCAGTTGGTTCGACTTCTCTTGCGAAATTTTCAAACAAGCTAGAGAGCTTGGACTCATGCTTAAGGTTCAGTCGGTGAATCCGATCGAATCGAGCGCGTACCCACAGCCTGCGAAACGTCCCAAGAACTCGCGCCTGAGCCTCGCTAAATTAGATAGAACATTTTCGTTAAAACCTCGCGACTGGAAATTAGCTCTTCAAGATTGCCTTCAGCTTGCGATCCGAGAGAATAGGAAATAATATGGTCACTGAATTTAAAATCACAGGTCTTAAACTGATTGATCTTAAGGTTTTTAACGATGCGAGAGGATTTTTTACCGAGCGCTATCAGCACGAAACGTTTTCGCATCTCGGAATTCCGGTTCAGTTTGTTCAAGACAATCATTCTCGCTCGTTACCCGGTGTGATTCGCGGCCTTCATTTTCAACACCATCCCGGACAAGGAAAATTGGTCAGTGTCATTCGTGGAAAAATCTGGGATGTCGCAGTCGATCTTCGCCAAGGATCTCCGACTTACGGGCAATGGCAGTCGGTCGAGCTTTCTGATGAAAAAGGACAAGTCTTCTGGATTCCTGCCGGCTTTGCTCACGGTTTTTGCAATGTGGGCACCGAGCCAGCAGATGTCATCTATAAAGTCGATGTTCCTTATGCGCCTGCAACTGAGGGTGGAATTGCCTATAATGACCCTGATTTGAAGATTTCCTGGCCGGTAGCGAATCCGATCATTTCTGATAAGGACAAGAAACTCTCGACGCTTCAGGAATATTCAAAAAAGCCCGTATTTTTCTTTTAGCTTCCAAAATCGACGTCTTAACTTTGCGAGAGCCGTATGATCCTGATCTCGTGGATCAAACTTCCACTTTTCGATAAAGAGCCTGAGACCTTCAACCTCGTAGCCGGAAGGAAGTAGGCCCTTCTGAGAGCGCGTGCCCATCGAGCGGTGCCAGATGTAACAACTTCCGGTTTGGGCATATTTCAGCCCTGCGAGACACATGCGGTGTTTCAGATCGGTGTCCTCGTAGGTGACAAAAAAGCGCTCATCAAAAATCCCGCCATGATCGAATTTCAGTAGCTCAATTGCAGATCGCTTAAAAAACATCAGGATCGGAACAAAATGATGGCGTAATCCCGAGTGATTTTTTTGAATAAAGGTTTGAGCACGATCCAGCATGTTCTCACTGAGTGGTTTTTCGTCAAAGTAAGGGCCCACCAGGTCGAGCTGGTTTTTTTCGAGGGCCTGCATGAGCGCTTGATCCCAATTGGGCATGAGCCAAGTGTCGTTGTTCAAAATAGCGAGATATTCGCCTTTGCTTTCGCGTATGCCTTGGTTACAGGCGCGACCAAAACCGACATTTTTATCATTATGGAGGATTTGAAGTCGAATGCCGCTAGTTTTGAAGGATTGAGAAAAACCAGCAAGCACAGTAGCAGTGTCGTCGGTTGAAGCATTATTAATGACCACGACCTCGCCGACTCCATGGGGAGCACGCGCGGAATGTTCAAGCAACGACTTCAGGCAGCACTGGGTCAAGGAGCTTTGATTGAATACAGGGATTACCACACTGATCATTGTGTTCTCAGCTTAAAACCTGGCATCAAGCTAGACAAGTTGATTATCTACGGTACAATTTCTGAATCTACCTATGGATTTATCCGAAATTTCAACTAATCCAAATCGTCACCCCTGGGAAATGAGCCGGGCCGATTTTTTGCTCGAAGTGCTCGAGAAGCACCTGCAATTGACTGCAGGCTCTGAGTTGTTAGACGTCGGCGCTGGAGACCTGTTTTTTTCGGAAAAAGTGCATCTGGCGACCTCGGTTAGGATAGATGCCGTAGATAGTGCTTTTGATGAGGAAGGTCCCAGAAACGAGGCCATCCAAAAAATCAAGCACCTGCACTCTGTGTTGCATAAGCATTATGACGCCATTTGTGCGATGGATGTGCTGGAACACGTAGAAAACCATCGCGAGTTCCTGAATCTGTTGCTTCATATGCTCAAGCCAGGAGCGGCGATGCTTTTGACCATGCCCGCTTGGAATTTTTTATTCTCAAGGCACGATCATAATCTCCGGCACTTCAGACGCTATCGCTTAAGCCAGATTGAAGCGTTGATTGATCCGGCGGTGGGTGAGTTCGAAATCTGTGAAGGGTTCTATTTTTTTCATACTTTGTTTCTGGTTCGGATCTTTCAGAAGATTTTCGAAACTTTGCTCGATTGGATAGGGTTCAAGAACAAGACCGATCCGAATACCTTTAAGAGCATCAACCAATGGAAATATCCTGAAGAGCACCCGATTACGAAATCTCTCGGTTTGGTCTTGGGAATCGACGCTTACGTTTGCCGGGCACTTGCCCGCATTGGCTTGATCATACCGGGGCTTTCGATGTGTATGGTCATTCGGAAGAAGCCGGGCTGAGAAGATCCATCAACTGAAGTAATTTAAAAAAATGCACGCTTTGAAATTTGTTGATCATTTTTGTCGATTATATTAAGATTTCGTTCAAATGAAACGAACGACTCTATTTTTTAGCCTCATTTCTCAACTTCTCTTCACCGGTGCCTACGCCCAAGACGAAAAATATTTCAACGAATGCAAATTTGCGGAATCCCCTTCGAAACTGGGTTACCTGGTCACGTCTTATGATGATGCCGGACTCAAGGCTAAGAAGATTAACGATGCCACTCTGGCTGCCGAGCACTTCCACACGGTGTATTGGCCAAAACGTGCTGAAGCGGTTTTAAATTCTACCATCGCATTTCCGGAGGTGGGTTATCAGTTCGGCGGTGCAAAAATGACCTGCGAAAAGAAAATCATCGAAGGCAAGAAGTTCAGGTTACCCGCACGCGAAGAGGTCGAGGCGCTTAAAAACTGTTTTTTCGATGATATAGATTCGAAAAAATACTTGGGCAAGGAAATCAGTCAATTCGTGAGTAAGTTTCCAGATATTCCATATCATAAATTCTGGACTTCCGATTCAAACGGCGCAGACAGCGTGTTCCATTTCTTCATTGATGAAGACGGTACTTTGAAGTCGGACTACTCGAATCCCCAGCGTTTTAGACATTCACTTTATTGTGTTTACGGTGCAGACGAACGTTCTCGAAACAGCTTACCGACCAAATGATTCTTTCCGAGATGCGAGTCAAATAACCATTTCAAACCGCTTTGTGCGTAAATATGTGAGCCTTCGTCGTTTCTTACGAGATCAAGGCCGGCACTCGAATAAATATAGAGTTTTTCATGAACCAGCTCATAAGTAACACCCGCGGTAGTGGCGATATAGGTCACTCCTCGGGTACCTGTGTTTTCAGAGGCTCCAAGCTCGATCATAGCATTCATGCGCGAATTTACTTTTTTGGCCATCGCTACGGATTCATCCCAACTGTTCGGATCATCCTGTTTGCCGTTTACGACCGGAGAGTGCAGTACTTGATTGTATCCGAAATTGGCCACGACTGAAATCGGGCCGAGGTCTATTCCGCCCACATAAAGGTGTTCGAAAGATCGTTGAATGATGACGGGAATTTTCAAAACTTTTTCGCTTGAACCAGACTCGAATTGAATTTGGGGATAAAAGGCGAGATCGAGATTCCTGACGTAACGGTGAGCAAGGTCGTCTAGAAACGGCAGTGGCATTTTTACGCCGATAGCGGGTGGGGCAATCGGAGAAATATCGGCATTGGGCCCCTTCATTGTGACTTGGGTGGGTACTTCTACTTTGAGTTGAATCCGTTTGCCTAAGACCAGCATTCCGAGATTGAGATCGTAGAGCGGAAGTTCGAGACTTTTTTCATTGTGAGCGAATTCGCCATTGAATGAAAAATTCGCTTCAATTTTTCCAGGATCGGGAGTTCCTGCGTCGTCCACAAAGATCAGCGGTGGGGCTCCCGGTGTGACGATCTCCTCTGGTTCAGGTTTCTCGTTATTGTTCTTCGGGAGGGCTTTTACATGGTTACCAAGATGGTAAGGGTGATGGTGCTTCTTTTTGGGAGCCGGAGTGGGAGTGGTTCCTTGGGCTTGATCCTGTGCGCTTGCCAGTTGAGTGATTAGGATAAGAGCCACAGCAGCGATTTTGTTTAGCATCTTCACGAGCGGCATCTTAAGTCGCGCGATAGCATTGGGTCAATGAGCAAGGGCGCTTAAGTCGAGTTTCAATGAAACTCGATGAATGCCTAACGGAATTTTTGGCCGAGAATGCTTTGAATGTGCAAAAGACCAAGTAGCTTATGATTTTGGTCTGCAATAAATACCGACTGAATCTTGTGTTCTTCCATTAGGCTGATTGCTTTTTCGACGAGTTCGATCGGAAGCAGTGATTTGGGTTTAGGATTCATCAGGGTTTCGACCTTTTGATTGAGATCGACTGACGCTTTTTCGAGGAACCGCCTGATGTCTCCGTCGGTCACTGAGCCCAGAAGTTTATGATTGGCATCAACTACGGCAGCAACTCCGCGAATCGAACTGTGGGTCATTTTAGCAAGCAACGTCTTGATCGTATCGCTGCCCAAGACTGTGGCAATTTTGTCCACGGGCTGCATGAGATCCTGCACCATGGTTAAACGAAGCCCGAGTGATCCTGCTGGATGAATCTCGGCAAATTTTTCTGCGCTATAACCCTTCGCCTTTGCGGCAACCAGGCCAAGTGCATCGCCCAGAACCAGTGCGGCTGTGGTGCTTGCGGTAGGCGCCAGATTAAACGGACAGGCTTCTTTCGAAATCTCGGTCATCAGAACGGTGTTTGCGTGTTTGGCCAGTGTGCTGTTGCGTCCTCCGGTAATGGCAATCATCGGAATTTTCTTGCGGGCGGCATACTTGAGTGGAATTCCGAGTTCTGCTGTTTCGCCGCTAAACGATATAAAAATCAAAATGTCTTTTTCATCGAGAAGCCCGAGATCGCCGTGTACTCCTTCTGAAGGATGTAAAAACACAGAAGGAATTCCGATCGATGAGAAAGTCGAGCTGAGTTTGTTGGCGATGTGCCCCGATTTTCCGATTCCACAAAATACGACCTTGCCCTTGCAGGCGGAAATCATTTCGACGGCACGACTGAAGCTTTCATCAAGTTGCTTTGATACTTCTTCGATGGCATTTGCTTCGATTTTGAT
The DNA here is from genome assembly GCA_903831745.1 of Oligoflexia bacterium. Lineage (GTDB taxonomy): Bacteria > Bdellovibrionota > UBA1018 > UBA1018 > CAIMNF01 > CAIMNF01. The sequence continues at coordinate 20,017 of CAIKYX010000051.1, forward strand.
GAACTCGCGGGCGAGGTCGATGGAATGGTTCTGGGGAGCTGACTTCATAGCTTTATCGTCTCGATCTGGTTGGTTCGGGTATTGTATATGGGATGGCCATTCAGGATTGAATTCCGCTCTTTTCCTCGCAAATACGAGAGCGAGCCATCCGGGTTTCTGCTTTCTTTAAACTTCGACTCGACATAGCCCGATTCGAGCGTCTGAACTGTAATGGGGCCAATTTTGTCTTTTCGAACAAAATACGCATTATTGCCGGCGCTGTTACAGCCAACAAAATGATAACCCTTATCGGTAGCGAGATCACAGAGCGACATCAAGGATGACCCGTATACCAAGTTTGAAGAGTGGTGATGGGTTCTAAAAAATTTAGGATCATAGATAGTCGAATAGGGGTTTTTGTTTCCGAAGGCGCTATTGTATTCGGCAATGACGATGATGGGCTTCATCGCAGTGATACTCTTCCAGACGTAGTAATCATTGCCATCAATATCGATGCTCAGGATTCCGAGCTCTTCAGGAAAGGCCGACTTTGCGAGAAGCGCATTGATGTTTTCGGTCGTAATGAAAGCATCTTCGGCCTGAAGGTCGTGTCGCCAGTAAGTCGAGTCGCTTTTGATGATGTCAATATTGCCAGGGGTGCCATCGATTACCATGCCTGACCAATTATTGTTGATGAGCAAAAATCGGGTGTTGGCTTCGACATAGGTTTCAACACCGAATTCGATGAAGGTGCGGTGAGGAATATCGAGGTTACGGATCAAATACTGGATGATTCCGTCGTCGCCCCATTGCGAAAAAACCTTGAACTCGACGTCGCTTAAGCGAGAGACTACGCCTCGAGCGCGTTGAAGTTCGGCTAAGGTTCTTCCTTGCAGACAACGGTTCTCGAGAATTTCGTTCTTGAGCGATTTAACCGCGATCTTTTCGATGATGTTTTTTACCATGGAGCGCATGAGGTAGCCTTTATTTGATGGTCATTTCTATACATTGATAAAAATACTGCCCGGGTGTGACTGAGCGAAAGTTCAGCGTAAAAAAGATGCGATCAAGCCCTGTTGCCAATGGCGCCAGTACCTTCGAGATAAAAAAATTGGGTTTATCGAGTTGATGAATGACCAAGGTTTGCGCAAGGTCGAGATCAGTATAATTGACGAAGTAACGCTTCTCGATTCTAAAGTAGCGTTCGAGGTATTCATTCAATTCAGTTTCGTAAAACGGAACTTCCTTCGGAGACAGAAACCATGCGTTGTCTTTTGCTTTTGCAAAAAGTCGGTCGATGCTATCAGACAGGTGTTCTTGTTTCTGGCCCATCAGTTTAATTGCCAAGTGAGCAAAGCCACGGAAACCCCTGAGGACCTGTTTGAACAAGAGCGCCCAAAGCCTGCCTTGCGGGTGAGTGGCTTCTGTAAAAGTGGGCTCGTACATGAATACTTTCGTCCCGCTTTTTTGTTTTTGAATCATGGCAAAAAAACCGGCCAGTTCTTCTTTGGATAAATGATGAAGGAGTGCGTGAATCAGGATGCCTGTATGGCCTTCAACCTGAGTCGTTGCATCCGTAAGGAGATATTTACAATACTGATCTTTTTGATCTCGAACTGCAGATTGTTTGGCCAATTCGATCTGAGCTGCCGAGAAATCGGTGCCAATGACATGAAAATTCTGGTCAGCAATCAGGCGACAGACCCAGCCTGTACCGCAGCCAATTTCCCAGATGGTCGATTTCGGGTGGCTTTCCGCAAAGAAAGCTTTGGCTCGATTCAGGTACGGAAGTCTGATCAATTTTTGGATTTCGAGCGAATGAGCCCAGACCTGTTCGATCGTTTGGGCATTCTCGTTCCACCAGGTGTTTTCCTGCTGGTCGAGTGCCGGAGTTGATTGTACAACCCGCTCTTTTCTCATGGTATTTGCCTCGGTTTTCACGATTTCATCCTTATCAAACAAATAACATTTAAGGTCGGGGTTTACAACTTGCGAAATACGGTTGACCTGGGAGTGCCCCCTTTGTCATGATTGATGACATTAGTTGAAAATATAGGAAAAAAAGCATTTGAAAGTACTTTTAGTCACTGGTGGATTTGGATTTTTGGGAAGGAATGTTGCAAAGCATTTTCATTCCTTGGGATATCAAGTTCACGGTATCGGTCATGGAAATTGGACGAAGGCTGAAGCCACTGAATATGGTTTTGAGCGTTTTAAAAACGCCGATGTTTCGCTTCAAGAATTGAAGTCCTTGGGCATTCAGCCTGATTTGATGGTTCATGCGGCAGGCAGTGGTTCGGTTGCCAGTTCCTTTTCTGCTCCGCATCTTGATTTCGAGAGAACAGTTTCTTCAACTGCCCATGTGCTCGAGTTCATGAGAGTGCATGCACCGAAGGCCAAGTTGGTCTATCCGTCGAGCCCTGCGGTTCACGGCGCCCATGATGCGACACCCATGCGAGAGGACGATGCTCAATCGCCGGTGTCTCCGTATGGAGTGCACAAGCAAATGGCAGAATCACTCTGCAGTCTGTATCGAAATAATTTTAATCTCAAGGTTTCAGTGATTCGGTTTTTTTCGGTTTATGGATCAGGCCTTCGAAAACAATTACTTTGGGATGCCTGCCGAAAACTGACGGGCACCGAAGGCAAAGCAGAATTCTGGGGCACCGGAAAAGATGTCAGGGATTGGATTCACATCCATGATGCCGTGAAATTGGTCGATGCGGTGGTGAGCTCAACGACTCCGATTCATGAGTTCAATGGTGCAACCGGTACTGGAACCACTGTCGAGCAAATTCTGATTCAACTCAAGCAGCAACTCAAGAGTCATCAAGAATTGATCTTCAAGGGTGAAGCGAAACAAGGTGATCCTCAGTATTATGTGGCAGATCTTTCACGAACCCGATCGCTCGGATGGAAGCCAGAAGTATCCTTAGAGCAGGGACTCGCCGAGTACGCCCAATGGTTTTTGAAAGAAAGCCATCGATGATTAGAGTTGGATTTCTTTGCACCTACTCAAAAGACTGGATGGGGGGCGTAAACTACATCAAGAACCTTTTGTTTGCCTTGACTCAACTTCCGAAGGGGCAAGTCATACCTCTGGTTTTTGTGGGTCGCGATGCTGATCCGATTATTAAGAGTAGTTTTGCGCCTTATGCCCAAGTGGTCGAGACTTCGATCCTCACGACAAAAAGTATCGATTGGTGGATCTGGAAAATATCCAAAAAACTTTTTAGCACTGATCTCTGGGTCGAATGGCGTCTCAGGTCTCATCGCATTGATGTTTACTCGCATTCGAATCTTTATCGTACTTTTTTTACCCGTTCGATCAACTGGTTTCCTGATTTTCAGCATATTCGATTGCCTCAGATGTTTGATCAACGCGAAATCAAACAACGAAACGATTCATTCCGAAAATCAGCCCGCTTTGCGACTCTGATTATGTTAAGTAGCAAAGATGCACAAAGGGATTTTGCTGCGTTTGCTCCTGCATTTGCGCAAAAGGGGCGCGTTCTTAATTTTGTGGCTCAGCCTAAGCGTGCCCTGCTTGCAAGTGACCCCGCGAGCGAAGAAGCTGTTCTAAAGAAGCTCGAATTGCCTGCCCGGTTTTTCTATCTTCCCAATCAATTCTGGAAACACAAGAATCATCAAGTGGTTTTTGAGGCCTTGGCCATTTTAAAAGCCAAAGGTGTTGATGTATTTCTCGTCTGTAGTGGCAACATGAAAGACTATCGAAACGAGAGTTATTCGGAGAGTTTAAAGAAGTATGTTGATGAACATTCCCTCAGTGTTCGCTTTCTTGGATTGATTGATTACGATGAAGTGATTGTGCTGATGAAGCGAGCAGTTTCTGTAATCAATCCGTCGCTTTTCGAAGGCTGGAGCAGCACGGTCGAAGAATGCAAGGCTATTGGCAAAGCATTAATTCTTTCTGATATTCCGGTTCACCGCGAGCAGGATCCGGAGGGAGCGAGCTTTTTTAATCCGAATCAACCTGATGAATTGGCGTCAATAATCGAAAGAGTGTGGCTAACTTCTGTACCAACGCCGCGCTTGTCGGTCGATCTCGAGAAGCGCACTTTAGAGTTTGCCACCCGATATCTAGAGTTACTGTGCGAAGTTTCAGGCAAGGGCGCGGGCGCTTAGTTTCTTGATCTTGTTTTGAATTCTTTGAAGCAAGGTGGGTTTTGAATTCCTTAAAAAAGTTTCAAATTTGGATCGGTACAAAATCGATTCGGTGATGTTGGTTTCGAATCGGGTAATGGGCTTATTACTGAGCGCGACCTCATAGATCGTGTTTTCAGAACAGTTTTCGCCAGTTCCGTCGTGTCCGATGTTCTGACAGAGCGAGTGGGTGGGGTGAAGGCTTAAGCCTTTGTCGAGAAAGACAGTCGCGTACCAGAAAATGGCCCAGGTCTTCATGTTGCCTTTTTGATTTTCTGTCAGTTGAAAGAAGTAAGGGGTGGCGCCATTGATATCAAACTCGCGGATCATTTGAGGCGAAAATTCTGCGATCAGGGCATTGGCATCTCGGTTGAAGTGCTGCCAGGAGCGCTTCCAGGTGGCCCAGCCCCAGCAAGTAGTGGGTGTCATCAGGAAGGTTTCGGTGGGTGAAGTCTCCTCAAACGGAAAAACATAACCAGAAATGTGCATGACCCGTGGCTCGTTTTCGTAAAAGTTCAAGGCGTCATTCATGAAACGCAAAAACCGAGGAGAAGTAATAACATCATCCTCAAGCACGATGACTCGCCCGAATTCATTCACGAGTCGGGACGCGCCACCGATGATCGAATCCGCTAGGCCTTGATTGCCCGGCGCTTCGATGATTTCAATGCGCTTAAATCCACTGATGTTTTTTAGGTATTGCCTGACTTTTGAAACTTTTGGCTCATCGGTAGGATGTCTCGGGCCATCCGAAAATACGTAGAGCTCGCTCTCTTGGGCAAGTTCATTCGCTCGAAGCGCATCGATCGTTTGCACGAGATGGTCGAGTCGGTTGTATACAAAAAGGGCAATGGGGGCGTATGCAGCGGGCATGGTACCTCTTGTGTTGGGCTTGCACTATAATGTATTCCAATTTCTACGTGAAATCCAAGGAAAGCTGGGCAATTTGTAACCTGAATCAGCATGACTTCTGATATTCCCCGTGATAATAGTTGACCTGAATCGAGTAAGTTTAAATGTTTAATCACCTGAAGTTTAACAAGCACTTCTATGTATTCCTTATTTTCTTAAGGGCGGTGGGTTTTTGGTTGGGTTGGGCCATCTTCAAGCCAGGAATGCCGTTTTCGGTCGCATTGTTTTATCGAGAAGGTGGCCAAGACATCGAGTACTTTCCGTTCATGACCATGTTGGCCTCGACGGGTCTGAAGGATGGTACTGACTATCTGGTTCATGGAACTAGAGTTGTGTCTTTTCCGTTTGGTTCGGCCTGGCTTCATTCACTTCTTTTTAACGGCCTTGGAATCGCAGGGGTCATCCTTGCGGACTTCTTGGTCGCAACCACTGTCTTTTTCCTGTTAGCCAAAGTGATCAAACGATTCGGTGCCTCCGAATTCATTGCCGACACGTTTGGACTTTTTGTCGTAATCGGCGTGACCGGAAAATTAGCTGGGCTTTCTGGCGCTCTTCATCCGATGTTAGGTGCCTATAACCAAGTAATCGAATTGCTCGTGTTCTTCGCTTTCGCATGGCTGAGTGGCCTCGCCATCCTCAAACGCAAGATTTATCCTTTTGCACTTTTAGCAACCGGAGGAGGGCTGCTTCTTCTTTTGGCTAGAACTGAATGGGAGTATTTCTTTTGGCGTTTTCCGCGTCCGTTTGTCACGGAGATCTATTTTCTTAGTTTTGTGCTTCTTGCGATGAAATTAATCACCGAAGAGAATATTTTTCGAGTCAAAAGAAACTGGTTTTTTTTGGGGGTTACTTTTTCACTTCTTTTACAGGGTGAGCTACATGAATTTTTCTATTGCGGGCTTTTGCTCGGAATTTTGGTTCTAATCAAAGCGATTCCAAAGCTCGACATCCAAAATGCCCTGAAAAGTCTGATCTGTTTTCTGGTGCCCTTTTCAATCATGAGCATTCCGTTTCTGGTACAACGTCACTTCGAAAATCCAGATGTTCCGGGAAGGTATGG
>CAIKYX010000052.1 GCA_903831745.1 Oligoflexia bacterium
AATGGCCCGTTTTTTAAAAAAAAACAATCGATCGATTAGCCATTAGCATGAATGTCATTCTCATCTCGTTCCCCCTTTAAATGGACGAAAGTACAGTTGAAAAAGCCGCCAATCCAAACCAAACCAAAGCACCTCTTTCATTCAACCATTTCAATCAATTATGCTAATTTGGGCGGTGGGCCCCGAATCAATCTGTTTGCTAGACCAAATTATTAGAGTGCTTTGAGGCATTGGGTAAACAAGCAACTGTTGGACTAATCTGACCACAACTGATTGTTTCGATTTACGACTAAAACGTGACGGAAGTCACAACAGGGTACGAACATTGGGACCACTTGCGTAAACGGATTCGGCTCAAATATTTCAAGGTTCATTCAGATCAACTACATGTTCCAAGTGCAGCTGCGGTGCGGAAAATTAGAAAATTCTTATCTCTGCAGAAATGTAACTGTCTGCCTCATCTGCATTCGTAAAATGCAGCTTGTCTGAATGAGCCTTTAGACTATAACCTTTTGTGGCGGAAATATTTTATGTGGACATTGCTAAAGGTGTGTTTAACTGTAAAATTAGTTTAACAACTTTGATCCACGACCTCTTGTTCCGTCCTTCGTGTAGTCGTTGATGACGTCACCCAAAGTGGGCGGGAGGGGTGGCTGCACATTCCCGGTAGTTCAGTGTGTAGAGCTGTGTAGGACAAGGGCTATAAAAATATGTGACACTCTAAACTGAACCTCCTAGTGCAAATATTGTTGAACATTTTTGGGGGGCTATTTTATTTTCCGTTGAAAATTTTGCATGATTGATCAAAGGCCACGAAACGAAAGGCCGATCCGTCATGGATGCAGACGGCGAGACCCATCTTAGAAATGCCTATCAGGGAATCGCCTGCGAATACTATTTCGGATTCGCGTCAATGACAGATGTTCTGGTCGCACGTTCGGCACTCGCAAATGCCACTCTTGCCAAAATCGCGGCCGATCTCGATTTGAATTTGTTACGAGTGGCGCTTCACCGGGCGCTCTTGACCGATCAGTTTGCCAATATTCATGGCTGCACGAATCCGACGATTCCGGGGCGCCGTAGCCGACTCACGCTCGATCAAGCTTGTCATGAAGGTGGTTCAGCGCCTGAATCGGAAGCGCTTCGATGAGTCTTTCAGAAATCTCGATTCGTCGTCCGGTATTCGCTTGGATGTTGATGATCGGTCTGATCGTATTTGGAGCGATCTCGTTCTCGCGCATGGGCATCAGTCAGATGCCCGACGTCGACTTTCCGGTAGTCAATATCGCGCTTAAGCTCGACAATGCCGCGCCTGAAGTCATGGAGATGGATGTCGTCGATCCGATCGAAGATGCCGTCATGGGAATCGAAGGCTTAAAGAACGTCAACTCGAGTGTCAGCCAAGGCATCGCCAATATTACTTGCGAGTTCGAACTCAATCACAATATTAATTTTGCACTTCAGGAAGTCGAGAATCGCATCGCTCAGGCATCAAAACAACTGCCAACTAAGCTCTATCCACCGGTCATTACCAAAACGAATCCCGAAGATTTGCCGATTCTTTGGGTGATGGTTACAGCAGACGATGGCATTCCGCTTTATAAGACAATGATGTATGCCCGAAATACGCTCAAGGATCAGATCTCGAGTCTTTCTGGCGTTGGAAACGTTCTTCTCGGCGGATATGTCGATCCGAATCTGAGGGTGTGGATCGATTCGAAGAAGCTACGGGGTTTCGATATGACCTCGTCTGACGTCATGAGTGCGATTCAGGCAGAACAAGTCGAACAACCCGCAGGGCGAATCGAAACGCCGCTGAATGAAATGAACATCCGCGTGTTGGGCGAGGCCCATACGGTAGGCGATTTCGAAAAGATCAGAATCAATTCGCGCGGAGGCGGTATCAATTACAATCCGATCGAATTGACCAGGGTAGCGAAAATCGAAGAGGGTATTTCTGACCTTCGAGCCATTTCGCGCTATAATGGCAAAACAGTCGTTGGACTGGGTATTGTCAAGCAGCACGGCGCAAACGCGGTCGAAGTGGCGAGCACGGTCAGACAAAAAATCGAGATGATAAAACCCAACTTGCTGCCTGGGTACCATCTCGACGTCAAGCTCGATCAAACCAAATTCATTCGTGAGTCTGTCAACGAATTGAATATGACCCTTTTGCTCGCGGCATTACTGACCTCGATCGTCTGTTATCTTTTCTTGGGGTCTTGGTCTTCGACCATCAACGTCCTGTTTGCAATTCCTACATCGGTGGTCGGGGCATTCATCGCCCTTTATTTTCTAGGATTTACGTTGAATACGTTTACGCTTCTCGGCCTCTCGCTTGCGATTGGTATCGTGGTCGACGACGCGATCATGATGCTTGAAAACATTGTGCGCCATTACGAAATGGGCAAGTCTCGCAGACGCGCTTCGATCGACGGATCAAACGAAATTACCTTTGCAGCCATTGCCACGACGGTCGCCATTGCGGCGATTTTCATTCCGGTGGTATTCATGCAAGGAGTAATCGGAAAATTCTTTTATCAATATGGTATTACCGTCACGGTAGCTGTGTTTTTGTCTTTGCTCGAGGCGCTTACGCTTACGCCCATGCGTTGTGCCCGCTTTTTGCATTCTGCCAAGAAAGACAAACCGAGCCGTTTGTCTAAAACCATGGATGAGTTCATGGATCGACTGACATTGATGTATCAACGTAAGCTCGAGTGGTGTCTCGAACGAAAAGCGATGATTACCGGTGTATCGGTTTTGATTTTTGTACTTTCGGTACTCGTCATCGGCTTTTTAAGGAAAGAACTGATTCCCGCTCAAGATCAATCGCTCTATGTTTTGAATATCAAAACACCGGTCGGAACCTCGATTGGGTCGACCAACGAAGTCTTTAAAAAGGCCGAAGCTTATTTGGCGACGCAGCCTGAGGTGCAGGACCTTTATACGACAGTCGGAAACTATAATAACAACGACATCGTCAATGCGGGCGTCATATACGTCATCCTCAAAGAAGCCAAGGATCGAAAGTTTACCCAGCGTGAGGTCATGGACCGCACTCGTACCGAGCTTAAGAAATTACTTTCTGGTGCTGATGTGTTTGCACAGGACTTGTCGCTGACCGGTTTAAGCGCCAGTCGGGGATATCCAATTGAGTTTACCGTGCTCGGACCGGATTGGACCAAGCTTGCCACCTATTCGCGCACGATCATGGACCGAATCAAAGAGACCGGCCTGATGGACGATTTGAGTACGGATTTTCAGGATGGAATGCCCGAGATTCAT
>CAIKYX010000053.1 GCA_903831745.1 Oligoflexia bacterium
ACCACCGAATCCGAGCTCAGGCTTTCCTTCCGGATTGATATCAAAATAGAGTGAGCCGTTATTGAGTTTAAATACTGAAGCCTCAAGCGCATCCACTCTTTGCTGATCCCCTACTTTATTTGCACCTTGGTAAGACGGCGCAGCCATTTTGCCTCGATCAATGAGGTGGTCAAGCGCCCGCCAAGCAGCCTCATTTCGTGAATAAGTGTACCCATCCGTGTACTCGCGCCCGTAGCCACCGACTGCCATTCCTAAACCCAGGTGATTCAGGATGGTTGCATCCGGACCAGAAGGGTAACCTGCAATCGTCACTGGATACTTCTCAGTCGCTAGCAACGACTGCACCTTGCAATAGTCGATGTCATCATCGAAGACCTGCTTCTTCTTCGGAACGTATCCACCCGCCTGTACTACCAGTCGATTTGCAGGATTGTACCAAAGTTGAATCTTTCGGCTTCGCTGCACCAGCTTCCACTTCTGATTCGAATTCGATTTTGTAAAATAGTCCGAGAGTCTTAAGGTATACGCGCAATCATGAATCCGTTCGGCAAAATCACCTTTGCTTCCACAATCAGTTGCTTCTCGCGGCTGCCAATACGTAAACGCCTTGTAAAACTCATTTTGTTTGGTAAGCAGAATCGTATTACTGCTTTGGATTTGTTCGAGGAGCGGATAAAAGTGTCCGATCCAGACGGCCTGAAGCTTGTCCCAATCCTTACGATCTTCGAGCAATCCCGCTGCCGCCACGTAAAGTTTCTTCTGCTCAAGAAAAGTCTGATTAAACTTAACACGATCGATCTTAGCTTCCTTTAATCGCTCTTCATTCAAGACACATTCATAGTCACTGACAGAAAACGTTCCGTGCCACGGCGACCCCAACGAGCCCAAATTCGAGCAATAGTATGCAATCCAGGTGCTAGCTTGGTAAACTACCTTTTCGAGCTCTCCATCAGAAAGTAAATAAACATTTTTGAATTCACGAGAATTCCACGTGCCGCCCCGGTTGGCGATTTGATCTCGGGCGGGCAAGAACATCAAGTTCGGCCCCTGATGCAAATCGATTAACTCATGCCACGTAATGCCCAATTTTTCGTACAAGCGAAGGCCCCGAAGATCACTCGTCTGAATTTTCCAAAGCCGTTGAGTTAACTCGCCCTCGGTTATTTTGTTCTTTGAAGTTTTTCCGTATGCGATAGTGCTAACTTCGATCGTACCCTCGTCAGAACCTGACGATAACTCGAGCGTGCGATTTGCAAGCTGAATGCGAAGTTTGGCTTCACAGGGCGTGCTTGAAAGAAGAACGAATCCAGCGAACAGAGCGAGAGAAATACGCAACATCAGCCATTACCTCGTCTTCTTTACTATAGCGATCATTCGGTATCTGCAAGAACCGAGTGAACACTTTAATTTATTGAATGGCGTTCATTGAATATAAAACTCATTTTCGCCTCTCACGGATTCGTCTGATCAACGCAGGCCCACCCATCATCAGGACCATGATGATCACTGCAGCCAGAGTTCCATCACCCAGAATACTATTCAGCCAAAGCGTCGAACCCATCAGCACCATGAAAAAGAGCATGTCACCTAAAATAGCGATGGCCCATCCCGCAAGAAAACCATGGCCTGCCGCCAAGGCAGTGGCCCGGCCGGTCATAGGATCAACACCGAAGGCGACCATGACCAATTTGAAGACTCCCGGATTACTTCCATAGCGCATAATGGTTTTGTTCAACGACTTACGAAACTCCTCGAAAAACCTAATCATGAAAGGAGACCGTTTTCCCAAACGCAAGATGAGCTTGAGCAAAGGCTCGAAATAACAGGCCAGTGCCAGATCCGACAACAAATAAAGCCCCGTCATCATCTGCCAGGTCATTCCACTGGTTTTCGCAAGCAGTACTCCCGCAGGAATACCCCCTCCGAACGGAACTGAGAAAATGACAAATACTTCCCACGCGCTAGCCAGCATCAGACTCATCTATAGACGGTACCAAAACGGGTATGATGAGGATACCCATGCGCGTAAAACTTTTGAAAATGAGTTTTTTCGGTGGTGTACCTGACGGGCTTGTATTTGGAGTCATCGGAATAGTCTTCGGTTTTCACGATGGGCACTGATGTGTATTCGCCACATTGATCGAACTCAAGCACGTAGCACCCATCCGTGGTCGCTTCTCCACAACTGCCTTTACCATTATTCTTACCAAATGGAACGAGTGGATTCTCAATCTGCCTTTCGCATGCAGAAACGTCGAATGATTTTCCAGCCTGAAAGGCCTCGTTCGCCGCTTTCGCGCCACCGTCGGTCAGATATCGAATCTCGATTTTGTAACTATGGGCCGACACTCTGAAAATAGCGCCATCCGCGTAGGCCGAGGTGATCAATTCTTTTTTGCCGATGCGATAGGTGCTTCCATCGTATTTGCCGATCAAATAACCTTTTTTTGATTTGAATGCATCTTCAAGGTTCAGGGGAGTTTGGTAAATCACGAAGCCGGCAAAAGCGGAGCTTGCCGTCAAAACTGATACAAATAGAACTGAAATCAGGAATGATCGCATTGATGACTATTTAACATGCTTTTATGTAATAAACAGCCTTCGATGAAGTGTCCGCTAAAATCAACGACACTCCTTTAAACCCAGCTAGTAATCTGCGTTCTCAAATCCTTCGGGCATTGGCATCAGCCCAGGAATGTAACAAAGCAACTCTACTCCGAGCGCAGACGCATGCATGACATTGTCCTGGCGTAGCTCGATCATTCGATCGCCATTGATGGCAATCTGATAAATGTTTTCGGGCTGTTCGACACGCGTGACTTCATTTCCGTAAGAATGCGAAATGACGGTGACATCATAGCGGGTAGTCTCGCTTTTGATCTCGATCTTGTCTTCGGCTTTCAGACCTGCGTGCAGTCTGACAAACTCTTCGATCGAAATGATATCCTGCGATTTACCCCTGAAGTCAGAATAACAGCCTGCAGTCGCATGAGCGGAAACAGAACCTAGAATTCCTAAACCAACGAGCAGCAATTTCATCATTTGATATTCCTTTTATTGTAAGACCAGAAGACAGTTCACCAAGCATCACTCGTATACACCGATTCAGTGTCATTACAAAATAGAATTAATTAAAATAAACAGAATTTGTTCATTAATTACAAACGATACATCATTTAAGTTTAATAATTACAAACCCAGGAACGCTACCAACGCTCAGCTTTAGAATTTTCACTTCGCTTCTCGTCGTACCGCGAGAGCGCCATTACTTCCTAGGAAGCTTTTTTAGGAAATCGAACAAGGTGAACGAACGTAAGCGTACACAGAAGTACGCTGAAGTGAGTGAATCCGATGTGAGATGATGTAAAAAAGCTTCCTAGGAAGTAATGGCGCGCCCGGTACGACTCGAACGTACGACCACCTGATTAGAAATCAGGTGCTCTATCCAACTGAGCTACGGGCGCTCACAGAAAGTGTTTTCAGGTTATCACAAAGGTTTCGAATTAGAAACCGTGGTTGAAGGAGTAAGTTGCGACCACTCACGAAGCAAAGTGACCTCAGGAACCTGAGTCCCTCGTCCGGTAACCAGGTCGACCATTGCAGACGGGGTGTAATCCCGATGTCGATAGAAAATTCCCCATTTAAAGTTGAGCTTTCCTTCGCGCTTCAACCGAATGGGTAGCGAAAGGTCGAGACAGAAAACATCACCGACGACGGCGTCTGGCTTAAGCTCCATCAGGGCTTCTTCATAAAATGGACGATCGGTATCAATTCTGATTTCGCCGTTTTCGGGAGTCTTGGCAATGATCAATGGCCGCGGGCTTTTGCCAAGGCCGAACTTACGTGCGCCACCGCGCACTTTGGGACGAGCATCCGGGGCAAACTTGTTTTGCTCGAGAAACTCTTCAATCTTGTCGGTGGCGGAATTTGAAACAATGACAATCTCGTGTCCGGAACGAATCGTTTCTTCGACCCATTTTTTCGCAAAAGGATCGGCACGCTTTGCGTGTTTAAGCTGCAAAAACGACCACTCGGACAACTTGCCAAAACTCCCGATTTTATCGGTTTTTTTAAGGCGAGTCAGAATACCTTTAGCACGGGGATTTCCTTCTTCTACAAGGTGATCGAGAAAATCGGCAAGCCCGATATTACGAATGAAAGGGTCTTCGAAAGTAAAAGCCGAAACCCGCCCTTCACTCCTCCAGCCATAAGAAAAAGGACTTGCTGCTTGCCTCGCGCGAAGCTCTCCGAGCCAAGAGTCTACTTTTGCCTCGGAATCTAAATTAAACTCACTCAATCCGAGCGATAAAATTTTATTACGAAAAAAACGTGAGCAATTTTCACCTTCTTCGGTGGGATCAGTATAAACACCATCAAAATCCATGACGATTCGCATAATCTCCGATACTATCGAAATAACCCTTGCCGGGCAAACGATTTAGCCAAAAACTAAGAATGTTGATATGAAGGTATATTTTCACGAAATCAAAGATGCCGAATTGGCCTATTCATTCACGGAGGACACTCCCTGGGTGATGGAAGTCATTGGTGCCTTGGATGAGAGAATGGACCGCATTCAACGTCCGCCCAATTGGCGTCCCAGGTCTAGGCCTACCGAAGTGTCCTTTACCCTCAGGCGTGTGGACGACCTGATTCATGTCAGTGGCAAGGTAAAGACGCAGCTCAATTTACTGTGCAGCCTTTGCGCAGATGGATTTCAGTTTCCGATTCAAATGCAATTTCACACGCTGCTCACCCAATCCGAAATTTATGCAGATGTGCCACGAGAGTCTTCTCATCAAACGGCCACAGGCTTCGAGCCCGATGAAGATGAGGAAGACGAAGATGAAGGTCCGGCGCTGAACTTAAGCGCATCGGATTTTGAAATCACCCTGGTCGATGAACCGGTTGCAAATTTGAAGGACATCTTGAACGAACAATTGGTACTGATCCTGCCGATGCAACCCAAGCCCGACTTAGATAAGAACGGCGATTGCACCAAATGCGGCAAGCAACAAATCGCAATGATGAAGGCTTCCACCGAGCCTCTCAAGGAAAACCCATTTGCAGTCCTGAAGAATTTTGCCCAAAAGGACACAGGAAAAAAGCCGACGTCGTGAAACTCCATCGTCTTCTTACGATCGGGTTTTTGTTATGTTCGACTCAAGCCTGGGCGAGCGGCGTAGTGAACCTCGGTCTACTCGACATCAATCAATTCTTAAAAATTCCGGGCTCGATCATTCCGCAAGACGTCATCAACGAAGCGATGAAGACATTTGCGCTTTATACTGTGCATCGACCCTATTCAGGTGCGACCTCGATGTTTTCTTCAAACAGTATGGACATCAACCTCGAGGCCACGATGGTGAAAATCGGCGGTGGCTTCGGTAACGCTATTTCAGCAGCCGGAATTCCTGAAACCTCAAGCACGGCCTCCATGCCAGCGGTACCCGTTGCCAAAGTGAATGTACGACGAGCATTCGGTGAAAGCGTGGATGTGGGCTTTTCGGGCCTGGTATTTAAGGGCCAATCGGTACTCGGTGGTGATATCAAATTGGTACTGGATGAACCGGAAGAAGGCCCAGCTTGGGCCTTACGACTGGGTTTTACCCACGTTAATCTGCCGATTGCCTATATCAAAAACTGTAATGTCATAGCGCCCGAACTGCTGATTTCTAAGCGCCTGATGTTTGCCGAGCCGTACCTGGGCGTGGGCTTTCGCTACATCCACGGCACTTTAGATATTCCACTTTCGGAATTATACCCTACCATTCCGGATATTGTTCACGATGGCTATGCCTTTGATGAATACGTTTTCACGGGAGTCTACTTTCGATTGCTCGGAGCGACCGGACTCAGGCTCGGCGTCGAGGGATCTTTCGACGTCTCGGGATTTCACACGATCGGCACCGTGGTGGGTCTCGGTTTTTAGATCAAGCCTAATACGGTATTAATTAATTCGATCGCTTCATTTCGAACCGTTTTAACCGAAGCCATGTCGACGTAAGTCTGTCGATGGGCCGCCGGATTACGAAGATCTTGAAGCATCATCAATCGTTTTGCGATCGACACGCATTTTTCGTCAGTGGCACCGTTCAGTTTTACCAAGGGCGCAATGGCTCCGGTCGGAAGTGTGATTTTGCGGGTAAAGATCAGAAAAATGACCGCCCAGGCACGTAGTCCGTCGAATACTTTGAAGCGATCTTGTAGAATTTTTCCGTTAAAGAAAGTACCACACATCATTTTCGCCTTATGTAAGGGAAAATGCTCGTGAGTGATCTTGCCCTTCAGCCCCAGCAGCGAGATGACCTGATCTGAAGACGGATAGTCCTCGCCAAACCCCACCCGATGCCAAAGCGTCTGAAAATCATGAAGCTGCGTCTCGAGTTTGGAAAAAAAATGCTTTTGCCCCAGATGACGTTCTAAAATCAAATCAAGGGCTTTACAGTACTCGAGCACAATCGGGGCTTTATCAATCGGCAAATTCTGAATCTCGAGTGTTCCTAAAAAGGGTTGCTCTGCAGCACGAAGCGCCGACTGAGTAGTGGCATCGAGCTTCTGAAAAAACGGAATGACCAGCAAAAGCTGATCATCGACTTCTTTCAGTGCGACCGCAGTGGGGGCACTCATAGTGCTCACCTCAGGCACAATTCCCAATCGATCGCGCAAACTCACCAGTTTTTCCCACTGTGGATGTTCAGGATTCGCTTCGAGGATCACTTCGATTGCCTTCGCGAACTCTGCCCCCCCTTTGCCATCCGGATCAAAGGATCGATAAACCTTATCGACCACCACTTCGTCATCGAGATGCTTTTGCAAGAATTCAATAACCGCCCGTTTTGCCAAAAGGGTACGATGCGCACAAAGTGCATCGAGCGCCCGGCCTTGAATGACCAGCGAGGTGGATTCGAATCCGGCAGCAATAGCTTCACTCGCGACTCGCGAATCGGGATAATACTTAAGTGCAATGATGGCATTCAATTGCACGCGCGAATCCTTTTGCTTTGACTGTTCCACAATATAAGCTTCCCATTCGGGATTCGGCAGATGCCTTAAGAGCTGAAGAACCCCGACCCTGAGATCGAGATTGAAGTGTTCTCCATAACCTTTTAGCAAGACAGACAATGAATCTTGCGAGCCCTTCAGCAGTTTCTTCTCGGCATAAGCATCGAGGGTCGATAGGACGCGCAGCCCCCATTCGATCTGCTCTTCTTTCTTCCATTGAGTCACAAAATTCATCAGTGCATCGAGCGATAGTGCTTCCGGAAATTGCTGCAGATAAATTAAAAAAGAGCTCCGAATTGCAGGTTTTTCGAAATGATCTCGAACCTGCTGGGCAAAACTCTTGATGTCGATCGAAAGTTCGGCGCAAGCGCGAATCAGACGTGCCCGAACTTCGAGCGGCAGATCCTTTTTCAGCCATTCATCGATAACGCCCGGTCCATCGGTCGACTCAATTTGCTGCCATTCGCTCCAGATATTCAAAAATTGAATGGCCAATGCCGAATCCTGACCCAATAAAAAGCTCGGAGCTTCCTTCGATACCTGAATCCAAGGAGCAACAGTGGTCAACCAGGCCAAACGTACCTGTGCAATTTCACTTTTTGAAAACGGAAGCAAAAGCGCAAGTACTTCATCCCGATTTCCTTCTTCAATCAACATCGCCACTTCCGAAATAAAATAAAGCTGATCATCCAGTTCGACGGTCTGGGCACTGATCAATTTCAAATCAGCCACGCGTTCTTTTGCCCGCACTCCCCTGAGTGCAAACAAATAACGTCGCCAATGCTGCTCGATCGAAAACAGACTTAACCCCACGACTACCTCTTCCGGATCAAAAGCTTTAAGCTCGAGCGGCAGAATGGGATGCGGGTCGGGAGCCAGAAAAATCTTATGCAAGTAATCCTCGAGCTTGAACTGAGCCCGAATCTGAATCTGAGAAAGCGCACTTTGATACGTTTGAAACGCTAATGATTGATCCAGCGTCAGTGTCGTTGGAATTTTTACAAAAGCCGGATCCCGCTCGAGTCGCCCCAGGGCAAACCAAGTCGATATTTCTTCAGTTCCATGCGGCAAGCGAACCATCAAATCCCTAAGCTTGGGTAAAGCCTCAAACGCCTTAAGATCACCCAAAGCAAGAATGATATTTCGAAGCCAGAGCCAATTCTGCCTAGCATAAGCAGTATCCCAGTCCTTGATCAGGATCGGTGCGGCACTGAAATCCTGAACTTGCCCCAATGCGTATGCAAGAGTGGGCTTTAGGGTATCGGGAGCGGTTCGATAGAATTGGCGAAGAAAAATCTGAGCCGCGCGGCTCCTCCTTTGACTGAGAGCCAAAATGGCCAATTGCTGTTCAGCAAGATCTTCGTTCTTTTTTGCGAGATCCATCAGGAATTGCAAGGAACGCGAATCCTGATGCGGGCCAAAACGGCGCAAGACATCCAGTCGGGTGGAACGCCACTCGCTTTCTCGATATTCGCGAATCAGCTCACGGGCTTGATCCGCTATGGAAACTGGATCCATCAGGATTTTTTCTTAGCTGGAGCGGCTGGAGCGCGTGCTGAAAAAGATCGGCACCAACCCGCACCGGCCACGTCACCAGATGTGATCAGCTGACATTTGGCAGATTTGGCTTTACCAGTGGCATCGCCGTAGAACTGACACTTGCTACACTCTTGGGTTTTGTCTTTGCGATCTTTTGCATCTTTCGCAACGGCAACATATCCCAAAGCTTTTGCAACTGGGTCTTTTGCGTCAACCAGGGCACCCCAAGCTTGTTGAAATTTGATGACCGGAGCCACCAATAGAGCACCGAGAGAGAGGGAGAGCGTTTTCAGAAACAATCTACGAGATTCATTTTTTTCCATAGTCCTATTATTTTCATAACTTAGTTTAATTGCAATGCCAATTTAGCTCTTGAACTGACTCCATTTGTCAGTCACAATTAGGACCAATGAAACTTCCTTCAATTCAGGAGCTCAAGCGCAGCGGTCAAACCGCGTTAAAAAAGGGCCTAGACCCTTCTGCGCTAGAAAGAGGACTGCAATATTTACGTGAGGGTGGCTTTCAATCCTTTGATATCGCGACCTTAGCGGACAAAGGTTATATGATTGAGTTCAAGCTCAATGAACCTTCCAAAACCAAGATTGAAGTTCGGTCACTTTCCCAGCCGCTCTTTTCAGAGTGTGACTGCTCCATGTCCGGATACGGCATTTTTTGCAAACACCAGGCAATTGCATCCTGGGTGGTCTGTGCATTAGCGTCGCAAAACTACGAATTTACCCGGGTCGAAGAAGATGTCCTGAATTCGATTCGAGCATTTGAAGAAACTTTTCAAAAACTCAAAATTTCTTCATCATTTTCATCACCCGCTGCCCCGGTTCGCTCTGCCAATGCGCAGGCCCCCCATCATCCGCCACAAATAGGATTGGGATTCGAAGGGCTCGTCCTCTGCTTTCCGGATATGCCGCTTCAAGAAAGCCGCAAAGGAATTGAATTCACTCACCCGATGCCGAAGGCCACGAGCCATCAGGACCGCCTGATGCCCGACCTGGCGCTCTCGTTTTATCGCGAATCCGAACTGCCGCACCCGCTTTGGCGCTCTCCGGTTTCGTTTCGAGGCACCACCAACAATCTTTTTCAAAGCCCGCATGAAGTGCTTCGCAAAAAAAGCATTGTCTATCTTTTCTCGGATCATACGCGCATTCCTGTTTCAGAAATTCTCTTCCATCCGAATAGCGCCCTCGTTCCTACCGAACTCTTGCCTTTGAATTCGAATCTGGACGAAACACTTCTCGAGAAGAAGCGCCTCAGGTTTTTTCCGAAATCTAAAGAAATTACGATTTGGGATCTGAAAGCGGATGAACGACTCGATGCCATCCTGCTCACCGTCACACATTCCGCAGCAAAACTCGCCAATCGCGATCGACTGAAGCTCTATTTTTCTACTCCCGAAAATTTCGATCAGGACAAAGTGATTGTGCTGACTTCCGTTTCATTGACTCCTCCGGCGCAATTAAAATCGGGATATCAGATTCGGGCTCTCGACCAACTCAGAACCGAAGTGGGCCTCGAACTCTCGAGCGATTGGATCTGGCATCCGACCCTCGCGATTCATCCGGATACGCTTCAGGTATTTTTTCATCCCTTTAATCATTGGCTCGAGCATTTTCCGCCAAAGGTCGAACTCGAGTCGCATGGTGCTTTCGAAAGCCTCTTCAATCGCATGCAGGATGAATTTCAGGCCAGCCTGAACGAGATTCACTCGTACCCGGCGTTTCAATTTATCGGAGATGATGATTTTACCCCGCACCTTCGCGCATTTTCGAACGGAACTTTTTCGGTAGAACTGGGTTTTGATTTCGGAACACTCGACGGCATTCCGCTTCCGATCCTGAAACAAATTCAAATTCTTTGTCTCGGAATTCGTGCGTGGAACGAAGAGCTTTCCGAGCAAATGTTTGCAGCAAAGAAGCAATCCAAACGTGCAAGCGATCTGAGACTCCTTCGCCACATCGGGCTTGCGGCGCTGATTTTTCAGGAATCGATCCGTTACTTCATCAAGAAGGACAAAACCTTCGATGGTTTCTTCGAGGTTCTGAAAACCCGCATCGCCACCCTGATGAACAAACTCGAAGGGGCGCCTCATTCGCAGACTCTGACGCTAGAACTCTTCTGCTCGAAGCCCGCGATCGAATACCTTTACTCTTATGTTCAGGAACTGAAATCACTTTACGAAGAAGATGTTTTTCCGCTGATTCTTCAGGACCGCAACTTGCTGGTCTCGGGTGTTTATCCCTTCTACCTAAAAGTCCTTTATGCCTGGATCTCATCGACCCAATCCCCGAACTCGGGTTCGGTTTTACTGAAGACGAAAGACGGCATCATTCAAAATCCGACTTTCGAGGACCCATCCCTACTCAAAGACATGCAATACGCCGAAGAGGGAAAACTCGATTGGTTGCACCAGCATTCGCTGAAGTGGTTGTTCAATAAAAAAGACACCTCGCCCGAGCACCTGATCCGCGCGTTCTTGCCTCTTCAAAACGAAGGCGTTCTACTTTCTCTCGACGATCAATCGATTGAAGAACTGCATGACGAAGACTTCATCTCGGAATTCATTCTAGAAGAAACCCACGATCAGCAAGGTCGAATCGATTGGTTCGAGCTTCATCCGAAATTCTTCTTCAAAGGTACCGAGATCAGCGAAGAACAAGCCAAGAAGCTTTCCGAAACCGGAATGATTACGTTTCAGGGCAAGATCTACCGCCTCAATCAAGGTTCTCTGCCGTCGCTCGAAAAACTCACTGCTTTTTGGGAACAACTGGCCCAAGCCCAAGGCCCCAAGCGCGGCAACAAAAAATCCGATCGCATCTACCGACTACCGAAGCACTATACCCTCGAACTTCTGGCCCTTCGTTCGACCGGAGTTAAAGTCCGGGGCGGCGTCATCTGGGATCAGATTTGCGAATTCTACGACACCATGAACAAGGAGCGTGAGCCGCTTCCGCTTCCGAAGAGTTTTCATGGAGAACTAAAAGCGTATCAGCACCGAGGCGTGCAATGGGTGAATGATCTTTATCGTTTGGGCTTAGGCGGAATTTTGGCCGACGACATGGGTCTCGGTAAGACGGTTCAAACCTTGGTATTTCTCGAAATGCTCAGACTGAAGAACGAACTGAGCCACGCGCTGATCGTCGTTCCGACTTCATTGACCTACAACTGGCACAGTGAGGCTGCCCGTTTTACTCCGGAGCTTCCGATGTTGATTTTTCAGTCGAAAGAAATCGCGATTGCAAAAGCCTTTCTCGAGAAAAATCCAAACGGAGTGCTCATTGCCACTTACGGACTCATGGCCGAGCACGAAGCGTTCTTCTCATCGAATCGCTGGAACATCCACATTTACGATGAAGCCCAAAACCTGAAGACCATCACGGCCAAACGAACGACCGTATCGCGTAAGATTCCAGCTCGTTTTAAACTCTGTCTGACCGGTACCCCACTCGAAAACCATATGGGCGAATTCTTTTCGTTGATGGACCTCGTGGTGCCTGGATGTTTAGGGGCCTTCGACCAGTTTCGAAAGAGCTACATGCAGTCGTATGCGCCCGACCCAGAGCGTATCCAGTATCTAAAACTGAAGACCCGCCCGCTCGTCCTTCGTCGTACGAAGTCTTCTATCCTGAAAGAACTTCCGCAAAAAACCGAAAGCACGGTCAAGATTCCATTTACCGATGCCCAACTCTCGATTTACCGCGATATTGCACTTTCGTGGAACTCGCGGGTTCGCCAAGCCATCACTGAAGGCGGCGAAGCCAAGAGTCAATTGATCATGCTGACTGCTCTTCTGCGCTTACGCCAAGTCTGCTCGGCTCCGAGTGCCATTCCGAATGTCCACTATACCGAAGTACCGCCGAAGATTACCCTGCTCGTCGACAACCTGAAGAGCATCATCGAAACCGGCGAAAGCGCCCTTGTTTTCACCCAATTTCTGGGCACCTTCGATATTCTGGCTCGCGAGTTCAAAAAAGCCGGCATTCCTTACTTTGGCTTACACGGAAAAGTGAGTCGCAAAGACCGCGAGTCGCAACTTCAACAATTCGGCGAGCACGCCGGTGGAGCAGTCATGCTCATGACCCTGAAGACCGGCGGCGTGGGATTGAATTTAACAAAGGCAAGCTACGTGTTTCACCTCGAGCCTTGGTGGAACCCAGCGGTCGAGAATCAGGCGACGGATCGTACGCATCGAATCGGCCAGACCAAGCCAGTTCAGGTGTATCGCTACATCATGAGCGAATCAGTCGAAGAAAAGATCGAGATTTTGAAGAGCCGAAAATCTTCACAGTTCAACGCGCTCTTTTCTGAGGTTGAAAACGAACTCGAAGCGAACGCCGGCGCGAGCCCGACCGCAAACGAGGGCGGGTCTTTTCACCTCACCCAAAGTGATTTCGAATATTTATTGGGCATCTAATGACAAACGGTACGGATTGGCTTCGAATCTTTGTTGATCATCTCAAAGTAGATCAAGGAAGTTCGATTCACACGATCAACGCTTATACTCGTGATCTAAAACAATTTGCCGAGTTTCTGAGCGCTGACCTAAAATCGGCAACCGAGAGTGATCTCGAGCGCTTCATGTCGATGCTGAAAAAGCGCGAACAAAAGCCCACTTCGATTGCACGAAAGATTTCGGCACTCAAACAGTTTTACCGCTTTTTGATTCTCGAAAACGAGCTCAAGGAAGATCCGACCCTCTTCATCGAAGCCAGGGTTCCATCGAGAAACCTTCCCAAACCGCTCGATCCGAATGCCCTAGTGCAATTGCTCAAAGCTGTCGACGAAGGCCTCGATTACTCAGGCAAGTTTGCAGAAGACTTAAAACTCCGCGACCGCGCCATGGTGTACCTGCTCTATGCCACCGGCGTTCGAGTCAGTGAACTCATTTCTATTTCGGTTAGCAACACCGATATCGAAGCCGGATACCTGAAAGTAATGGGCAAACGAAGTAAGGAGAGGATTGTTCCGTTTGCACCGATCGCAGGCGAGCTCCTCTATCATTACCTGACAGATGCCCGTCCGAATTTTCAAACGGAAAGCGACGTTCTCTTCATCGGACAAACCGGAGAGCCCCTGACCCGACAGGCTTTCTGGAAAACACTCAAGAAGCTAGCGATGAAGGCAGGAATTCCGCAAAATCTTCATCCCCACGTTCTGCGCCATACGTTTGCAACCGACTTGCTTAAATCGGGAATGAATTTACGCTCGCTTCAAATGCTGCTCGGCCATAGTGATCTGCAGACCACACAGATCTATACCCAGGTGGCGCCAGAAAAACTCGCTGAGGTCGTTCGAAAGTATCACCCTCGCGGCGGGCGAAAACAAAAGTAGTGTTTTAGATCGCCATTCCAAGACCGAAATTCAAGGTCCAACAACGAGTACTCACGCCATCTTCATTGATACTCTTTAAGCCGTGGTCGTAATCGAGATCGAGACTGGCCGTAACTTTTGAAGTCAGCGGTCTCTCGAAACCAATGCCCGCTCTTGCACCGAAATCGAAACCAGAAGCAAACCCTTGACCACTATTATAACTAGTTCCACCCAAAGTGGTCGAATCATTCGTCGCAGAGTAAACGACAAATTGGCTCTGACTGAGCAAGCGCGAGACGAATCCTCCCGCCATAAACGTCAGGGTTCCCACATCGGTAATTTCGTAATGTGCTTTGGCTGCAAACGGAAGTTCGAGATAATTCGCATTAAAATAGGCGGTAAAATCAGTTCCGTTTTTTTGAATGCCTTTTTGCACGTAACCCGCACCGGTGACGAATTCTAAGTAGTGATTCATCGGGATGTTCATTTCGATCGCAACATCGACACTCTTTCGGGAGCTCGTATTTTCACCCGCCTGGTAGTAACCCAAGGTAGAAAATGAAGGTCCGACTTGAAGAAAAGCCTGGGTGTCCGTATTCGAATTGCTGAATCGTTCTTCGTTCAGAGTGGTCATCGACGATTGTGCATTTGCCATCACCGGCAACAGTAATAGTGCTAATAAAATGAATTTTGTTTTCATGAAATCCCCCCGGATCAAATTGAAATGCTTTCCTAAAAGGTTAGGGAGTTTTGGCCAAATAATCAAGAAACAAAGAAAGTTGCGGATTTTACCCCTAATCTGGTATTCTTCGGACATGAAACTTTGGCTAAAAACATCGTTTGCTGCAGCTTTCTTGGGCCTAGTTGCGGCCGCCTGCGCATCCCATCCGCAACTCTACCCGAATGACAAGCTTAAGACCGTAGGCAAAGAAGCCGCCCACGCCGACATCGAATCGTGCGAACACGATGCCGACGCCTATCTCGAAAGCTCAAAGGGCAAGCAAATTGCCTCCGGCGCAGGAAAAGGCGCTGTCATTGGTGCGGCCATTGGTGGAGTTTCAGGTTTATTCGGCGGTGGTTTTGGTCGCGGACTCATCACCGGCGGCGCAGTCGGCGGAGCCGCAGGCGGCACTTCGGGTGCACTTTCGCCTGATCAGGTAAAACATAATTTTGTCGATCAATGCTTGCACGACAAAGGCTACCAAGTCATAGGCTGGAATTAAGATGGACCATTTGCAAGAAGGCATTCAGCGCCTGGGTTATCAGTTTGTGCCGTTTTTGCTGGCGGTGGTTGGCCACGAAGTCGGCCATGGCCTGATGGCAAGCCTTTGGGGCGATAAAACCGCAAAAGATGCGGGACGACTCACCTTGAATCCCCTTCCTCATCTCGACATGTTTGGAACCGTGCTTTTTCCGGTCATCAATATGGTTCTCGGAATCAATGTCCTTTTCGGTTGGGCCAAACCGGTGCCCATCGACCCAAGACGTTTTAAGAATTATCGCAAAGGACTTTTTTGTGTGGCCTTAGCCGGACCTTTTTCGAATTTTATCATGGCATTTGGATGCGCGCTCGTCTTATGCGCCATGGTGCGCTTTACCCCACCGAGTTTTATTTTTTATCAGGAATTCGCGACCATGCTCGAGATCGGTGTTTACATCAATTATGGCTTGGGCATTTTCAATCTCATTCCGATTCCACCCCTGGATGGAAGTAAAATCATTGAAAGTTTTCTGTCTTATTCAGCCATGATTCAATACGAAAAAGTGGCCCGATACAGCTTCTTTATTCTCATAGCGCTCTTATTTACCGGCGTTTTATCGCTGCTGAGCGGACCGATCGTATTCATGGCCCACCTGACGTTAGGCATTGCTTCGATGCTGTTCGGAGTAAGCCTCATTTAGGTTGTTCTCGCTGTTTTTGCGTGCTATCTCTTTAAAAAAGGACTTGATCACTCAAGACAGGTACCCAAATGAACGATTTTTTTCAGCCGCAAAAACTGAATTCGGAAACTCGCCCCAGTGCAAATCCGACCTTCCGCCCGCTCATCATTGGGCGAGGCAAACTCGCCAAACATCTACTTCATTATTTCAATTTAAAGCATATCCCGACCGATCATCTGCCAGATGCCCGCGCGCTCACCTCAGCTACCCGAATCGAGCAGAATCATCCTCGCGCTACTTGCGTATGGCTTGCGATCTCTGATCAGGCATTGGCCCCTGTCAGAAAGGTAATCGACACCCGACTTCCTGTCATTCATTCGTCAGCCACCACACCCGTCAGCAACGCCCTGACCATGCATCCGCTGATGACGTTTGGACCAGAACTCTATCCTCTCGCCACATACGAAAAAATGAGTTTCACCCTCATCGCCGAAGAGGCCCGAGATTTTGAAAGGTTTACGAACGTATTTTTCTCAGTGCTTCCTCACCCTCATCAAATGATCGCGCAAGAAAAACGCGCATTTTACCATGCCCTCTGCGTGATGACCTCGAATTTTCCGCAGATCCTTTGGCAGGCAATTTCGGAATACTCTGATGGGTTCAAACCGCTTTTGGCTCAATCATCCCAAAACTTTCTCGATCTTGGTAGCGCAGCCTTAACAGGTCCTCTCGTGCGCGGCGATTCGACGACGATCGAAAAGAACCTCGCCGCCTTGTCGGATACACCGTTTTTTGACCTCTATCGAAGTTTTGTCAATTTCTACTCCCAACAGAAAGCGAGTGTCTCTGATGATCACCGTACCTGATTTTAAAAAACGAAAGGCCGCCAAACAGGCGCTCTCGATGATTACGTGCTACGACTCATCTTTTGCGACCCTTCTTGCCGACAGCCCGATCGACATTCTGCTCATCGGCGACAGCTCTGCCATGGTCATGCACGGATATGATTCGACCATTCACTCGACAGTCGATGCCATTGCGGTTCATGTGGCCGCAGTTGCACGGGGAGTTCGCCATAAACCGAAATTCATTGTCGCAGACATGCCTTTTCTTTCTACCCGTAAGGGGCTCGAGTACGGAGTCGCTGCCGCAGAAGCACTTCTTAAAGCGGGGGCCCATGCAGTAAAAGTCGAAGGCATCCGTGGAAATGAATCACTCGTTAGCCACCTGGTCGAATCCGGAATTCCGGTCATGGGACATTTGGGACTGACTCCCCAATTTGTAAATGCATTTGGCGGAATGAAGGTTCAAGCCACCACGCCCGAACAACAAGACTGGCTCGTGCAAGATGCAAAAACATACGAGAAATGTGGCGCCTTCTCGCTGGTGCTGGAATGTGTTCCTCAAACCATCGCGACCAAGACGACTTCGCTGCTTTCGATTCCAACCATTGGCATCGGAGCCGGAGTGAATGTCGATGGCCAGGTATTGGTACTGCAAGATCTGCTGGGATTTAACCCCGGTTTCAAACCCAAATTCTTACGAAGCTATCTGAACGGTTACGAATTGTTTCAGGATGCCTTCAAGAAATTTCACGACGATGTTACCGAAAAGAGGTTTCCGTCCGATCAGGAGAGTTACTCATGAAAATATTTGAATCCAGCTCCGCACTTCAGTCCTGGCGTCGTGAACTCACCGGCAGGAAAATCGGTTTTGTGCCCACCATGGGAGCACTTCACGAAGGACATGCCAGCCTGCTCGAACGCGCCCGCTCGGAATGCGATGTGGTGGTGCTGAGCATTTTCGTAAATCCCACCCAGTTCAATCAAACCAGTGATTTCGAGAAATATCCCAAGTCCTGGGAAGCCGACCTGAAAATTGCGCAAGAGCAGATGGTCGATGCGATTTTCTTTCCGAAAGATCAAAGCGAGATTTATCCGGATGGGTTTCAATACCAGATTACCGAGAAACAACTGTCGAAAACTTTGTGCGGCGAATTCAGACCGGGGCATTTCGATGGGGTGCTCACGGTCGTGATGAAGTTATTTCAGCTGGTCAAACCGACCCGAGCTTATTTTGGCGAAAAGGACTTTCAGCAATTGGCCTTGATCGAAGGCATGGTCAAAGCTTTTTTCCTCGATGTGTTGATCATTCCGTGCCCGACGATTCGCGAAACTTCTGGATTAGCCTTAAGCTCACGCAATCAACGATTAAATGCCGACGACAAGGCACTTGCACCGAAACTGCATCAGATCATCATGCAGTTCGAAGATATTCGAGACGCTAGCCGCGAGCTCGATGAAGCCGGATTCAAAGTAGAATATCTGGTCGACCAACAAATTGCGGGAAAATCCCGTCGTTTGGTGGCGGCTTGGCTCGGAGAGGTACGGTTGATCGACAATGTTGCCCACTAACCCTAAAAAAATACTTCTCCAAGTCACCGGATCTATTGCTTCGTTTAAAGCCGTGGCCTTGTGCTCGAAGCTCGTACAAGCAGGCTATGATCTCGAAGTAGTTCTCAGTGAAGGTGCTGAGGCCTTCGTCGGTGCGGCTTCTTTCGAAGGATTTACCCGCAAGAAAGTTCACCGTGGAATCTTCGATGAAGGCTCGATGATGTCGCACATCGATCTCGAGCGATGGGCCGACCTGATCCTCGTCTACCCCGCCACTGCCCACACTCTTTCGTCACTCGCGCTCGGGCAATCAAACACTCTGATCACTTCGATTTTTCTAGCCCACGAATTCAAAAAACCTTTTTGGGTTGCCCCCGCGATGAATCAGGCCATGTACCGTCATCCGGCAACCCAACACCATGTAGCGCAACTTAAAAACTGGGGAGTTCGGATTTTGGATCCAGATCCAGGAAAAATGGCTTGCGGAGAAGAAGGCACGGGCCGGCTGATCGAACCCGAAGCAATGCTCGAAAAGATCAAGAAGGAATTCTCGAACGCAAAATTCCAAAAATCAGACACCACTCGCCCTAAAATTCTAGTCACCTCGGGCGGCACGCTCGAACCCATCGATTCGGTTCGTTCGATTACCAATTTTAGTACAGGCGAAACGGGCTACACGGTCGCACTCAAACTCGCGAGCGAAGGTTTTGATGTCACCCTGTTACAGGCCCGACATTCTCATTTTCAGAATCCGGCGCCAGGCTTAAAAATTCAAACCTATCAGACCACGAGCGATTTCTCGAATCAAGTCGAGCAAGCCCTCTCGAACGAGAACTACCATTACCTGATTCATGCAGCTGCCGTAGCGGACTACCGGGTGGACAGTGTGGTGGACGGAAAAATCCAGTCGAGCAAAGTGCTGACCTTGCGCCTGAAGCCGAATGCAAAAGTAATTCAACAGGTGCGCGGTTGGAGCAAGAATAAGAACCTGAAAGTCATTTCGTTCAAACTGACTGCAGGCCGAGGTAATAACAGGAAGTTCGAAACTTACGATTCCGAATGGATCATCCATAACGACCTGAAAGACATTTCAGAAAAGGCGCATGCTGGAAAAATCTATGCTCGCACGCCGAAAGGAAAGTATCAGGCCATGACGTCGTTTAAGACGAAAGCAGAATTATCGAACTCGGTATTGAAACTGATTCAAAACGAGCCAAAAGGAACCCAACTATGATTTTATTATTAGATGTCGGAAACAGCCAACTCTTCGGCGGCATTATCAACTCGAACCAAGCCATGCCACCGGAACTCCTTTTTCGTTTTCGAAAGAGCACCCAAAGCTCGGCCAGTTCGGACGAACTCGGGCTTTTTTTAACTTCGGTATTAAAGGAAAATGATCTGTCGCCCAAGAAAGTAACACAAATCGGAATCTGCTCGGTCGTACCCGACGCCATGCACAGCCTGAAGAACGCATGTCAGAAATATTTTGGAATCACCCCGTTCGTGCTTCAAGCAGGAGTGAAGACAGGCCTGAAAGTTCGTTACCGGAATCCTCTCGAGGTTGGAGCGGACCGAATCGCAAACGCCATTGCGGTCACGCACCTTTATCCGAATAAAAATGTCGTCGTGGTCGACATGGGAACCGCCACCACTTTTTGCGCGATCACCAAAGACAAGGACTATCTGGGCGGCGCCATCATTCCGGGGCTTCGGATTTCAATGGAAGCACTCGAATCGAGAACCGCCAAATTGCCGATCGTCGAAATCGTCAAACCAGAAGCAGCCTGCGGGCGCTCGACGATCGAAAGCATTCAAAGTGGTCTCTATTATAGCCATTTAGGCGCCATGAGAGAAATGATTGGCCTCTATCAGAAAGAAGTTTATAATGGCGAGAAACCCTTTGTCATCGGCACCGGCGGCTTTTCTCGTTTGTTTCAAGGAACTGAGATTTTCGATACCGAGATTCCCGATCTGGTGCTTTATGGTTTGTATATTGCCATCCAATTGCAGGGCAATCCTACTATCAGCCAAGGAAACGCATCATGAGTTTGAAAAAAACAGTCCTCTCTGCAGTTCAACCCACGAACTTGCTTCATATCGGAAATTACCTGGGCGCCATCAAGAACTGGATTCCGTATCAAGATGAGTACGACTGTCTTTTCTTCGCCGTCGATTTGCACTCGATTACGGTCAAACAAGATCCTGCCGAACTTCACGAAAACACTTATCGGTCGATTGCCACTTACATTGCCTGCGGAATTGATCCTAAAAAAGCGACCTTGTTTGTGCAATCACAAGTGCCGCAGCATCTTGAACTGGCCTGGGTACTGACTTGCCAAAGCAGCATCGGCGAACTCTCTCGCATGACCCAATACAAGGACAAGAGCCAGAAGCACGGTGACCGAATTCCTACCGGCTTATTCGTGTACCCAGTACTCATGGCTGCCGATATTTTGCTGTACCGCACGCATGTGGTGCCTGTGGGCGATGACCAGAAGCAACACCTTGAACTCACACGCGATTTGGCAGAACGCATGAATAACGCGTATGCTGAACAAAAAGGTGGGCCCGACCTTTTTGTGGTGCCAGAACCCATGATTCAAAAAAGTGGTGGCGCACGAATCATGAGCCTACAAGACCCGACTTTTAAGATGTCGAAGTCTGATCCAACTCCGGGTGGGTGCGTCTTTTTGACCGACTCGGACAAAGAAATCGAAAAGAAATTCAAACGGGCGGTTACCGATTCAGGAACCGAAGTCAAAGCCGAAGGCCAATCGGAAGGCATTCAGAGTTTAATCAGCATTCAGTCGGCCTTTTTAAATGAAAGTTACGACGCAGTGCTCAGTCGCTATATCGGAAAACAGTACGGTTACCTCAAAGTCGATACAGCGAATATCGCCATCGAAAAGATCCGTCCTATCCGAGAAAAGACTGAAGAAATCTTGAAAGATCGAAGCTACTTGGATTCAATCCTTAAAGCGGGGGCCTTAGCCGCTCGGGGCCGTGCAGAAAAAATGATGAACGAGGTTTACAAACGCGTCGGTTTTGTTCGAGAATAGCGTCATGGGGATGACTGCTGGGGGAAACTTCGTAATCCGACTTGAACAGTTTGAAGGTCCGCTTGACCTGATGCTCTATTTGATTCAGAGCCAGGAACTGGACATTTCGACCGTCTCTATCTCAAAAATTACCAGTCAATACCTGCAAACGATCAAATTAATGCAGGAAATGGATTTCGATCTCGCATCTGAATTCCTGGTCATGGCTGCAACCCTGATTCTTTGGAAGAGTAAAGCACTCATGCCGAAGGAAGATGACGGGCTGCAAGCAGACGAAGAAAGCAAACTTCCACTCACCCAAGAAGAGCTCGTTCGCCAATTACTCGATCGCCAGCGTTATCTCGAAATGGCCGGCCGCTTGGCCCAGCAACCTCTTCTAGGCGACGATGTATTTACCCGCCCGAATCGCCGTCCACCGGTCGAAAAAATCTGGAAAGAAATGAACGTCACCCAACTCGCCACCACCTATCAAGATCTGCTGATCCGCGAGCAACGCCGTGCCCGCGTGGTGATGAAAAAAGAAACCGTGGGAATTGCAGAAAAAATTCACGAATTCGGTCGACGACTGACCCTGAATCAGATGACACCGCTTCAAGAAATGATTGGCGACACTTCGCTTCGCGGCGAATGGGTCGTGGGCTTTCTGGCCTCACTCGAATTATCACGGCTTAAAAAACTGAAGATTTTTCAGGAAAAAACTTTTGATCCTATCTACATCGAACTCCTCGAAGCGATCCTGAATTTTGATGCACGCCAGGCATCGGGCTTCGACTATGTTCGCACCGACATTGCACCGGAGAAAACACCATGAGCGAATTCAAAGACAAGAAAAAACCCACCACTGCAGAATTGCTCGAGCGCGCCCGAGCGCTCACCATGGATTCTATCGACGAAACCGAATCCACCACTTCATCAGAAGAACTCGTTACCTTCATTCCAGGCTCTTCGGTCATCGATATGGGTGAGTTGCGCCGTGCTCAGGATGCCGCACAGGATTCTATCGACGATCTCGAAGAAACCACACTCGACGAAGACGCCCAGATGATCATCGACGAAATCGATAATGATCCGGAATTGAAAAAAGATGTCCTCTCCGGCTTCGAAGAACATGAGAGCGACGAAACTTTAGAAAAAATTTCGAACAAGATTTCTGCCCAAGAAGCCGAACAAATGAAAGTGTATGAAGCACTTTCGGAAGAAGTGGCTTCTGAACTCAAAGAAATGAACAACTTGTTTGTCGAGGAAGATTTGGCCCTCGAATCGTCAATTGCTGTTGATGCAGAAAACGCAGAAGAAGCAATCGAATCTGAAGAAATGAGCGAAGCCGATGCATCACTTCGCGCAGCTCTGCCACAACTCGATGAAAACGGAAATCTCGATCTCGAGGATCTGCAATCTTGTGTTGAAGCACTTTTATTTTATTCCGATCGCCCGGTCAGCCTGAAGAAGCTGAAAGAAATGCTCGAAATGCCCGAAACCGAAGACCAGGTCATTTTAGAAGCGATTGAACTTCTGAAGTTCGAATTCGAGAAGCGCTCGCATGGATTTGAAATTGCTCAAATTGCAGGCGGTTACCAACTGCGAACCAAGGCTTCAAAAGCCCCGCTCCTTCGCAAACTCGCCAAAGTACAAGTGCAACGTCTTTCTCGTGGCGCAATGGAAACCCTGACCATCGTCGTTTACAAACAGCCCTGCACCAAGGACGACATCGACCAGGTTCGTGGCGTCGACTCATCACATTTTATTCGCACTTTGCTCGACCGTAAGTTGATTGAAATCTCGGGCCGAAGTGAAGCTGCAGGTCGGCCTATGATTTATCAAACGACCGACACCTTCATGGAAGTATTCAACCTCATGGATCTCGGTGGACTTCCTCCGCTTCGCGAAATTGAAGCCATGGTTCCACAAATGGCCGCCGCAGAAGAAGGTCAAGAAGATCCACGAGTGATTCAAATGCGCAAACTCGTGCATCAGATGAAGACTGAATCCAATCACCTCGATTACGATGCACGCGAAGACGAAAAGATTCTGCAAGACATTCGCGATCGCGTAAAATCGATCGACATCACCACTCCGTATCTGGCTCGCCAAAAAGCACTGGCTGACCAAGGAATTACCGGCGAAGAAGCGGAAGCCCTTTTGGCCAAGGAATTTGGCTTCGTAAAACAGGACCAAACGCCGACTGTTTCAGATACCATGACGCAGCAAGAGTTATCCGCAACAGATGAGCATTCTCATCCTGTAGAGTTAATACAGGATCCGGACTCAATTTCTGCTGAAGAATCAGCCGAAAACAGCGAAAATCTGTAAGTTATCCACCACTAATTAAACTGTTTATTTGTGTAAAAATAGCTTAAAAATAAGCACTTTTATGCAATTTTAAGCTTGCGCAATGACTCATGCTGTTAGAGAACGCCCGCAATGAATTCGTTCAAAACTTTTTGTGTGTGGGGATCGTTAGCATTAGCAATGGGGATCGTAAGCATTGGCCTGGGCGGCTGTGGTAATTCAAGCAGCCCAGGTCCAGGATCGAGTGCGGTCGTACCCAAAGGCCCCCAAGCCAGCGCACAGGCCGAAGTTTTACTGCACCATTATTCTTTCGAACAAGTTTGCTCACAAGCTAAAGACTCATGCACTTACAAGTACACCATGGGCGAAGACGATTGCACAGTTGCCGAGCAGGTCTTTTCACAATTGGATCTTTTTTGTAATGCCCTCGAAAATCGCGACCTGAATCTCGACCAGGGCCGAGACTGCGGACTTGAAGACCGCCGCGCCTTATTCGCGAAGCACTGCACGGGCGTGTTTCAGGAATTTGGCAGAATACCAGATCCGACCCCAACTCCAATTCCTACTGCTACTCCTTTTTCAACTCCGATTCCAACTCCGAGTATGACTCCATGGCCGACGCCGGTGCGTCCCACTCCTACTCCAGCGCCGGTAGTCGTGCTCGATGAACCAAGACTTAAAGCGACTTATCAGATGGATTGTAAAGCAGGCTACGCGCTTAAGAATCCACGGGGCGAGATGATGCGGGCTGAGACTCAGCTCATTCCGATTGGAATCACGGTATCAACTCGCCCACAAAATTTGGTGCAGGACCCGAAACTCGATGGCAGCAGTTACATCGCAAGCCAGCCGACTTCATTTCGTTCTCCTCTGACCACGATTCAAAATCGAATGAACCGAATTGAAGGAACAAAAAAAGGAACTTCCATTTCAACTTTCGAATTTTCAGACAATGTGGCCCAAGCGGTTCTTGGACAAAAATCGGGGATGGTTGAACCCCTAGAAAGTCTCGACACGACTTGCAAATCGAAAGATTATGTCGTGGATACCGACTCTCGCCGTCCTGATACGTTGGGCTGGGAATTCAAGCATCACGTGCTGATCGCATGCGATGTCGAATACATTAACCCCCTCTTGGGAGTGCGCACTTCGAAACATGTCGAAGGCAAAACCCGAATCATGCACACACCGGATAGTGGACGACCGGAAGAATTCAAGTTGGTCGATCTTCGCAATCCAAAGGGTTTTGTAAACATCAACTTACTTGCGAGCTCGACAGCGCCTCTCGAAAAAAATCCTACCCTGAGCCTGATGGCCTCAGGTTCGGTCGGAGTCACCCGCCTCAGCGAAAGTCCGGTCATGGGCTACGCGAGCTTTGGCGATTTGCAAACGCACGTCATGAATTTCAGTTATGAAGATAGCCTGATTCAGGAGAAATTCGTCGCCCAATGTCGAATGAAGGTCATCCCGTAATCATGTGGAAATCGTTCGGGCCTGCACTTGTTTTACTCGCTATTTGCGCCTCACTGATGTCAGGCTGTGGCCATTCGCAATCGCAATCACAAGACTCGAAAGTGCCGACGCCCACGCCTTCACCGACTCCTATTCCGACACCTACACCGGTCATTGCATTTGATGACCCGAAATTGCCGGCTGAAGTGAACCTCTCTTGCATCTATTCTTATCAGCTTCGCGAACTCGACGGCACCTTGAATGAAGATTCCTACGACCAAAACCTCGACCTGAAAAATCAGCTCGAAGAAATAGATTTACTGATGGCCCCAAAACTTTCTGGAAGTCTTCACCTTCGATCGAATCCAACATCATTTGGCTCGCCACTAACTACGCTCATCAGTTCGATGAAGACCAAAGATGACGAGCACCAATACCTGCTTCAGACGAGCGCAAATCTCAGCCACATCAATTTGAATGTCTACGAAACCCGCGCGGGCGCCCCCCTCGCACAGTACCTTGAAATCGGTTGCGGCACTCACACGACAACGAGAACCGTGACGAGCTGGGATCAGACCGCGTCTCTTGCGGCTTCGTGCAAGACAAGCACAGTTGTCGGGAGTAAGTCAGTCATCGCGGTTACTCACTTACCTGCGGTTGGAAACGCCACTCAGATTCATGTAGAGAATCATACTCTGATCGTAGAGCGCGATCCCATCACCCATGCACCGACAGTAAGACTTACTCTCGGAAAAGCCTCATTTTTGGTTCAATTGGACGACCTGCAGACCGCTATGGCCAATTTTAGTGCAACCCGCGATCGCGAGGCAGAGCCAAAGACTTTGGAATGCTTATTTAAAGCAATTCCGTAGCAAATCACTGCCCAAACACCCCTAAAATGAGAAGGCTTTTCAAAACCCAAGTGTTGTGCTAAAGTATTGAACTCAAACCAGCACTGCCGCGACGGTAGGGCGAAAGGAAATCATGTCTGACCATTCTGTATCTGTTTCTACCGGAGATCGTCTCCAAAAAATCATCGCACAAACCGGAATTGCCTCGAGAAGAGATGCTGAAGATCTTATTCGCGAAGGAATGGTTACCGTAAATGGCAAGACGGCCAAGCTCGGCGACAAAGCTTCTCTCGGAGTCGACGCCATCAAGGTAAAGGGCAAATTGATTCAAAGCCCCCGCGCAAAAGTTTATTACCTTATTTATAAGCCAAAGAATGTCATCGCTATGATCAATGAAGATGACGAAGGCCGCCCCACGATCAAGGATTTGCTTCATAAA
>CAIKYX010000054.1 GCA_903831745.1 Oligoflexia bacterium
CCTCGATTTGCGATTTGGGGGTCAGAACCAGAATCGAACCGTCGTCGGCCATTAATTCGACTTCTTCATCGGTTTGGGTGGTAACCGTATCGCCGACCAAAAGGCGGTCGCCCACATGAGCTTCCTTCGATTCTCTCGAATTGACGTTAAATACAGTGGGTTTTCCGCTCACCCGCGCAAGTTTGAATAGCTGCGAAGTATCGGCGTAGGCCGACCCAATCAGTGAGGTAAAGCTGATGATAAAAAGCAATAAACTGGAATGGAACCCCATTCCAAGTATTATTCCATAATTGTGCGGGATTGTTCACGCATAAATTGCGCGACATAATAAGGTCCACAGCCGCCTTTACCGGTCAGGCCGCTTCCTTTCCAGCCGCAGAACGACTGAACCCCTGGCCAAGCACCCGTGGTGGCACCAGTAGCGCGGTTGGCATAGAGAATTCCAGCTTCGTAAGTATCCATGAACTGGTCGATTTCTTTGCGGTCCTCGGTGTAAATTCCGCCGGTCAGACCGTAATCCGCCTGATTGGCATGTTCGATCGCTTCCGCAAGGTCGGTATATTGGGTGACCGCAACGAACGGGGAAAAGAATTCATCTTTAAAGTGTCGGGCAGTGCGAGGTACTTCAACAATGGTGGGTTCTGCAAAGAAACCTTGGGCGAAAGCCGCATTCGTGCGCAGATCGTTTCCGCCAAACAGCACTTTACCAATGGTTTTTGCTTCTTGAGTTGCGGCCAAATGACGCTCGACCGATTTTTGGTTGATGACGGGGCCCATCCAGTTTTCCTGAATGGTAGGATCGCCAATTTTGATGGTCTTGGCTTGGGCAATGAATTTTTCGATGAACGCGGCATAGACCGAGGTGTGCACGTAGAGGCGTGAAAGGGCGCTGCACTTTTGTCCAGAAAGGCCGAATGCGCTCTTCATTGAACCTTGAGCCGCTTTATCGAGATTGGCGCTTGGGCAAACGAAAGCAGCGTTTTTACCTCCGAGTTCGGCAAGTACTGGTTTTGCAAAATTTCCGGTCAGCATTTGGCGGGCAATCGTCAATCCGACTGCCTTACTGCCGGTGAATGCAACGCCATCACACATCGGGTGCTTGGTCATCATTTCGCCTAGGGCCGGGCCATTTCCGTAAACGACTTGAAGCAAGCCTTCTGGTAAGCCTGCATCGCGATAAGCGAGGTAGATTTCGTGAGCGGTGCCTGGAGCATCGTCCGATGGTTTTAAGATCACCGAGTTTCCGCCGAGGAGTGCAGCAGAAGTCATGCCCGCGCCGAGAGCCATCGGAAAGTTAAATGGAGCAAGAACCGAGAACACGCCGTAAGGGCGAAGTACATCGCGAGTGTTTTCGTTCGGCGAAAGTTTTCCGAGCGGTTGGCTATAGCCATTTGCTTCTTCCATTTGCTGGGCGTAATAAGAAAGCAAATCTGCCGATTCTTCGGCGTCACCGAGAGACTCCATGCGGTTCTTTCCGACCTCTAAACTCATGCAAACTGCAATTCTCATTTTGCGATCGCGAATGATGTCGGCCGCTTTGCGGGTCAGCGCCACGCGGTCTTGCCAAGGAGTAGCTGCCCATTTTTTTTGAGCCGTTTTTGAAACTTTGAAAGCCTCATTCAGTTCGGTTTCGCCCACGGTGTGGTATGAAGCGAGGAGTTCGTTCGTGTTCGCAGGATTAAACTTTTTAAGGAGCTTGCCCGTGGTCACTGACTTGCCATTGATGACGGGAGCAATTTCTTTGCCGAGTTCGCTTCTCATGGTTTTGACCGTTTGATCAAACTCGAGATGAATGGCGTTCATGTCGGCGTTCAGGGCTGAGTAAGTGATTTTAAAACCTTTTGACATAGTGGGCTCCTTGTTGAGGGGGATGCTATACCGCTTGGGACTGTTGAAAAAGGCAAATCTGCTGTGTTCGTTTCCTAAAGTTGAAGTGCATTAAGAGTTCAAACTCAATGGTTTAAGTTGAAACAGGTTAGTTCGTTCAGTAATAACGTTTTCAAAATCCTGATAAAATAGAGTCAGATAAAGTGGGAACTAGTTTTTCTCGCGTGAAATGGGCGCTAAGCCAATGATCCTCTTTCTAGGGACCGAATGATTCGAAAGTAATTCGTGGATTGCTGCAAAAACCGATTTAAATTTTCCATCGTATTTAGCCTCTAGCTCAAGGATCTTCTTTTCGAGCGAATTGTTTGATATTAAGAGAGA
>CAIKYX010000055.1 GCA_903831745.1 Oligoflexia bacterium
GAAGGCGGCGCAAGCCGGAGATTCTTCTGCCTATCGCCTTTTGCTCTCGCGGGTTCATACCATGATGAAAAGTTACGTAAGAAATGCAGCATTTAAGGATCATCGGGCTTCGACCGAACTTTCTGAAGACGTGATTCAGGAAATTCTGCTCGCCCTTCACGCCCAAAGGCATACTTATAACCCAAACCAACCTTTCCTTCCCTGGCTCTATGCCATTGCCCGCTACAAAACGATCGATTTTATCAGACAAAATTACAAAACCCTGAAGAACACTTCGCTTTCGGTCGAGCTCCATGATGTAGCCGATCTCCGCGAAGAAGACCCGATGAATGAACACGATCTCGATGTGCTCCTTCAGGGCCTGCCGCCTGCCCACCGAGAACTGATCGAACTGGTAAAGATCAGGGAACTCTCGATCGAAGAAGCTGCCCAACGTACAGGTTTGTCGCAAGCCAACGTCAAAGTGATCATCCATCGCGCCATGAAGTCACTGAAGAAGGATTATCAAAATCATGAATCCTAAAAATACCGAAGATTTGATTCAAAGTCTGAGCCAAGAAGTTACCCCGGTAAAACCCATGGGTCGCGAACCCCTGCAGGCCGGACTCTGGTTTTTTGTCAGCTGCGCGATCATTGCCACCTCGTTTGCGTTTAAGCACACCCGCTGGGATTTCGCACTTAAACTTCAGGACGCTTCGTTTGTAAAAACCGGCCTTGTCCTTTTGATCGACAGCCTTGCATTGATCTTTACTGCAGTTTGGTTTTCGATTCCTGGTCGACGCGGACAACTAGCCTTTGCATTCGTCAGTTCGGTGATTCTGGCAATATTTACGGGTACAGCACTCGGCCACGCCTTCAATTTTGCCGATTTTAGCCCCATCACCACTCTCGAGTTTTCAGAAATGCATTGCGCACTTCTGTCGATCATCATGGGCGCAGCCCCCTTGGTTGCGTTGATGAGCCTGTGCAGAAAACTTGCTCCGGTAAAACCCGGAATCACGGGTGCCTGGATCGGACTCGCGTCAGCCACGGGCACAGCCGTAGCCATGTCGATGATTTGCGACAAGGACCACCCCGCTCATCTGCTCGGATGGCATTATCTGACACCGTTTCTGTTTTTAGGCGGGCTCGGATTTTTCTTAGGCCGAAAGATTTTACGCTGGTGACCATGAAGGACTGGAATTTCTTTCGACTGATTACTCATAAAAAGTTTCTTTGGGCCCTGATTCCCCTGATGATGACTGAGCTCTATTTCATGCGGCAACCCTTGCCCATGCAAACTCTCGATAGCCGCTTTTATTATATGCCGGCCGATGTGACGCTATTGCTGACATTTATCGAACGGGCGGGAAGACTCACTTACCTTCGAATCGAGCTGTTCGACCTTTCATTTTTAGCCACTTATTCGCTTTTTATCCTAGGATTCTTATCTCGCATCTTTTACACCAACTTGAAGAAGCCGGTTCCCAGGAACATGATTCTCATCTGCCTCGTGCCCGGTTTTTTTGACGTGATCGAAACCGTGGGCATCATCGTCATGATCTGCGTCTATCCGAATTATCCCGATTTCTTGCCCGTGGTAGTCAGCATCGCGACCCCCCTGAAGTGGCTTGGGATGGTGAACATCATCATCATGGGACTTCGCGAGTTGGTGTTTCGAAGCGGAGCTTGAATCAGTATTTTTGCCTGAAGCTCTTTTTATCCGATTGGCGCTTTTTCGATTCGATCCGCTTTCGTTGGCTTGATTTCGAAGGCTTGGTTTTTTTTCTCTTCTTCGGAGGCACTGCCACTGCCTGGAGCATTTCGTTCAGACGCTCGATACAGTCTTCTTTGTTTCGAATCTGATCGCGATAGATATCGCTCGTCAGGATGAGCTCACCGTCCTGATTGACCTTGGCACCATAGGCCTGAAGGAATCGGTTTTTGACTTCGAGAGGAATGGCTGTGCTGTCGCGGAGATTCCAGCGCAAGACAGCCTTGCTGTTTACCTTGTTGACGTTCTGACCTCCGGGGCCAGAACTCCTTGCATAAGTAAACTCGAGCTCTGCAAACGGAACTGAAATCTTTCTGATGGGACCAAATATGCCGGTGCTCATTCCATTTTTAAAGTTAACTCAAAAAGTAATGCAAGTCGAAACTCATTTCAGCACAGCGCAGGTGGCAGAGCCACACTGCTGGTGCCTTATCCAGATGGGAAACTCATTTCAGCACAGCGCAGGTGGCAGAGCCACACTGCTGGTGCCTCATCCCAAATGAAACGGGCCCAGCACCCATTGGCACTGGACCCGTCTTTTAATTATAAATGAGGTCTAATTATTGCTTAACGAATTTAGAAACCTGATGAACCGGTTGATTTCCGACCATCGTTTTTCCGTTAATGCTGAGCACGTATGTTCCAGCAGCAAAATTGCTGAGGTCGATCGTATAGCCAGCACCAGTAAACTGAGGATTGACCGCAGTTTGGTGACCTGCGATATCAGTCACAGTCACGCTGAGGTTACCCAAAACTTCTGATTTGAAGCTGATTGAGTTTTGCGCTGGATTCGGTCCGACAACGAGCTGTCCATTACCTGCAGCTACGTTCTTCACGTCCAAGTAAGCCGTATCAATCCAAACTGGAGTTTGGAAAGTGTACGTGTTGTCAGTCTGATCGATGCCCGAATTGTTCCACTCGTTCAACTCATGCACGCCATTCAAATCATCAGCATAGAACCACAGACAATAATAGCCTGTAGGTGCACCAGAAGTGAACAGATCGATTCCGGTTACACTGATGGTATGCGTGTTGGTGTACGGAAATGAAGATGGGCCTGACACTGACTGATAATCAGCAGTGTATGAGTGCGCCGGAGTGTAATCGGTCATTCCGAATGAACCCGTACAATCAGCAGAAGTCCACGGATAAAGATACCAGCCGTCAGTATAAGTCGTTGGAATATCAATATACGAGTTGTTGATGACCGAGTTGTTTACATCGAGAGTGTAGTCCGTGTACTCGGTGTACGAGTTATCAGAGCCAGTTCCGGTGTAAGATTGAATTTCGGCGTAGTCGATCCAATAAACATCGAAATCGACATAGTCGAGGTATCCGGTGTCGCCTGCGATGGTGTCCCAGGCATGCGCTTTAAAACGAGCATATGGATCGTGGTATTGAAACACACTGTAATCAGTGTCGCTCAGGATATAAAGTCCTGAAGCGGTATCAAAGTGATACGAAGTGGTACCAGCGACTGAACCGTGATTGAAGGCATTGAACGAAGAGAAAGTCGATCCGCCCATTGGGCCGTTATCGTATTCGATATCAATGATCAGGTCGTTTGGATAATTGTGATAGAACCCAACTGTCCAAGTCGTAGATACAATCTCTACTGAATTCGATTGAGTCATTGCGATGGTAGAATCGAAGTCGTTATGAATATCCCATCCAGTGATGGCATCATTATCAGGAATCCAATCGTAACCCGCAGAAGGTGTCGTATAGCTTACGAGCGTAGTGCCATACTGCTCGGTACCACCACTAGTGGTTTTTGCACCAGTGTGTGATCCACGGCGACCGGCTTTTAAGCCTGACGCTATTTTTGCAGAAGGATCGACGAATTGTTTATGAATGCGGGTACCAGCGAGTTTGAAACCAAACTCACGAGAAATTCCGCTCAGATTTCCTTTGATGGCTGTAAGTTGCTCGGCACTGACCAGCGCGCAAACACCGTTCGTACAAGAAGTTTCCTTACCTTTGAAATCGGCCGGAGTTGCAAGCGTTACTTGCCCCTGTGTAATTGAAGACAATTGCTGTTGCAACTTTGCTTTTTGCTCTGGAGTATTCACTCCTGAAAATTGAAGAATCGTCTGAGTCGTCGTGTAAGAAGAATCGCGTTTTACTGGCGTAGTTCCGGTTGGCGCTTTCTTGTGATCCGAGTGCGTAATGCCAGCCATCGTGGTAGGCGTCTGGGATAAAGTCTTGATACTGCTTGATTTTGAAGCAGTTCCGACGTGGCCCTTAGCAGGAGTTACTGTTGATGAAGCACTTCCTACTTTACCGAGATTGCTTGATTCGTGAATGAGAACAGTTTTTGGAGCTGCTCCATTCTGAGACTGTGCGAAGCCTTGCGGGGCCACCACCGACAGAGCGAGAAGAGAGAGAAGAAAACGATTCATATGCCCTAATCCAGTTCCGAATTGTAACCGCAATCTATTTTGCGATTACGGTCAAGTCGAGGTTGGACCAGGGGGCCAATCTCCATTTCACAGGCGGAACTTAATAATGGGCGCAGCATAGGCTTGCCGATTTATTTTTTCAACACGAATTAAATAATAAATTAGGCAGAATTTTAATGTTCCGTGTCAGCGAACAAACCAAACTCAAAATGCAATGAAAAGCCTAAA
This sequence comes from Oligoflexia bacterium, assembly GCA_903831745.1. Classification (GTDB taxonomy): domain Bacteria; phylum Bdellovibrionota; class UBA1018; order UBA1018; family CAIMNF01; genus CAIMNF01. The sequence continues at coordinate 4,384 of CAIKYX010000055.1, forward strand.
ACACTTGAGTGCGCGCTGCGATATAATCAGCATCCTCCTCCTTTAATGTTCTTCATTGACTGATGCCTCACTGCGCGAGAGGAATATTCTCGGGTACTTCGGGAGAAGCTGTAATGAAATTCGTATTCATTTTCGTAATGAATTTAGTACCTCTATTGTCTTTTGCCGACTGTTATTCTGGCGGACCAGGGCATCGACATGGTGGCGCAGCAGGTGTTGCGGCAGCAGTTACCCGTAGCAAGGGCGGCTCAGAAATGTCGCTTTCTAACTACACCCAGTTTGCCGCAAAATCTTCAACCGAAAACACCTCTCACTTGCTGAACACCTCGAGTGCAAAACAAACGACCACGATTTCGTCGAACCCGATGTCTCGAAAAGCCGAACCCCAGGATTTTTTTCCATTTGCTTCTCGCCAAAGCTTTTCGATCGTCGATATCACTGAAGAAGGCGGATATCACACCATGATGAAAGCCGGCACCATCCAATGGCTCTACGGCATAGTTCTGTCTTGTCACTTGCATAAGCGCCTCGCCATGCTAGGCGAATGGCGAGGAAGCCTTCCGACTGATTTTTCGACCCACTCCGGAATCCTGAACATGGGAGGCGTCTTCGATCTCTCTCGTCGGCTTTCTGTTTTACTCGCCGTCAGTCGAAGCATTCAGGGCACGTCTGATCAGCCGTCTGCTTTGGCCAGCTATACCGGTTTTCAGTTCAGTCTATAACACCAATTTAAAAATTCTTGCTCGAGCGCCCGCTTTTCGTTACGATTCAGGCATTCGCCATGCTTAAAATTCTTAGAGAAAAACTCATTTGGATCGCTGCCCTCGGCTACTTTGTCGATCTCTTCGATCTCGTTCTTTATGGCGTGGTGCGGGTAAACAGCTTGCAATCGCTAGGCTACTCGAAGACCGAAGTATTCTCGGTGGGCGCAACCCTTTTAAACATTCAAATGTTCGGCCTTTTGGTGGGTGGCTTTATTTGGGGAATGATCGGCGATCGACGCGGCAGACGAGAGGCCCTCTTTGGTTCAATCTTCATCTATTCATTGGCAACCTTCTTGAATGCTTATGTTCACGACTTTACGGGCTACGCCACTTTACGTTTTCTGGCAGGTCTCGGACTAGCAGGCGAATTGGGCGCGGCCATTACGTTAATCAGCGAGGTATTGCCGCAAAAAAACCGGGGCATGGGTTCGGCATTTGTCGCCTCGATCGGCTTTATCGGCGCCGCCGTATCTTCTTATGTTTGCCAATCAGTATCGTGGCAAAATGCATATCGCATTGGCGGTGCACTTGGGTTCTTACTACTCACGGCGCGAATGAGCATCAAAGAATCCTCCCTGTTTGTCGAAAGCAAACGCGAACAATCGGATTCCAGCCAATGGGGCAGCTTGCAGACATTGTTTTCATCGAAGAACCGTCGAAAAATTTTCGGAATGGCCTTTCTTATCGGCGTTCCGATCTGGTACGTCGCCGGAGTACTTTCTTATTTTTCGCCGGAGTTTGCGCGGGATCTTAAAATTACCGGAGAAGTGACTGCAGGCACCACCATCATGTGGGCATATCTGGGTTCGATCCTCGGAGATATTTTTTGTGGTTTGGTCAGCCAGTGGTTACAAAGCAGAAGAAAAGCAGTACTGATTTTCATGTCGGTCGGCGCACTGACCGCTATCTTTCATCCTTTCTTTCTTCAAGGTGCATCACCCAATACCTTCTATGCTGTCCGAGCACTGATCGGTTTTAGTAATGGGTTTTTTGCCATCTTAATTGCTTGGATTGCTGAATCCTTCGGAACCAATCTTCGGGCGACCGCAACGACTTCGCTTTGCAACCTGATCCGGGCTTCGGTGATTCCATTGATTTGGGGTTTCGAATCGTTAAGACCTTGGGTAGGATTAAACGGAAGTTCGATGATTATTGGAGCAATCAGTTTCGCAGTCGCGCTGATTTGCGCTTTTAAATTACCGGAGACTTTTCATCGACAACTCAACTTTTTAGAAACTAATTCTATCCACTAAAAAGACCTTTCTGTTCACTCTGGTACATGTTAAATAGTCAGTGTTTAATAAATACCCGTCTCGAAGGGAACTGAATACCTGATGAAAAACAACAAGTGGATTCCTGGCCTTTCTCTCGCACTCATGCTCAACACAGTCATTCCGATTCAAGCCTTTGGCTGGGGCGTAGAATTTACTCCGCTCGCTATTCCGATGGGCGACGACTGTACCGCAACCATTTTACAAGGTACAAACGACGGACCTTACGCTGGAGTCGGCTTTGTTGCTCCTACCGTGTTTATTTCGGTCGATAAAAGCGGCCAACGCCTTTTCGACATTTTACCTGCAGGAAACGGCAAATATTTGCTTCGCATCGGCATTTACATTCCGAAAAATCCAGAATCTGCTGCCATGTTTCGAAATGATGAATCCACCCTTTATGGCAGCGCTGGCTGCGACCTCGAATCGATTCGCAATGCAGTTGCGAAAACCAAAGTAGCCAAAGGCGCAACCCAGATCAAATCACTCACCATGCTTCCGATTCGCGATATCATGGTGACGGTACAAGGACTCGGATCGGTAAACCTTGCTGAAAAAGGTACCAGCATTCTGGATTATTCAGGACGCGACATGGTTGCTGAAATTCCGATTCAGGATCAAAATTCGTTGAACTTACTCTTGGCCCGCTTGGGAGACCCCACTGGGCTGTCGATTAAACTCGACATGAAGTTTAAAGCCCAAAGCACCGTTGCTTCGGCGTCTGTAAAACTTTCGAAAGACGATCTCGAGCGCTCTCTTAAAATGGATGGTTCTCTTCAATATGGTGTTGCTCAATATGCGACTGCGGCAAAAATCGAAGCAGCGGTTTCGAGCGCACTCAAACACACCAACGTAGCGATTCATCTTTCGGGAGATAGCACCGAGATGACTGCAATCGTCAATCAAGTGGTTTCTGGCTTTTTGCAATTCGGAGATATCAAACCGCCGGTAACCACCACCCCAACTGGACCCACTGGACCGAGCGGACCAAGTGGACCCAGCGTACCAACTCCTCCACCGGCTCCGGTCATTACCCCTACCACTACGGCAGGGCCTCCGACACCTCCGAGTCCGGTACTGGTTCCGACCACGACCACCACTCCGGTTGGACCAAAATTTCCGCCGATGCCTCCTCGTGGGCCGAGCTTTTTAAACTTTGGAGTTACTCCAGACAGCACTCCGGTACCACCATTTCCGGTTCTGGGCGCGACCACTCCTGATGTACCACCACCAGTTTCACCAGGCACTCCTCCGCCAGTTGCACCTGCGGCAACACCTGCCAACCAATATAACGTAGATGCATTCTACTCTTACGTTCATAACCACAGTGACTTTGATCTGAGCTTTTCTCAGACCAGTGGTGATGCGGATGAGAGTTACGAAACGAACGTCATCATTCAGTCTCGAAAAATCATTTCTGGGCAGACGCAGTACAGTGTGAGCGATGAAATTTCGCAAGAACTGCCATTTCTGGTGAATGCGAACGAAAGCCTTACTTTGAACGTAAACACCAAGACGGTTCAGAAATTCGTAAAACTCGCCTTACAGAAAGATCGATTGCTGACTCGCCGAGAGATCATGAATGACTTCAACATGCTGGCGAATATTCCGGCATTTGATAAGTACGAAAAACAAAAGGACGGCAGAATCAAACCCCGCCGTGTTCAGATCTTTCCGGTACTTCACAAGATGAGCTATGCCGAGTTTAAGGCATTGAAATTAAAATCAGAGGACGAAGCGGAACTCGATAACAATAGTGCTATTGGCGATTTCTTTCATAGTCCTTATAACCCGCTTTCTTGGATTCCAAGTGGCAGCGGCGTACCGCTTTTCCTGATGCCGACACCTCCTTCATCGTCGGTACTTTGGGGCTTGGTCACCACTCGTCCACGCTACAACTACCATGCAAAAGGTACGCATTGGGACATGAGCAAAGAGAACAACGATCTTCTTCCGATCTACTTCCGCTTTTCAGAAGTGGGCGGTCACTGGTTCTCACTCAAAGACGTCATTCACGCATCTGAAGACCCTAAGAAGCTTAAGTATTTTAGCGGCGAATTGACCGACTGGGGCGGACTGGTGCTGAAAGCGAACAAGAACCTCGGCCAAATTACCATGATGGTTCAGAAGGATATTCCATCCAAGAGTATGCCGCTGATATATTACTACGAGGAACAGCGTGAAGGGTACAAACCGGTGTACACCACAACGTTCCTCGACGATTACGAAGATGTGCCTACTTACCACGAGAAGTACATCATTGAACTGACCCCACCGAAGAAGGATGCCCATTTCTTGAACCAGCCAGTAATCGTTGGCGGCAAGAACGACGGAATCATCTACGTTCCAAACTAAGATTCGTAAACTGAAGGGGCTCGGCCATGCCGGGCCCCTTTTTTTGTGCAGATCAGTTGCTTTAATAGTCGAGGCGGTTCAAAGCTCTCAATAGAAGCAGACCTTCTAAGTCGTTTTCGACGGGCACTCCGAGTAAACTCAGGTCCTCACTTTCAATCGCTTCCAGTGCACGATGAACCAGATCAACCAGACTATCGCTCATGATCTTCCAAAGTGCTTTCACCTCTCCATCGTTTTTAATGGCCTCGAGCGCTGCAATCTCTATGGATGAATAGATCAGGCTGAGTTCGGTATCAGAAAAAGTCCACACTTGACGATTCGTACTCTTGCCATCAAACGATCGAGTGGTTGCAAGCGATTGAATTTCCGTCAGGAGCGCTTCAATCTGTTCATAAATGATGCGATCCTTAGGAATCATCTTTTCGAGAGCCGCTCTTTTAAGCTCACCAAACGAACTGCAATCATAGACCACTGAATATCGATACTCGACCAGATGAAATTCTCCGTCGCCTGGTGTCGGTCGCCTGCATTTTTCGGCATCGTCAGGAGTACTCACGGGATAAACACATCCCGACTTAATGCCATAACTCGAAAACGCTTTCTTTTTTGAAGTAAATTCATATGCCGACAGATCAGACCAGTTTTGCTTTTGAAAAACCCAGTTTGAGTCGAGGTAAACGGCCGCATGAATGATATCACGCTTCTTGTAGAGACCACCCCACTCACTCATCAAAGAAAGTGCATTCGGTGCCGACTCGGCCGTAATCCAATCTCCGATTTGAGGCGCCCCTTCGCGAACTTTGCACATCGGAGAATTCAAAAGTGAGTTGATTTCGTACCCAATAAATCGTGGAACCGGCGTGATTCCGGAAGAATAAGCAGCAGCCCCAAAACAGTTTGGCCCGTTCGTGCACGAATTTATTTTTTTACCCAAGACACTCTTCACTCTTTGGGGAATATTCGAAGTGGCTTCGAGTTTGCAGAGAAGATTCTTTGTCTTTTTAGAAGGCACACACTGGCAAGTAGGCGCCGACGATTCAGCTTCACTTGGATCTACTTTTGCCTTCCAAGCCTCGAGCGTCTTTCGATGCGCTTCGAGGTTCGAACAAACGGTGTCTTTCTTCAGCCCAATGGCTTCAAGAAAATATTGGCCGGTTGCAGTTTTCTTAACTGAGACTTCGCCAGATTGAAGCGCATGCGCCACCATCGGGCAGTGAAGAATCAGAAGAATCTGTAGGCATCGTTTCAGCATCATTGGATTCGATTCTTTTTAAGAGCGCCAGCCTCTTAGATAAGCAAAGCTATCGTAAAAGCGCCTTGCATGAGTATTTGAAAGAACATCGAATGCTTCTGCAGCAAGTCGCCTTACCGGATCGTTTTCATTCAGTCCTTCATTTAAAACTCTAGCGCCAACTGTTTTTCGATATCCTTCATTTAATTCGCTATAGTTTGCATTTCTGTTTACGCCCAAAATCGAATAATAATCTTCATACACATCAATTTCGAGATTCAGTTTAACCTCTTGTTGCACGCCGTTAGCATCGGGTCTCGACCAGGTCTCGCCGCTTCTGGTTCTGGCGGATCGTCGACCCATCGGGCCCGATTCGACCACATCCGCATAAGGAATCGAGACACTACTTTCGCCGATAAAATGGGTTTTGCCTGATTGGGTGACCTCAAATTCGTAGTATTTATGTTTCGTGGTAGTAGTAACCGCGTTGGTTCCACCTGAATTTAATAACCGCTGACCCGGGGGGCTTGGGGGATTCGGCCGTCCAGCATCCAAAAGCCTTCCTGAATTGGGAGTAGCAATATAGCCATCGCCATTGTTTGAATTTCTCATGACCATCGGTACTTGGTTTTGGGGCGCGTTCATTTCTGAACTGCCAAGCCCCGTTCCGAGATATTCTCTTGGAACTGTGGTTACCGCTGTAGAAGAGGGCAC
>CAIKYX010000056.1 GCA_903831745.1 Oligoflexia bacterium
AAAAAACAGAAAAGATTTTTATTCAGATTCAAGAGTTTCCGCTGATTACGGTGGGCGGAAGTAGTTTTATCTCGGAGGCCTTCTCGCGCCTGGGTTATGAAAATATTTTTTCATATCTCGAGCAGGCTTATCCAAAGGTTTCGCGTGAAGCGGTATTAAAAGAGAATCCCGAAAGGATCTTTCTGCTCGACCTTTCAGGCCAGGACGATACCTTCAAAAAAGCGGCACGTGCCTGGGAAACCTATGCTTCGCTCGAAGCAGTAAAAAACGGGCGGGTCCGGGTATTGTCCGGCGATGATTTTGCGCGTTGCTCGCTTCGGTTGTTAAAAGCTCTAAAACAGTTACACTAGATCTATGAGTCGAGAACTGAAGAAGAAGTACGCGTTAGTGATTACTGCTCTCATTATTTCTGCGCTTTTGTCTCTTTTTTTAAGGCTTGATTTTTCGAACGCTAGTCTCATTCTCAAGGAGCTCAGGGTTCCTCGACTTCTTACTGCCTTCGGCGTCGGTAGTGCGCTCTCGATCGCCGGATTGATGCTGCAAACCACTTTGGCAAACCCATTAGCCGAACCTTATACACTCGGAATTGCCTCTGGTGCAGCACTCGGAGCTGCCATTGGATCGAGTCTTGGACTTAAGCTTCCGTTCATGGGCTTGAATTTCGGCGCAGTGCTCGGAGCTGTGATGGTTTTACTCATCTTGCTAAGACTGACGGCGCAAGGAAGTCGCAAGTCGGATTCGATGATTCTTCTGGGAATCATGGTCAGTCTTACCTGTGCAAGTCTTCTTTCTATCTGGATGGTGCTTTCAGATCCAGTCGGGGTTCAGTCGGTGACGTTCTGGTTATTGGGAGATCTTTCACGAGTCGGTTTGGGTGCAGGGGCGACCCTTTGTTTTGCCAGTGCATTAGTCACCTCTTGGTTTTGGTTTCAGTATCGCAAATACGACGCATTTTTAATGGGAGAAGGGTTAGTTGAATCCTTCGGTGTTTCGTATCAAACGACACTTAGGATTACGGTCGTACTCATTTCATTGTTGGTGGGATTGTGCGTCAGTGCTGTCGGCATGATTGGATTTGTTGGGCTCATTGTTCCGCATTTGGTGAGAAGATTTTTAGGCTCATCACGTCATTTTCATATGATTCCAATGTCGTTTTTGGGGGGTGCCAGTATTTTGATACTCAGTGATGCAATGGCGCACGCAGTCGGTGAACCGCGCGAACTTCCGGTTGGCGCAGTGACGGCACTGGTCGGAGCACCTGCATTCATCTATCTATTTATCCATCGAAAACGCAGCGAAGTGGGAGTAGAGTAAAGATGAGTCAACTTATTGTGAGAAAGCTCGAAGTTTCGACAGGGGACGAGAATCTTCGTAGGCTATTAAATCCGGTTTCCATCGATTTTTCGATGGGAGAAGTTTTAGGGATTTATGGCCCGAATGGTTCTGGTAAGTCGACATTCTTGCGAGCGCTCAGCGGGGGAAATTATGGGCTTAAGGTCAGCGGAGAAATATGGATCGATCAATTCGCAATCACTCAAAGTGTCCGTGCGGATGCAAGGGCTTCTGTTGTTGTTTACCTTGGCAGTGATTTTCATTCTCCTTTCTCTTTAACGGTTCGCGATCTTCTCGAAATGGGTAATGGTTTTTCAGCTACTCCTTCCCACAGTCGTATCTCTGAAGTGATCGAAGCTCTAAAAATCAATGAATTTATGCCACGGGTTTTGAATACCCTGAGCGATGGTGAGCGCCAACTCGTCATGTTTGCCCGATGTTTGATTCAGTTTCCAAAAGTACTGATCCTGGATGAGACGTTTTCGAAGCTCGATCTGGATCGCTTGATGCTGGTCGGGCGCGTGATGAGGCAGTGGTGCGAGCGTGGAATGACTTTTTTGGTGGCCTCGCACGATTTGAATTTTCTGTCTGAAGTTTCTGATCAGATGATGTTGCTTAAAAAAGGTGAACTCCTCGCCATGGCTCAGGTTCATGAGGTAATGACGCCGCACTTTTTGGGTGAGCTTTATCCCGGTGTTCCACTTCAGGTGGTTCGAAGTCCTGAGAGCGGAAAACTAAAAATACTTTATTAGTCGTTAGTCGACCCAGTCATAAAAGGTTTCTGGGCCTACATCGTTGTGTTGATAGCCTCCGGTTTCAATCAGGGTCGGCACAAAATAATCGTCTGAGGTTTTTTCGATTACGAACCTCCCGTTTTGCTCGGAAATGTATTGGGTATTATAAGAACCCGGCATGAATTCAAGACGCGTGCCCTTGATCGCTCGAAAATATTCGACCATAGAGACGAGAATGCCGTTTCTTTTGATTCTGGCGTAGGGAGTACTGAAATGAATTTTTGCTCCCACCTTCGCTAATTTCAGATAGGCGATCATGGCTTTTTGCAAATGATAGTATTGAAGGGTCCCGTGCCTATCGGTAATGAGTGCTATCGCGCCGACATATTCGGGATGCTTTTCGGCAAGGTCTTGAATGGGGCATTCAATATAGATGAATTTAGGATTACGATCAGCCTCATCCCGGTGAGGATGTTCTTCCCGAGGGTCTCGATTTCGCTTTGGACGCTCGAAACTAACTGCAACGACTCTGGCTCTTTGATCTTTGGGCGGAAGCGCTAGGTTACTATAAGGCCTGGGTTTTCCATCGGCCCCATAGCCGGTTTTAATAAAGTCATCGTAAAGATAATCCATTCCTTCGTGGGCTTTTCCTGCACCGCCGAGCAGGTAAATGTCATTTGGGCCAAGTGCCAATAAATCCTGGGTAAAGCTCGGCATCGTGCTCGTAATGATGTCACCTAATCCCCGGTCGGTCGTAAAATCATTTTTCTGAACCAGTTTGTCTTTTTTGGCTCTAAAGTCGCATTCTTTATTTGCCGAATAAGCATGAGAGGCGAATGCCAGTTCTATCAATAGTAGTGAAGCGCCTACGATTCGCATGCAGGGTTTTTAGCACGCTCAGCAAACAACTACCTAATTCATTGAAAGGCACGACGAAAAGTCGAGGGTTCGCTTTAGAAAAAGACAGTGGTTTCGAGGCTGTTTGAGGTAGAAAGTCCGTAACCGCCGTCTGCACTATTGATTCGGGTGAATGAATAATCAAAACGGACTTTTGGTCCTAAGTAACCGAGCCCGATTCCGTTACCGATACCGCGAGTGTTTAAGTGAGAAATCTCGCCATGTTGAAAGCGACCCAAACGTAATAGAAAATCAGACATGACGGTAATCTCGGCACCTGCCGCCACCCCGGCCTTGGGACCTAATTTGTAATTGGGTGAATAAAGCGGGTCGACGTAAAGGGTTACCTTGTCGAGTGGCAAGAATTTGGTTCCCAGATAGACGGTGCGATACAGGTTTCTTGCCTGAGTATCAGCGCTTTCGAGAACGTTATCGACCACCACCGAGACATAGGCCCAAGGTGTGGCAATATAAGACGAGGAGAGCGAAAAGTTCATCGTCTTCGAGCCCGTGTCGTTATCGATGACGTATTTTGCACCCACCCCTATTCCGAGGTTGCTGATCAGGGTTTTACTGGCACCCAGGTTCAATGTCGAATTTTGTTCGCGCTTGGTGTAGCCCATGCCGGCCTGAAACATCTCAGTGCGGGAATCTTCGACCGAAAGGTTGTAGTTTCGACCCTTGTCGAACCAAAGATAACCACCGGTCAGGCTATAAGTCGGCGTAAAAGAAGCATAAGATGGGTTCAGGTAAATGGAATCATTTAAGAGGGGGCCGCCTCGACCGGCTCCGCCCAATCCCAGGGTTCGAGGGCTTTGGTATTCTACAGCCAGGGAGGGGGTTGCGAGTAAAATTAAGCCAAGGCTGATTTTTTTTAACATTCTATTTTTTGGATAACGTGGATAGGATATCTTTGCAATATGAATCAGAAAATCAGAAAAGCAGTGATTCCGTCGGCAGGCCTGGGAACGCGTTTCTTACCGGTTACCAAAGCAGTACCCAAAGAGATGATTCCGATCATTGATAAGCCGATGATTCATTACATCATCGAGGAAGCCATCCAAAGCGGCATCGAGGATATTGTACTCATCACTGCGCGCCACAAGGAAGATATCGAGCGCTACTTCGATCATAACTACGAACTCGAAGACCGTTTGGCTAAGTCAGGAAAACAGGCGCTCGCAGATCAAATTAAAAATATCGCGCAGAGCTGTAACATCATTTGTTGTTTTCAGAAAGAACCTGCCGGACTCGGTCACGCGGTCGGGCTAGCAAGACCAGTCATGGGCGATGAGCCTTTCGCCGTTTTATTGGGTGATGATTTGATTGATGCCAAGGTTCCTTGTACCCGACAGCTGATGGATGTTTATCAAAAACACGGCACTAGTGTGGTGGGTGTCATGGAAGTTCCGCATGAAGATGTGGTTAAATACGGAATCGTTGGCGGTTCAAAAATCGATGATCGTACTTTTAAAGTAACGTCCATGATCGAGAAGCCAAAGATCGAGGATGCGCCGTCTCGTTTTGCTATTCCAGGGCGATACATTTGCGATTCCTCGATTTTCGAAATCCTCAAAAACACCAAGCCCGGTAAAAACGGAGAAATTCAATTTACCGATGCTTTGTTCGAGCTTTCAAAGCAAAGGGGCTTGCTTGCTTACCAATTCGAAGGCGATCGTTATGATACCGGAGATCGTCTGGGTTATCTCGACGCAACACTTGCCTTTGGTTTAAAACGACCAGAACTTCATGATGGCTTGATTGCATTGATGAAGAAACACTTGGCCTGATTTGGCTTTCAGAGTACGAGGATTAGTATTTATGAAGTTTATCCCTTTTTTATTATTTTTAATTTCAGTGAATGCAATCGCGGGAGCGCCTAAGCCTGGCTTTATTCTGGGTCACATGATCGACGGTCGCTCGCGGCTGACTTCGATCGATCTCGTAGGCAAGGTCACTGATTTGAAAAACAGCCGTACCTTTAACGAAACTCTGCATGTCGATTACACGAATGCAAAAATTATCGCCAATTACACCAACGATGCAGATGCCGCACTGGGCTCACTGACGGGGGCGATGAATGCACTTCATCCGCTCGGAGTTGCCTGGCTCGAGCTCGAGCTTGCATCAAGTACTACCAGTTTTAAGAAAGCGGTCGATGAATTGGGTGTGGCGCCTACTGAAGGTGCCGAAACGAAACTGACTCGCATCGGAACACGTCCGGTCTGGTCTTGGGGCGAAGAAAGTCGAATTGCGATCGAAAAAGATGAGTTTGCAGTTGCAAGCTATAAGAACGCTTCGCAGCTCGAGTTCTTGGTCGATGCGTTTACCGATGAAATCGGTGGCGTGAAAGTTCCTAAAAAAGTAACCATCAAGAGTCTTGATCAGCCGTTATACCGATATGAGCTTAAGACCATGAAAATGAATGTTTCAGGCAAGGTGCAGGCATCTGCTGTCAGCATGACGGACGCAAGCGTTCGTGAGTGGGTGGGGCTTGTACGTTAAAGTCGCAGTTCCCCGGCCGGTTGATTCTCTTTTTGATTATGAATATGACGAAAAAGAATTAGGGCCGATCAAGCCAGGAGATCTGGTCACCCTGTCATTCGGAAAAAGCAAACTCAATGCCTGCGTGGTAGAGGTCAGTGAGGCTCGACCGGCGTTGGATGAGAAAATTAAAATCAAAAAAGTATCGGGACGTTTATCTGAAAACTGGTCTCTCACCGAAGACATCCTGAAGCTTTGTCAGTTTGGCGCAGAATACTATCAGTATGCATTGGGTGAGGCGTTTTTCGTCGCGACGCCGCCTAAACCCGAGAAAGAGCTGGGGGTTCGAGCGCGCAAATCCAAGCCGGTAAAAGTGCCGTTCATCAAGGATCTCACCCAGGATCAGGCCCAAGTGGTCGAGCAAATGCGAAAGACCATTGAGCAGAAAAATGATTCTGTTTTTTTGTTGCAAGGGGTAACGGGTAGCGGAAAAACCGAAGTTTATATCGAAATTGCCCGAACTGTTTTGGCGAAAAACCAGGGTGTTTTGATTCTGGTGCCGGAAATTGCATTAACCGCCCACCTGCGCGAACGTTTTGAAAATGCACTCGGTGAACCGATTGCGCTTTGGCATTCGGCAATTTCAGACGGGCTCAGACAGGATCAATTTAAAAAAGTTAAGTCAGGTGAAGTTCGGGTTGTGGTCGGCGCTCGTTCAGGAATTTTTGCACCCTTTAAGGAACTCGGACTGATCGTCGTCGATGAAGAGCATGATCAGACGTACAAACAAGAAGAGCGCTTTCGTTATCATGCCCGCGATCTGGCGCTCTTTCGTGCGAAGTATCTTAAAATTCCGGTGATTCTGGGATCAGCGACCCCGAGTCTCGAAACGCTTCAGCGATCGCGCGAAGGAAAGAACGAGCATCTTTTTTTAAAACGCAGATTTTCTGCGCACGCCTCACCGGAGCTCGAATTTGTGTCCTTGATTGACGAACCGCTGATCATCCATGACGAAATCAGAACACCGATCGCCGAAGTGACGATCAAGCGCATGCAGGAGTCGATCGATCGGGGCGAGCAGGTGATGGTGTTTTTGAATCGGCGCGGATTTTCTCAATTCATCATGTGCAAGGACTGTGGTTGGATCAAGAAATGCACGAACTGCTCGATTTCGATGACCCATTACCATAAGAAGAATGAGCTTTCGTGCCACGTATGTGGACTGAAGATCAAGATCTCAGAGACGTGCGAAGAGTGCCATAGCCACGAATTGACCGGCATGGGCAGTGGTACCGAAGCACTTGAAGAAGAATTGGGATTGCTCCTTCGGGATTCTAAAATCATCAGGCTCGACCGGGATCAGATTACTTCACAAAAACGTCTCGAAGAAACGCTCGATGACTTTCGACAGCTGAAGGCCAATGTGATGATTGGAACGCAGATGTTGGTGAAGGGGCATGATTTTCCGAAAGTTACCTGTGTGGTGGTCATGATGGCCGACATGCTTCTGAAGTGGCCGGATTTTCGTGCGTCCGAGCGGGCGCTTCAAACTTTGATCCAGGTTTCTGGGCGGTCGGGGCGGGCAGACCTGCCGGGACGCGTGATGGTTCAAGGATATGACCTCGATCATCCGGTGCTCAAGGTATTACGTGGCGAAGTGAGTTCGGATGTGTTCATCGAAGAAGAATTGGCCTTAAGAAAGCTTCTATTCTATCCGCCATTTTCTCGCTTTGTCCGTTACCGGTTTGAAGACGCAGATCAATACCAGCTCAAGAAAAAAGTCGAAAAATTGGCGCTTTTGCTGTCAGATGAACGCCTGATGGGGCCGTCCGAAGCGCTTTTATTCCGTGCCCACAACCGGTATCGGTACGATTTGTACTACAAAGCACCTTCAATCGAGGCATTATTCAGAATGTCGAGAAAGATCAAGAAATGGTCGAATGATGAAACTCTTGATCTTCTGGTAGACGTTGACCCATATAGTTCGTAACATTAAGGTGTGGACAATAATCACTCGTTATCGATTCGAGCCCGAAAGAAAGTTAAAGCCCAGATTGAGAAGGCTGAACGCGAACGGACGATTTCGCTTTTTGCCAAGCGAATGGAGCTTGCACGTGATGGTGCCCTGCAATTTAAAAAAGGAAACCTGAAGGCTTCGGCCCAGTCTTATTATCAGTACCTCGCCATTCTCGAGCGGACCAAAGAAGTGAAGCCGGGCATGCTCGAGCCGAAAAGTTTTGATCCGAAAAAAGAGATCGCCGAACTGCTTTTGCTCTCGGGTGTGTATTGGGATTTGGCCAAGCTTCATGATCGAGTGGCGCGTAAGGATTTAGAGAAGCTCGAGCAATACCTTGATCTTTATGTGCTCTTCTCGAAGGGCATGCCGTTTCAGCACGTTAGTGCCGAATTGATTCGAAAACACTTGATGAATGGTAACCCGAGAAATCGGGGAGCTTTCAAGGATGCGCATATCAGGCTCGGAGGTGGTAAGTGCTTTATCGCGACCGCCGTCGAGGATCACTGCGAAAGCAAGACTGTACCCGCCTTGAGATTCTTTCGGGATGATCGCTTGCAAAAAACCGTCGGTGGGCGGGTTTTTATCAAATGTTATTATGCCGTAAGTCCTTCGGTATCACGTGTATTGCTTCGTACGCATCCACGGGTGCAAATGAAGATCGCAAGCATGCTCGATCGCTTGGCCCGAAAAATTCTAGCTTCAGTTTAGTGAAGGATGGTGCCGACGCGCTCTGGTCGGAACGTAAATTTATTCGAATCGAAATCAATCCAAACTGACAACCAGATGACAAAGGCGCGGCCCTTGATGTTCTCGAACGGAACAAAGCCCCAAAAACGGCTGTCTTTTGAGTTGTCGCGGTTATCACCCATGACGAAAAAATGTTCGGGCGGAACGGTCACGGGAGGCATGTTCTCAGACATGTAGCTCTGCTGATCGATCATGATGGTGCCGGTCGTGTGATCGAACTTCTGTTGGGTGACGAGCATGCGGTCTCTTGGATATTCGCTGGCCGAATCTTCGAGTGATTTGAAGATATGATCCATCTGTTCCTTGCTCACTTCGGAAGTATCAAAAGGTTTGCCATTGATGGTCACGACTTTGTTTCTCATCTCGATCGTGTCACCAGGAATTCCGACCACACGTTTGATGAAATAAATGTCGGGATCGACCGGGTAGCGAAAAACGATGATATCGCCACGCTCGGGATTATGAGTACGAAAAAAGTAAAGAGGCTTGCTTCCGATCCAATCGGTAAAGGGAACACGCAGGCCATAAGAAAATTTATTTACGAAAATCTGATCGCCAACCAAAAGGGTGGGAATCATTGAGCCGGAAGGGATTTTGAACGCCTCGATGACGCTCGAGCGAATGATCATCACCAGGCCCAGCGCCCAGATCAAGGAAATGAAGTCGGCCTTGTATTTGGCCCAACGTGTTTTGTTGGGTTTTTGTTGGTACGTGGGCTGGGCAAACGGAGTGTTTGCACTTTGCTGTGGTGTGTTTTCGTCTGACATAATAGACTAATCTTAACCTTGATTTCATGCAAATACTAGCGCGATACATAGCAGTGGCTTTTTTTAAGAATCTCCTGTTGGCCCTATTGGGGCTCACCGGACTCTTCTTTTTTCAGACGGTCATCACCCAGCTCAACGATTATGCTCTAAACCAACTTCTCATCTACAGCTTCTATGATTTGCCTAAAATGATGGTCATGGTTGCCCCGCCGGCGGCACTCGTGGCCACCGTCCTTACGTTTTCGACCCTGAGCAAAACGAATGAATTGGTCGCATGCTATTCGATCGGAATCAGTTTGAATCAGATGATCAGCGTGGTTTTTCCGATTGTTTTTGTGATGTGTTGTTTGTCACTCGTCATGCAAGACCGGATTTTGCCTTCTTTTTATGAAAAGAAAAATCTGTTTTACTGGCGCGAGATCAAGAAGCAGCAGGATTTCTTTCTCGACGTCAAGCAAGACAAGATCTGGTACCGATCGGATAATTTGATTTATCATTTGCGAACTTTCGATCCAAAACTCGAAAAAATCGTGGGCATTGGGGTCTATGTTTTCTCGGACAAATTCGATCTGACCGAGTTTCTTGAGGCCGACACCGCAAGTTATAGTGGTGGCCAATGGGAGCTCACTCAGGGAAAAGCAACGCACTTTGACGAGAAGTCTGGTTTTCCGGTCACAGAAACTTTTGGAAAGAGAACGCTCAAGATCAAGGAAAGCCCGAAGGATTTTCAGATGATTGAAAAGGAGGTCGACCGACTCCGCATCAAGGATCTGATTCGCTTCATTAATACGAACAAGAAAAGTGGAATTGATTCAAAACTCTTCGAAACCAAGCTCCAGTCGCGCTTCAGCCTGAGTTTTATTCCCCTGATCATGTGTTTGCTTGCCGTGCCGTTTTCGGTGAGTCGGGCCCGCGAAGGCCGCCTGGGCAAGGATCTACTAATTGCATTTACCATTACCTTCTTTTACTGGCTCGGTTTCTCGATCAGTCTCTCTTTAGGTCAGAATGGAACGATTTCTCCGGTCCTCGCAGCCTGGTCTCCTTCCATAATTTTTGGCCTTTTAGCGCTCTATTTGTTACAAAGGATGCGTAAGTCTATTTAACGGAAACTCCCATGGCAAAGCTGAAAATATTCACATTTCCAGACGCGGTGCTGAATCAGCGCGCGTCGCCGGTCGAAAGGGTCGAAAAAACCTACTTTCAACTTGCAGATAATATGCTCGAAACGATGTATTTCGCACCTGGTGTGGGCCTTGCTGCAAACCAGGTGGGCATACTTGAGCGTATCATCGTCATTGATACGGAATACGATTCGATGGATGTCGAAGACCTCAAAGAAAACGAGGCGGTGCCTGAAGGTGCTGAGGTGGTCAATGGCAAGATTCTTTCCGGAAAAAAGCCCCTGATTCTGATCAATCCTGAAATCATCTATAAAGAAGGCGAAACCAAAACCGAAGAAGGGTGTCTTTCGGTTCCAGAATATTTTGCTGATGTGGTACGAGCGGAGAAAATCAAAGTTCAATATCAGACGATCGATGGATTGCAAAAAACACTCAGTGCTGAAGGTTTGTTGTCCGTGTGCTTGCAGCACGAACTCGATCATCTCGAAGGCACGTTGTTTATCGAGAGGCTGAGCCACCTCAAGCGCGAGTTTGCAAAAAAGAAACTAATCAAGGCCAGAAAAGCGAGTGGTGAATGAGAATCGTATTTATGGGCACGCCTGATTTCTCGGTCTCTGCGCTCAAGAACCTCATTCAAAATGAAACGGTGGTTGCAGTTTATACTCAGCCAGATAAGCCGGTGGGTCGTGGCCTTCAGGTTCAGCCGTCACCGGTAAAGAAAGTAGCACTCGAGCACTCGATACCGGTTTTTACGCCCGAAAAAATTTCGACTGACGAAGAGGTCGAAAGACTTAAGTCTTTTCAGGCTGATTTTTTCGTAGTGGTGGCTTATGGACAGATTTTAAAGCCGGCAGTCATCGCCGTACCAAACCTCGGATGCATCAATATTCACTCATCTCTGCTTCCGCGTTGGCGCGGAGCTGCCCCCATTCATTGGGCGCTTTTATCGGGCGACGCCGAAACCGGAGTGACCACCATGATGATTGCGCCGAAGCTGGATGCAGGTGATATGCTCCTACAGGAGAAAATCAAAATCCAAGCAGAGGATACTTCATCGACACTTCTGATCAAACTCGCTGATCTGGGTGGAAATTTGATTTTGACCACACTTCGAGGAATCGTAAGCGGCACCGTCAAGCGAGTGCAGCAAGACGAGAGTAAAGTCACTTATGCTAAAAAGCTGACCAAAGAGATGGAAGAGCTCGATTGGTCGGGGAGCGCCACTTCTGTCGATTTACAGGTTCGGGCGCTTAATCCGTGGCCGGGTACGCGAATTGAGTCGACAATCGGAATGAAAATTAAGATAAAAAGCGGCAAGCCGTCGCTCGAATTAAGAACGGCGAAAGCCGGACAACTCATCTCACATCCGAACGGGCTTTTCTTAACGTGTGCGCAAGGATGTTACTGGATTTCGGAGCTACAAGAAGAGGGTAAAAAGCCGGTATCGAGTGCGGATTTCTTGAATGGCCTGAAGGGGCGTGGCGTGACGCTTCCGCTCGATTTGGTATTGAAAGCGAGTAAGACATGAATATTCTGGCCCCCTCAATTCTTTCTGCGGATTTTTCGAAACTTCATTCCGAGATTCAGGAAATCGAATCGCTTGGAGCCAACTGGTTGCATGTCGATGTGATGGACGGTCATTTTGTTCCGAATATGACGATCGGTCCGGTGGTCGTAGAGGCGCTTCGCTCAAAAACAAAGTCAGTGCTCGATTGCCACTTGATGGTCAATGAACCCGAGAAAATGATTCCGTGGTTTGCGAAAGCCGGTGCCGATTACATCACCGTTCATTTAGAAGCGATTCAAGATCCACGCGCCGTCATTCATGCGATTAAAAAACTGGGCATCAAAGCGGGCCTTTCGGTTAAACCTAAAACCCGAGTCGAAGATCTCGAGCCCTTTTTGGCGGAGCTCGATCTGGTGCTGGTGATGAGTGTTGAGCCTGGTTTTGGCGGACAAGGGTTCATGGCTGAACAGTTAAAGAAAGTTGAATGGTTGGCCGCTCAGAAAACCAAAATGAACTATTCGTATTTGATCGAAATTGACGGCGGTATCAACGCATCGACCATTGGTGCAGCACGAGCGGCAGGAACCGAAGTGTTTGTTGCGGGTTCGGCAGTATTTGGCGCAAAAGATCGAAAAGCGGCGTATCAGCAGTTGATGAATGCCATTCATCCTTAGATTGGAAAGAAAATGAAAGCACTCGAATTAGGAAAAGCTCCATTAACGCTTGAACAAGTACATCTGGTTGCCACCCAGGGGTTGAAAGTTACGCTCTCCGCGGGTGCAAAAACCCGAATTCAGAAGGCCCATAATTTTTTAAAGAAGAAAGTGGCCTCCGGTGAAGTCATTTACGGAGTCAACACGGGTTTCGGAATTCTCGCAAATGTACAGGTTAAATCAAAAGATCTGGCGCAGCTGCAGGTAAATCTTCTTCGGTCGCATGCGGTCGGGGTGGGCGCTCCTTTAGCAGAGCCACAGGTTCGCGCGATGGTACTTCTTCGTGCTGCCAATCTGACGCAAGGCCATTCTGGCGCGAGTGTCGAAGTAGTGCAGCTTTTGATCGATCTTCTAAATCACGGCATCGCTCCATATATTCCAGAGCAAGGGAGCGTAGGCGCGAGCGGTGATCTTGCCCCGCTTTCACATTTGGCATTGGTGCTGATTGGAGAAGGAAAAGCGTTTGTGAACGGCAAGCTCATGTCTGGAAAGGCCGCTCTCGCATCAAAGAAATTAAAGCCAGTAGTGCTCGGACCCAAAGAAGGACTAGCCTTGATCAACGGCACTCAGTTCATGGCGGCACTGGCAACTTTTGCCGTTCTCGAAGCAGAGCAGTTGTTTCGCATAGCCAATTATTCCGGAGCAATGTCACTCGAGGCGCTTCGTGGAACCTCGATTGCTTTTGACGCCAAGATTCATGCGATCAGACCGCATCCAGGTCAAGTCGAAGTGGCAAAGATCATGAGAGAGCTTCTGTGTAATCCCAATAAGAGTGAGATTGCGAGAAGTCACGAAGGATGCGGACGGGTTCAAGATCCATACAGCTTGCGATGTATTCCTCAGGTTCATGGTGCAACACTCGACACCATTCGATTTGTGCGCTCGATTGTAGAGCGAGAGATCAATTCAGTAACAGACAATCCGCTCGTGTTCGTCGATCAGGACGAAATTCTAAGTGGCGGTAATTTTCATGGCCAATACCTTGCGGTGGCGATGGACTATCTTTCGATCGCAGTGGCTGAACTCGGAAGCATTTCAGAGCAACGCTTTGAGAAACTCGTCAACCCTGCGTTTTCGGATCTGCCGATGTTTTTGATGAAAGACGCCGGCCTGAATAGTGGCTTTATGATCATCCAGTATTCGGCTGCAAGCATTGTCAGCGAGAATAAGACGCTTTGTCATCCGGCTTCAGTCGATACCATTCCTACCAACGTCGACAAAGAGGATCATGTCAGCATGGGAGCCTGGGCCGCGCGAAAATGTACGATGGTAGTGGCAAACGTGCGCAAAGTGCTTTCGATGGAGCTAATGGCCGCGGCTCAAGGCATCGATCTGCTTCGGCCGCTTAAGACCTCGAAGGAGCTTGAGAAATTGCACGCAAAAATTCGTAAGGTGGTGCCGTATTTCAAGGAAGACGCCCCTTTTCATGAAGCAATTGAAGATCTGATTCTACTTTCTCACGAGCTCTAATTCAGCAAAAGACTAATGGGCCAAAAGCGGAGTGAGCTCCCTGATTTTCGTTCTTGCGAACGGAGTCAGGTTGGCAGCGGGCTTCGCATTCAGGATCTGAGAAATGGTATGTTTCTCTTCGCTAGAGAGCGCTTTCTTTTGAATTAATCCAAACAAGGTGCGAAGGCCTGCGTCGAGCATTGCAGGATTATCTTCTTTGAGGGCTTTCATCGTCAGCTTGGCGACTTCTTTCGCATTCTCATCTGGAAACTGCCCTAGAGTAACGAGTGCTGCCGGTTGTCCATCTGTAGGAATGTGTGAGTACTCTTTGAAAAGAGCTTTGAGCATTTGTTTCTTCACTTCAGGACTTTTGATGCTGCCAATCGTTCGAATCCATTGCGCGCGATTTAATCCCATGGTGTTGCCTGCAAACCCTTCAGTAAAGAGTTTGGTAACTTTCGGTGATGGGGTGGCATCCTCTTCGAGGATTTTCATCAAACAAGCGTGGGCTGCAAATTCTTTGGCTGGGTCTTTATTGCTGCCGAGAGCTGTTTTTTCGATATCCTGATAGGTGGCAGAGTTCGCTGCTGGCAGAGGAAGTCTTAAGAATTGGTTCGAAAGAAGGCTCATGCGCGGAGCAGTCTGAACGTCCGCAGCCTTAAGCGTATCCAAAGTAAACTGGGTGATTTGCTCGAGATCGGCTGGAGTGAATTTCTGAAAAATGTTTTGAACATACGCCGAACGAATGAGTTCGCCCCATTCTACAAACTGGGTTTTCGGTTGGTAAATGCTTTTTAGTTTGGCCCAGTCTTTAGAAGTGAAGGCCTGACCGAGTGGTGATTGCAAGCTCTTTTCGGCCTGCTCTTTTCTAGATTTCATCAGCTCTTCGATCGAGCGACCTTGGTTTGGACGATTGATGGAAGAGCGGTGCTTGGTCTTATAAATAAGTCCGCCTACGATTGCCACAATTACTACCGCACCGATCACTTTATACATTGGTTTCATATTTCTTATTATGACTTTGTGCTACGGTTAAGTCTATTAAAAATCTCGAAAGGACATGCCATGAATTTGCCAGGAATCGTGCTAGAAAGCACAGAAAGTACCCAGATTGACGTCAAAAAAAAGTTAGATATGGATCCGGCTTTGACTCACGGTTATTTTGTTCAGGCAAAGGTACAAACCGGTGGGCGTGGGCGGCAGCAGAGGGCCTGGGTTTCGGAACCGGGTAACCTATATTTGTCGGTTCTCCTTCGCGGGCCTCACGAAAAAGTAACCTGGATACCCCTTCATGCTGCAGTCGCCGTGGTTCGGACTTTGCTTTCGTTTGGAGTAGCGTCCGAAAGAGTTCAGGTCAAATGGCCGAATGACATTCTAATTGATCGAACGTTTAAGATTGCCGGATTACTTTGTGAAAAAGTGGGTGATCATGTGGTGG
>CAIKYX010000057.1 GCA_903831745.1 Oligoflexia bacterium
GTGCGCATCTCCGGGCAAATGGGGGCCGATCCAAGGTGACCCGTTTGATCCGAAAAATAAGCGCGATTGTCGAGGTAAAACATGTACCTTTTGAGTGTGATTGCTTTGGCGCTCGTGGGTGCGCTTTCGAACGCCGCACCCAGTGAACTTTCTTCCGAGGCTTATGTAAAAAAGTCCACGCAAGAGCTGTTCAGTAGTTGTGATCCAAAGAAACGAAAGGAATGGTATCAGCACTATGATGAGATGGCGCTCGAGCTTTCTCATCGGATTAAAACAATGAAAAATCCGTCTTTTATAGAGTTAGGGGATGACGATCCTCTCCGTGAATGGGCTGAAACTGTGTTTCCATCTGCTTTGCCCGAGGATTACCCGGTTCGTGAATTTTACATCACCTGTGTTCATGATTTCATGCAAATGCGCAAAAACGGAAAACGTCATTTTTCGACGTGTATGAAATCAAACTACGAGCGCAAACATCCGAAGTCGCTGGATGGGTTCTTGAATTGCATCAATAAAGACTGACGAGGAGCAGGGTGGCTCCGTCTTCGCTCGCGGTAAAAGTGACCTCGCCCGATGAACACGAATAAGAATCACCTTCGACCAATGTTCCTGATTCGGTTTGCACTGCATGCTGAACAGCAAAAGCGTAGTTCCACTTTCCTTCGGCACTCCACAGAAATTCCTCGTCGGCATCGAGTGTTTGAATCACCGTATTTGCATTGATTTCACCCGTTTTGGTAAAAATACTAAAATCGGTGATCGGGCCTTGCACGAGTTCGCAGCGACTGGGCACATCACCCGGAAAATCGTAGGGTTCGAGTAGCGGCAAAGAAACGGTTTCACTTTCTTCACCTTCCTCAAAGGTATGCAGCAATCGGATGCCGGCGCCCTGAAGTACGACCAACGTTCTGTCGTGGGCCGGAAAAAGCGAGAAAGGCGATGCCTTTTCAATTCGAGCCGAGCTCAGGCGCCATAGAAAATCGCCACGAGCCAAGGATGCGTCAGCTGGATAAATGGCAATTTCATTGGTGAAGCCCAAGCCGTTTTTCCAGTTCGAACGTTTATAGTTTTTCTTTTCAATGATCATTCAGGCTTACCCGGTAGGTTTCGATGCCCTTCAGCTGAACGGGCACAATTTCGGTGCGGAGGGTGCGGCTCATGCCATAAAAAAACCCTTGGATGAATTGAAAATGGATGTGACAGAATTCCCGGATCAAAGGTGACCGATTGAGTGAGGGATTTGAAAGTGGTGAATTTAGCCAGAAAAATGAACAAAAATGAGGATGATTACTTTCGAGCAAACTGCTGGCTCCGAGTTGAAGTGGCGAGTACTGAAAAATCTGATAGCACTCATAAGGCGAAGGTTTCTTTAAGTCGGGCCAACGTTCTTCAGATAATCGCTTGGCATGGCTCCAGGTAATCTTCTCGAGCAGGTTGGTCAGACTGGCCCGGTCGAGGGTGTGTTCCATGGCATTTTCGAAAACCGAGAATTGGATGATCCAGATGTTCTCTTCGAGATCTTTCAGAAAATCCTGGGCAGAAGAACCGTCGAGCAGACTCGAAAGAGAAGGGGGAAGTTGATCCATTCGTAATTTTTCGAGAAACCAAAGGTTCTGCGCGAGGACCGGCTTTCGCGTGCGCTCGAGTCGATGAAGGCGATGGGCACCTGTGTCTTCACTCGGATCGATCTCCTTCAGCCAGGCCTGAGTCAGGCCATGCAGTTGAAGCAGGTTCAGGTATTTGCGGTCTTCTTCGAATTTCGGATTGCGTTCATGCCACGCATGATTTTGAAACAAGGAGTCCATCTACTGCAGGAGTCCTATTTTTGAAGATTGGGTGCTTGGATTCAGCAAGCAGACCCCGATCAGGTGATTGAGTTCTTTTCGTTTCATCTTCTCTGAATGATACGCCTTGAAGATCTGTTGCGCCAGTTGTTGTACTTGATCCGGATTTTTAGGCAATCGAACTTGATCACACAGTTCTTCCCAGGTCGGATCGGCGACTTTGGTCATCACTTCCTGGATGAGTTCGAAACAGCGCTCACGTAGCCAGGAATCCTGGATGAAGAGCTGTTGGTTGATTCCTTTGTTGGTCGACAGGAGAATCCCCGGAGCGGGTACCTTAACCATCGTAATCTGATGGATTGGCATTCTCGGACTCAGAGTAGGTGTAAAGCGGATGAACGGGTGTTTTCCGAGCCCCACACAATCATGGTCAGGCAGCATGGTCTTGAAAAAACGTGTGTAAATCAGCTGTTCATCAGGGCTAAAGAGCGAAAACAGGGTTTTTTGCTGAATTTCGAAGCCTTGAAAAACCCTGGCTGCGGTGGCAAATACATGTCCATGAAGGTCGCTTCTGGTTTGTTCCGAAGCGTCGGTAAAGCTTTCGATCGTACGAAGTGCCTGTCCTGGTTCGATCGGAATGACTTGCAGAACCGAGTAGAAGGCGTGGTGACTTGGCTCGGTTTCCATCAGCACTTTGCTGATGTGTTTCGGTACTGGGATGACCTTGAAGTCGGATTCTTTCATGATCCAAGCGCCTTTTTTACTCTCAATTGAGTAGTTCAGCCAGTCGCGGATCAATTGCGATCGAATCAGTACCTGAAGGGGCTCGATCCATTCGGCTTTATAAGGACTCACCCAGTAAAGCGAATGACCCTTCTTCATGTAATCGGGCAGGTGCTCGGCTTCGGCAGTAAAAATCTCGTTTCCGTGCTTACTGCTTTCTGTCCAGACGTAGAAACCGCGTTCCGGTCGATCCTGAATTCCTTGCGAGTGAAAAAGGCTAGGTTCGGATGGAAGTGATGCTGCGAAAGCGGATTCGAATGAACCATGAATGGTTCTGATCAAGGCCAATTGTCCGAGCGGTGTCGAACTTCGTTTTAAGCTTTCGATTTGATCTACCAGCTGATCATCGGTTGGATTGAACCAATGGTGTTCCCATTCGCGTTGGTCGACCGGGCTGATACGTGAGTGAATTTGAAACGGTTCGAGCGGAAACACTTGATCCGGATTTTTTACGAGTGAAAATACCCGGTCAAACAGCATGGTGATGTCGGCCGGATTTTTCAGGCAACCATAGGCCTTGATCATCACCGGTCGGTGGCTCTTTCGGGCTTCGAGGCTGTTTTCCTTTTGCAGCAAGTACAAGGAGCGAGGCAAATCTTTTTTCAAGGATTCATCGGCGCACTCGAGGGCGGTAAAATCCGCGATGAGAAGAATCTTAGCCTGCGTGAGAATGTGTTGAAGCGTGGGTTTTCCCGAAGTCTCATTGAGGAGTTCTTCGCGAGCCCAGATCAGCAATCCGTTTTGGCGCAATTTTTCGAGCGCCTGACAGGCTTGATACATGCCCCGGGTGGTCTGGGGTTGCTTCATTTTTTTAAGGACAGAATGCTGGTCGACTTGTTTTCTCAGTGCCTGTGCTGCCAAGGCTCTTGAAACCGTTCGAATCAGACTTTCTTCGGCGATCAAGGCCACTTCGCAATTCGAAATCGACTCCATCAGCTGAACCGTATTTTGTTTGCCTGAGGCCGTCAGGAGCATGGTCGATTGGGGTTCCATGCTCATCTCTAGGCTGGTGCCCTTGATCCACAGGGGAGGGCTTTTCGGTGATTCCCAAAGATGGCGGATTTCACAAAAAAGAAGTTCGAAAGAAATGGGTTCAAAACCGATCCACTCGACTTGTTCCGGAGCCTGCGCCATGAAGGAGCCATCCCGGAGTGTCGGACTGAAGCCCAGATTGGTCTTTCCGCGAAGTTCGAGAATTTTATACTTCTGAATCGAATCCCATAAGTTCTGATAAAAAGATTTGCTGTAGCGGTCGCGTTCACCCAGGGTTTCTGCCGAAAGTTTGATGGCTCGGCTCAGTACCCAGTCCTTGACTGCGTCCATGTCGGTTACTTCTTCGAGGAGTGACCAAAGGGCATCTTGTGAACTCTGGTCCAATTTGTACCAGGAATAAAAATTACGCTGAATCAGCTGACAGGTCGAAGTTTGAAGGCCAATCAGAGACCTGAGTTCGCGCTCGATTGCGCCGGTAATGTCTTTCAAATCGGCTTTTTTAAGGGGCTGGTTCTTACGGCGCGACCAACTCAGGAGCAAGAGCGCTTTTGCGATTTGGACAAAAGCGATTTGCTTGAAAAGTTGTTTCAGTGCTTCGTGCTCGGCTTCACTACGGTCGATACGGACGAAGCTTTTCAATGCTTCTTGTGGATCGACCGAAGAAGGGGTCTTGCTCAGTTCGGTCAAGAATTGTCCGAGATCTTCGCGACGACTTGGATTTAATTTGAGCAGCTCTTCCGGACGTTCCATTTGTTCTAGGACCAAGCGCTGAAAGAATTCCTCAAAACGGCTGAAAAGGTCATTTGCCGGAACCGGGGTAGCTAAGGGAGTTGAGCTGAGAAGTGAAAGCGCGTCAGAAGACGACGAGTCAGTATCTGGCTGAATCTTCTTTTCAATTCGACTTTTTTCCAACCAGGCGGTTGGATCAAAAGATGATGTCATGAGCTTCATGTTTCCCCAAAAACCTCTCTAGAAAAGAGAGAGTCAAACTTATATCAGTAGTCTTAAGTTAGGACTAGAGTAAATTTTTTTCATTGTTATTAGGTACTTAGCTCGGTTTGGTGATTTTTCAAAAGTGGCACTCAAGTAATGGGTGACTCGGGTCGATAGAGTGATTGATATGTCACGACAATTGGCTCGAATTAGAGGCCTGATCTCAGAAATTGATGGAATACAAAAGCAAGGGCAAAGCCGGGGCTTGCAGATGGGAGCTCCTCGTCTTGAGGCGGTGATGCCGATATCACCGGTCGAAGACAAGGTCCTGCCGGAAGAGCTTCTGGTACCGCCACCTGCGGCTGCCAAAGCCATTCCTGAAATCGGTCGCATTGCGATCCAGCTCACGGGCAACGTGATCGTGCAGATGCAGATCGACGAGGCTGATGAAACCGTCGAAATCCGCCATGTTCTCAACTCTACCCAAGACATGATTGAAATTCGTTTCTCTGACGGCAAAGCTGTTCAATTACCACTCAGAACCGTTTCCTGATTCCCTTTTTTACGTTAAGCTGAATCCGTGTTGAGAATCACTTCTGGAATCTATCGCGGCCGCATGATTCAGTCCTTGCCTGGAACGAATACCCGTCCCACTTCTTCGCGTCTCAGGCAGGCTTGGCTCAATAGTTTACAAATGAGTCTTCCGGATTCGAGGGTTCTCGATTTATTTTCGGGGTCGGGTGCGCTCGGACTCGAAGCGCTTTCTCGCGGAGCTGCCTTCGTGGTTTTTGTCGAAGAAAATCCCAAGGCTGCTGCGATCATTCAAAAAAATATCAATTCACTCGACCTAAAGGATCAAACCCGGGTGTTGATCAAACGGGCTGAAAAAAGTTTTCAATTACTTTCGGAAGAACCGCCTTTTCAATTTGTTTTTGCAGATCCTCCGTATGAACAAGGCTATGAAGAAAAGTTACTTGCGGACTGGCCCTGGGATCAGGTGCTGAGTGAAGACGGAAAACTCTGCATAGAGAGTGCAACTCGAAAAGCGGGAGGGTTTACGCCACCCGCCACGCTCAAGATTATTCGCGACGAACGTTACGGTGACAGTCAACTTACTTTTTATTCCAGGAGGGCCGAAAATGAAAGCCATCTACCCGGGGTCGTTTGATCCCTTTACGAATGGGCATCTTGATATTTTGGATCGAAGCCTGCAGCTTTTTTCCGAAGTCATCGTTCTGGTGGCAGGAACCTCTCGAAAGAAGACCCTACTTTCGACTGAAGAACGGGTGGGGCTGATTCGACAAATTGTAAAAGATCGACCGCAAGTCAAAGTGGCTGAAACACCTGGCCTGATCATGGAATATGCTCGCCAGCATCAGATCAATGCGGTCATTCGCGGCCTCAGAACCCCGAGCGATTTCGAGCATGAGTATATGATGGCTACGATGAATAAGAATATTCATCCGAGCTGTGAAACCGTTTTCATGATGACTTCGCAGGGGCTTTATTTTGTGAGTTCCACCATGATCAAAGAGCTCTATTTGTACGGTGGGGATATTTCTCATTATGTACCGGCGCCCGTACTTCAGAAAATGCAGGAAAAATTTCCAGTGAAAGTCGAGCAACCTAAAACATGATTTCGAACCGAGTCAAGGATTTGAAGGAAAGCGCGACCCTCAAGATCAATGCTCAGGTAAATGCACTCAAGGCCGAGGGTAAAACGATTTACAATATGACTGCAGGGGAGCCTGATTTTCCTCCGCCGGCCGAAGCCAAGCGGGCAGTGATGGACGCGGTCGAAAAAAATCTTTCGAAGTACACGCCGACAGCAGGTATTCCAGAACTCCGAAAACTGATCGCAGAAAATGCGAACTCGCAACATCCGGAACTGGCCAAGACGAATCCGTGGAAGCCAAGCGAGGTAGTGGTCTCGAATGGCGGAAAACAAGCCATTTTTGATGCGATTCTTGCGCTAATCAATCCCGGTGACGAAGTGGTGTTTGGTGCTCCCTATTGGTTGAGTTATCCCGAAATGGTCAAGGTGGCCGATGGAAAATCAGTCGTCATTCCGACTTTGCTTGCGCGGGATTATAAATTTTCAGCGCAAGAACTTGAACACGTGCTCACGCCTCGGTCGAAACTCCTCATTCTAAACTCGCCGAGTAATCCTACGGGCACCATTTATGATCGTACTGAATTGCAGGCGATCGGTGCAGTCCTGGCGCGCCATCCGCAGGTCTGGATTCTGAGTGATGAGATTTATGATCGGATCGATTTTGATGGTAAGTGGTGTTCATTTCTGGACGCTTGCCCAGAGCTTCGGGATCGAACCGTCACCGTCAATGGACTGTCGAAGAGTGGGGCGATGACGGGTTGGCGGATCGGTTGGTCGATTGCCCCTCAGACTCTGACTTCCGCATTGATTTCACTGCAAGGCCATAGCACTTCTGGCATCAGCTCGCTGTCGCAAGCGGCGGCGGTGGCAGCGCTGAAATTGCCCAGGGAAAATTTTGCACCCTTCCTCAAAGAATATTTACACAGACGCAGTTTAGCGTTGGAAGTGCTCGGAAAATCGGCGAAAATTAAGGTGTATGAACCTGCGGGCGCATTTTACCTGTTTCTCGATGTGCGCGAGGTTCTGAGAGAAAAACAAAATGCAGATGGATTTGCAGAAAAAGTTCTTCAGGATATTCAGGTTGCCGTTGTCTCCGGCGTGGACTTCGGCGCGCCGACGTGTATCCGACTCAGTTTTGCGACCGATGAAGAAACGATTCGGACCGCTTGCGAGCGCCTCGCTGATTATTGTCGCTAGTTTTTCGCTCCTGCTGGTTTCCTGCGGCAAACCTCCTTATGACATCAATGACCCCAGTTCGAGAGCCGCCACGCTGCTCGACGTGCAACACGCGCTGACGGTCAGTGATTGTGCTGATGCGCTTTCGTTGATTACGCCGCTTTATAATTCGATTTACAGCACCAATCAGGTGAGGATGTATTACGCGTCCGCTCATGGATGCAATATCGGAATTTCATTTTATTATTTGCTTACCCAGATTGCTGCAAGCGATTTTAGTTCGATCGATGGCATTTTCAAATCACTGGTTCAGCTGTTTCCTTCAACCAGTCTCGATACCCATCTTCAAAGTGCGTGGTTGGCAACCGACGCGCTTCAGTCGTGTCTCGACTTAGGGCCGATCATGACTGCGCCTGACGTCATCAATCCCTTGGGATTCAATCCCGGATCGGTTCGTTATACGGATCGTTCAGCCGATTCTAATTCTTATTTGATGTTAATCTCGATGGCTCAAATCGGAAACACCCTGAATCGCTACGGATATACTGCGCTTCAAAGTCCTTCAGGAATGGGCTACGCTCAAGGAACGCTCCTTCCGTGGGTGACTAAAAATCTAATGAAGGCTGACAATACAGGGGCAGGCTGTGCGCTTGCGTCCGGGATGTTAAATCTATTCGACGGCATCACGGCCAATTCATCGATTTTGCCTTCGAGTATTTCGGGTGCGATGACCAGTGTAAACACGTTGCTCGGAATCTTGTTTACGACTGCAGCCTCTGCCCAATGCATGGCGGATGGTTTTCTGTCTTTTCAGTGCGATGCCGCTATTGAGCGCCTTCGATACCGCGGTGCTTGTGCCGAGCAGGATGCGGCAGCCTCGGCAGCAGCCGGTATTATCAATGTGATCAATGCGGGGTGGTTGTGATATTGGCTCGCGGCCTATTTCTGGCTGCTTCACTCATTTTCGCGGTTCAATCCGAAGCCTACGAGCAGCTCGGGCGTTCCATTATTCAGTTGCCTCGTATGACTGCGATGGGGGGGGCGGGAATCGGATTAGCGGATGATGAATACACGCTCTTTTATAATCCCGCGGGTTTGGCCGGTTCGAACATGCGGCGACTACAACTGATGGGATTAGGGGTCGAGGGAAGTTGGGACATTGCCACTACCGTACAGGACTCACTCAGTGCTTTTAAAACCTTCAATCAAAATTCGATGAATCTTCTGATGGGTAAGGACATTTACGTTCGTGGCGGTATTACTCCTATGGTGCTCCTGCCGCATTTCGCAATTGCCTACGTCAATGACTTTCAAGGGGCGATCAGCGAATACAATACGGCGAATCCGACGTTTCACTTTGGTGATCAGATCACGCGTGGAATCCAAGCGGGAATGGGCTGGTCATTTTCGCATGGGCGACACCCGAAAGATGAATATCGTTTCGGCTTGTCTGGAAAGTACCTGTGGCGCCGCGGTGGCTATTATGATGTTTCAACTTCGGGATTTCTTGCTGCCACTACCGATCCGAAAGGCTTTATTAATAATATTGTTGGGGATTACGGAACGGGCATGGGGATCGATACTGGTTTTCAATATGTGAACCATATGGACAAAAAATCAGACATCTCGTTCGGGATCAGCGGAACTGATATTACCTATACCCATTTCTCGAGCCAACAGGCTGCCGTCATTCCAGCCAGTTGGGGTTTTGGCTTTGGGTATAAGACTCACATTCCGTTTTTTAAATTGGCTGCAGCTGCCGATCTGAGGGATTTCAATCGCGATACTTCATTCTCTAATAAAGTGCATTTTGGCGGCGAACTTGGAATTCCACTCATGGACTTTTATTTGGGCTGGAGTCAGCTGTCGATGACGTACGGCTTCGCGTTTGACCTATGGGTCATGCGGATCGATGTCATGAGTTATGAGCAGCAGCTCGGAAACTACTACAATCAGCAGGCTTCACGGCGCTACATGCTTCATATCAACCTGAATTTGCCTATCTAGGATAAGGCTGCCACAAAGTGGCTTTGCCACTTGTAGGCAGCTGGAGTGAACATAGTATAAAGTTGGCATTCACATTTCAGCACTCGTAAGGTGGCGAAGCCACACTTACTGAGTGCCTTATCCTGATAGCAGCCTTATACTTGTTCTATACGTCGCCCATGGCTTTCTTGAGTTGTTTCTCGGATGCGAGGAATAGAAATCCAACGGCTACACCGATTACAGTCAACATCAAGAAGAAGTTCTCCTTAGGCATGGTGTTGTAGAACGAGCCCAGGTAACCGCTCAAATAATTTCCTAAGAACGATGCGGCGAGAAAAACGCCCATCATCATCGAAAGCATGTTCTTCGGTGCAACTTTGGTAACCACCGACATTCCGATCGGAGAAAGGTAAAGTTCGCCGATGGTCAACATCCAGGTCATGATGGTAATCCAGCCCAAGCCTGATTTCATGCCGACTCCGGTTACTTTCACACAAAGAATCATGACAATGAATGAGCAGCCGGTAAGAATACAGCCCAAGCCCATTTTGCGAATCGAAGTGCTTCCTTTTCCTTTTTTAGCTTGAGAGTTCCACCACATGTCCAAAAATGGGGCAAACAAGAAAATCATGAATGGGTTGAACGATTGAAACCAGGTTGATGGAATCTGAAATCCCATGATAACCGGCCAAATGGTTTGCTCGTCAGCCCACAGTTCCATCGAGTTACCTTGCTGTTCGTAAATCGCCCAGAATGCAACTGCACCCAAAGACATCAAGCAGAGCGCGATGACCCGGCTTCGTTCTTCTGGTTTCAGTTTACTGATGGTGAAAGAAATTCCACCGATGACTGCCAGGATGACCAGAAGTTTCAGAATTGCTGGAATTACGAGGATGATGAAGAAAATGATCATCGCTGCGAAAAATCCAAATACAGTCTTAAATAGCATCGCTTTGCTGTTGGATTCAGGAGCAATGAGTTCGTCCGAAAAAGCGGCCAGTTGGTCCGATTTCTTTTCCATATGCTTGTCGATCGGAAGCAAGTGACGTCCAAAGTGGTAAACCGCAAGACCGATGATCATGCCCACGCCTGCTGCGCCGAAGCCCCAGTGCCAACCCCAGTTCTTGGATTGACCAAGAGTTCCGCACACGAGTGGAGAAAAGAATGCACCCAGGTTAACGCCCATATAGAAAATGGTGAATGCACCGTCTCGTCGTGGGTCGCCGGCAGGGTAAAGGTTTCCGACTTGGGTAGAAATATTTGGTTTAAAAGCACCGTTACCGATGATCAGGCAAAGAAGAGCAGGAAGGAACATGGCTTCAGAGGCCATCAAAAAGTGACCGATCGCCATAATGATCGCGCCGACATAGACAGTGCGTCGTTGTCCCCAGACCTTATCGGCGATGATCCCGCCGAAGAAGGGTGAGAGGTAAACAAAGCCGGTATACAGACCGTAAAGTTGTGATGCCAGAGGCTGCGTGGCCAGGGGGCCAAAGCCGATTTCAAGCAGGCGATGGAGCGTTTCGAATCCCAATACGCGAGAAGCGCGTTCTGGATCGCTGATCAGATAACGAGTCATATAGAGTACGAGAAGGGCTCTCATTCCATAATAAGAGAACCGTTCCCACATCTCGGTAAAAAAGAGGATAAACAATCCGGCAGGGTGCCCGAAAAAGGTCTTTTGTTTCTCGACGGGAATAAAATCTGAAGGTTCCATTGTTTGGGTTGTCATAAGTTCATCTGTTTTAATGAGGACCCATTAAAAAGTCGAGGAACTTTTAAAAAATAAACAATCAATGAGTCGGGTTGAGATAAAGACCGTAGGTCATGAAGGCAAAACCAGCGACGAAAAAAACCAGTGCAATCCAAAGAATCCGGTGGGGAAGGGTCTTTTCGCGAACATGTTCGATCAGCGATACCCAGATCGGTCCTGTGATCGTCATTGCGGTGAGCGTAGCTACATGGGCGGTCTTAATCGCTTTCAAATAAAATGAGAGCGAAATGAAGGTTCCGATGATCGAGGCCATGATCGAGAGTTTGCGATCGTGGGTCGAAAGTGCGGTAAAGCGCTTTTTGATTTTCAGGAACGACTTCGGACGAAAGACCATGAAGCCGATAATGGCGCCCACGGCGCGGTAAAAGTTGGCCTCGAAGGGGCCCAGGTTGGGGCTCAGTTCGAATCCTTGTCTAGAGAGCATTACTCCAAGTGCATCGAAGACCACGCCCAGAAGGGCGACGAGAAACGCACGAAAAGCCCACACTCCGGTAACTCGG
This sequence comes from Oligoflexia bacterium, assembly GCA_903831745.1. Taxonomy (GTDB): domain Bacteria; phylum Bdellovibrionota; class UBA1018; order UBA1018; family CAIMNF01; genus CAIMNF01. The sequence continues at coordinate 11,545 of CAIKYX010000057.1, forward strand.
TTTCTTTCGAGTAATACGAGAAAAACGCAGGCAATCATGCAAAAGACTGCTAGAAACTGAAAAAAATTCATGGACTGGCTGAGGAAAAAATAGCCGTAGAGCCCTAATAGAAAAGGCTGAAGCGAAAACATCATCAGGGTTCGGCTGGGGCCTAGTTCGACAAAGGCCTTGAACATGAAAGAGTCCGCAAGAAAGAGACCGATAAAACCGCTGAACATGAGGTAAAAAATACTCATTGTCGGAAGTGAAATGAATCCTTCTATAAAGACGGCGGCAAGGAGAAAGCAAATGAAGGCGATCAGCACCTTAATTTGATTGATAAAAAGGGGAGAGTGATTTCGGGCGAATTTCGAGAAACCTATACTGGCGCTGCCGAAGCAAAGGTTGGCACCGAACGCATAGAGATAGGCGCTAAAAGCTGGATTCATAGTGTAGTTATTACCTGAGTAAACCTTCGCATATTTTTATGGCTTCGTGTATTATTTTAAAAAATGGAAACAGAATCAACGGATTTAGCTTTAAAACAGGCCTCGGTTTATGAGTACCGAACTTTGATCCGGGAGCGCCACCTCGATTCCTTTGGTCATGTGAATAATGCCCAATATATGGTGCTTTTTGAAGAAGCGCGCTGGGAAATGATCACTTCCAGGGGCTATGGTTTGGATGTTTTTCATCAAACCCAGGTGGGAACTGCTGTGCTCGAGTGTACCATCCGCTTTAGGCGCGAGCTGAAGCTGCGTGAGAACATTACTATTACGACTTCAGTAAAAACTTTTTCCGGAAAAATTGTCACACTCGAACACTCTGTCATCAACTCATCGGGCAAAGAAGCGGCTACTGCCGAGTTTGTAATCGGATGTTTTGATCTTAAACAACGGAAGTTGATTCAGCCGACAGATGCATGGAAAGCCGCTGTTTTTGGCCCTAAACAGAGCGAATAATTTTAAAAAAAATCAGAAGCGCACCGCGATAAAAAAAAATTGATTCTTTCTTCATTCTTCTCTTGCTTCAAAATCGCAGGTGCAGTAAACCTAACGAACTGCCAAATGTCGGCGAGAAAGTTGTAAGTGCTTCGGCACTTCAATTTGTGTTCTTTGAAAACTTATTTAGTGATGACAATAGGTCCAACCAAAGGTTGGCCTAAATAGTACAAGCTCTTCAATTTCTCACACAGGGATTGAACGAGACTTGGATTAGTAATTTAAAAGAGAAAGCGGGCGTGAGGCTTATGTAAATAAGCTGAAACGGA
>CAIKYX010000058.1 GCA_903831745.1 Oligoflexia bacterium
CCACTGGTAAGTTGTCTCCAGCACTTCATGGTTGCGAAATAGTCAGCTTGTCCTTCGACTGCCGCCCAATTGCTTCCGAAAATGCTAGAAAAGCGCGGAGCGCCACCCAGGTGATGCCCGAGCTCATGACAAAACACCATCATCATGCCGTCTTCAGTCATCATCGGATGTCTTGCGAGACCGCCGTAAGCGTTCACAATCCAATCCTTGCCGTGTTCTTCTGCAGAAGAGTTCACAGTAGAATCATCCCAGAGGTTTTTGAAATCAAGCTTTCCGCCGTGTGCTTTCACAATCGGTGTATAAGCCTTGTTTACTCGATCAATCACCCGATTAAAGGCAGTTTGATCGATTCCTCCGAAAAACATCCAGTTTCCGTGCACAGGAATACTACGGTCGTTCTCCGGTGCAAAGTTGCAGAGTTTGTGTTTTGTTGAGTGAGCATCTGCTTGAGATGCGAGACCAAGAGTAGTGGCAATTGCTGTTACCGCGATCGCCAGTTTCCATACACGTGCGTTGGATTTCATGTTTCCCCCCATTTGGTAAATGAATCCTAATTCTCATCAGTGAGAATCGATAATTCATGCTCTCAAACTATTTGAGGAATACAACAGAATTCTGTCAGGTCCGCTAACGCAATGACTATAGATTTTGAAAAAACTGCTTCGAGTCCAAGCCAGACTTCACCAATTTCAGTTCGACCAATTGGTCGTAAAGCGACTTCCAACGGGCTTCACTCATCCAGCCCAGGCCGTTCTTCTTGGTTTCGGCGGTTTCGATAAAACTCAATTGTAAACGTGCTGCTTCATCAAAAGTGGCCAAATCCATGCCAGAATTCAGCTTTTGCATTTCAATGTTCGTCTTCTTCGAGTCGTTTAAGTACTGTTTCCACCCTTGTCGGGCTGCAGAAACGAACTTTTTAACTGCATCAGGTTCGTTCTTAAGCGTGTCTTCGTGGGTGATGACGACCGTTAAATAGGGGTTATAGCCCGACTCGGAAACCAGAAAAGTTTTTGCATTTGCGCCTTCACGCTTTGCAGCAACTGGCTCTGAAGTAATAAAACACTGCTGTGCAAAATTTTTGTCATGAAGAAAGGTGGCAATGCCTCCGGTGTAAGGAACGACCTTGGCTTTAAAGGGAGAAAACTTCTTTTCGAGCCAAGCCATATAAGGCAGCCCTTTTTGAGTCGCAATGGTTCCATCTGACTGAAAAAGCTCTTTCAAAGAGCCAATATTACGCTCGGAATGCACCATGATTCCCATGGGATCATTCTGATAAACCGCAAAAAGTGCGACTACCTTCGCTCCGTGGGCACGAGATTCGATTACATCATTGGCCGCAGCCACGCCAAACTTAACTTTCTTTGCTGCAACCATCTGGCTTACGGGTTGTCCAGCTCCGCCCGGCAGAATGGTAATATCAAGCCCTTCGTTTGTGTAGAGCTTGCCGAGAGATGCTTCATAAAAGCCTCCGAATTCGGGTTCTGGCTTCCAATCCAGGGCTAGATCTGCCTTAAGACTAGCTGCGAAGGTAACAGAATTGAGCATAAGTAATGAACTAAGTAGGAGTTGAATCATAGGTGCCTCGTGACGTTAAAATAATGCGGTTCAGGATTGAAATCAAAGAGAAAAAAAGAATTCCTAAGAGGGATGCGAGCAGGACAGCCGCAAAAACGCGGTCAATGCGTTGCTGGTTGCGGGCGACATCAATGACGCCACCCAAGCCGCCTCCCGAAATAAACTCTCCAACAATGGCGCCAATCACAGCAAGCCCTGCTGCAATCTTAAAACCACCGAGGATGGCAGGCATGGCATGTGGAAGCCTCAGGCGAAACAAAGTTTGAAGCGGACTCGCGTCCATCAGGCGAAAGAGATCGACGAGATTGCGGTCGGTCGATTGCATGCCGAGCACGCTGTTGGCGATGACCGGAAAAATCGAAACGATAAAAGCCGAAGCGATCACCGTCGGCATTCCGTAGCCCAGCCAAATGACCAGGATCGGGGCAATGGCAATCAGCGGTACGGTTTGAAAAAAAACAGCGTAAGGATAAAACATTTGTCGAATCCAATTTGAGAACGACAAGAATAACGCAAACATCAGGCCGAGAATCATACTGGCAGAAAGTCCGGCCGCTGCTGCCGTTGCGGTTTGCACGAAGGCTTCCTTGAGCATGGCTGAATCAGTTACAAGAACGTCCCACACCTGAGACGGCGCAGGAACCAAGAAAGAAGGAATAAAGTTTCGTCGAATTAAAAACTCGAATCCGACAGAAATGACGACCAAAGGAATCATCGGAAAAAGAACGCTCCGCGCTTTCGTCATGGCCCCCTCAACAGTTCGTAGCACTGATTGACCAGCCCGAGAAATTCGGGGTGAGCTCTTTGTGCCATAGAGCGGTCTTTACCGAGCTCGATTCTTTGATCCAGTACGCTCAAGCCGGGTTGTCCGCTCAGCACCAATACGCGATCTCCGAGCCAAATGCCTTCGGTAATCGAGTGCGTGACGAGCAACACAGTAGGATTCAGATTTTTCCAGAGTTCGCGCAGCTCAAGCCCAAGCTCGATTCGAATGGGCTCATCGAGTGCAGAAAATGGTTCATCCAGAAGCAAGAGTTTGGGTTCAGTAATCAATGCACGGGCAATCGAGACCCGCATTTTTAGACCACCCGACAATTGATGAGGGTGCGCCGATACAAAGCGGCTCAGCTTCAATTTTTCGATCCAAGGCTGTGCGCGGCTTTGCGCTTCAAGCTTGGGCACACCTCGAAGAGTCAGTGGCAGCGTAATATTGTCGAGCACGCTCTTCCAGGGCAAAAGTGCTGCATCCTGAAATACAAAACTGATCTCGTTCTTGGGTGACGAGAGAACGACTTCACCTTCGGTTTGAATTTCTAGGCCAGAAATCAGGCGCAAAAGAGTGCTTTTACCGCTACCGGAAGGCCCCAGAATGGTCATCCATTCTCCGGCCTTGATTTTTAGATTGATGGGTCCAAGCCCCGCGCTGGTCTTTGTGAAAACTTTTTTTAGATTCTTAAGCTCAATCAACGCTCAACCTCGGCATAGCCCATTTCGATTCCGGAGAGATTGCACAGAGTCAGCCTTACTGCTCTTAAGTTCGCGACATCGATTTTTTCTGCAAGCTTTTCCCAAAGCCATTGGGCGAGTTCTTCGCAAGTTGGCGAAAATGCCTGGGTGTCATTCAGATAAGTGCCCTCTAATGGAGCGCAGATTTTTGCAATTACGGACTCAAGCTCGACCATGTCGACCACTTTGTCCTTCTTGAGTGGAAGCGCAGCTTGATATTTGACCTGGATCTTCCACAGGTGAAAATGAGGCGTCTCAAAACCCGGCAGACTGTGTGAAGCTCTGAGTTCGTGGACGACACTTAAAGTGATTTTTGAGGGTTTCATGCGTTCATTTCGCGAGTGTACCCCGCCCCTTGCCCCGGGCTCTCTTCGATGAAGACGCTAATGCTTTTAATCTCCGGGCGCTTCAGACATTCGAGATCGGCCTCGAGAAACTCGAAGTAAGCACGGGCGAGATTCTCGCAGGTAATGTTATCGACTTTCAGCATGACGACCTCGTCTGAAGGCAGTACGTAGTGTTTGCCACAAAGTGTAAAATCAATCTTCTTTGAGTTAAAATCAGCGATCTTAAAGAATGGATTTTCGGTGGCGAGCAGAACTTTTTCGTCCCAGAGAGCGGCAAGCTTCTTCATCGAAGTTTTGACTTCTGAAAATGAGATCATCTTTTCGAAGGCTACCGGAGCAAGCGAAATGGAGACGCTCGGTTGGTAATGGTGCCCATGGAGGGCTTCTTTGGTGCCATCCGGAAAAACGGTCATGTGGCTGGAAGCGAATTTAAGCGCTTCTTTCTTGATACGGAGCTCGTAAGTTTCGGGCATGCGGTGATCATAACAGAGATAAAGCTGTAATCTCTAGTGATTTTGGTCGGATGGTCGTTTGCTCGTGAGTTACAATCAAAAGAATTGAATCTCGTCGAATTCTTGACTTATTAAATACAGTATGTTAAAAAATCCCCATGCTTACCTTTGTTTCTACTCTTTTTGCCATGCTGGTGGCCGCCCCTTCATTTGCGTCCGAATCCCAGGATTGCACTGATTACCGTGCATCTCTCCCTCCGATCGTAGAACAACAATCGATCGAAGTTCCTGAAGATTGGGCGCATCCAGAAGGTCCAAAGATCAGCATTTTCTATTACGGCGAAAACCTTAGCCAACTCGCAAGCCATCCGGAACTGAAGCCCATACTTTATTTGAACGGCGGACCTGCCCACGATTCACATCATGTGTATGAGTACTTTAAGAAAATGCCCATTTCGTCTGCTGTTCCTTTTGTGTTTATCGATCAACGCGGAACCGGTTGCTCGACTCATTACCCTCAAGTGAATGTCGATCGCGAGGGCGCAAAGCGGATTGCTCTTTATGGTACTCGGAACATCGTTCTCGACGCCGAAGCCATCCGAAAAAAGCTCTTGGGCAATCGCCCGTGGAAGATTTTTGGCCAAAGTTTCGGAGCCGCTATTGTTCACCGTTATATCGCAATCGCTCCGAACGGAATTTCGAAGGCCTATGGTCATGGCGGCAGTATCATGGAAGATGGAATTTCATGGGTCGAGCTTCGTATGCTTTCTCAAAAGCGAACCAGTGAATTGTACCTGAAGGAATACCCTGGAGATCAAGCCATTCTCGATCAGGTAAGACGCGAGATCAAGCCTGACGTCTGTACCGGAAGTCTCACTGAGTGTGTCTGTGGCGCAGAAATGGTCGATATGATTGCCTGGAAGCATATCGGTTCTAAAAGTGCGTGGCCCGGATTGCATGCACTCTATTTAAGTTTGATCAAAGACGGACACCTCGATATGACTGCTCTTCGAAAAGAGCTGCCTGAAACCACTCAAGACCTTGAGATGGGAGATTTCGCCGTGGGCGTGATCCCTACCCGCGAATTACCCGGGGGCCTGCTGAATCACTGGAGTTGCGAACTCGCGCTTCCACGACTGATTCAAAAAGGCGAGACGCCATCAAGCTGGTTCTATAATGAATGTCGATTCGAAGTCGCATCACAATCGCCCTTTGATTCGTTTCTATCGAGCCTGGCAAATGAAGATTACCTGCATCCTTCGGACGTGAAGGCAGGAATGCTTCAGAATCCTGCACTCGAATTTTTCCTCTATTCTTCGACTGTCGATACCATGGCCCCAGTAGAAGGATTTGCAGAAGAAGTTTCCGTACTTCGATTGGTCGGATCACGCTTTCGTTATCAGAACTTTGAAACCGGAAGTCACAACTGGACCAAAGAGTCCCAAATTTGGGATGACTTAAAAAAATAGAGTGAAATCAGAATGCGTGCGTTACGGGGTGTCTCTACCTAGCGACCTCTTGAATTGGGGCAAACTGGTGCTCCTAAAAATGCGAATCCCTGTTTTCCGAAATTTCGAGTGCATACGATGGTCTGATCGCCTTCCCTCTTCGGTTCTTTTGGTTTGCTTCTTGCTTAACTTAAAGTGAACCATGCTTCTAATAACAAATCTTTTGATCGTCATCGGCCTTTTTGGATTATTAGAGAGTACCCTTGCGGCGCCGGCACTCGCTTGGATCTTTGCAATATTTTATAAGAGGCAGAACACTTATTTTCAATATAGACGCATTGAAATAGACCTCTTGGTA
>CAIKYX010000059.1 GCA_903831745.1 Oligoflexia bacterium
ACTGGCACCGGAACAGGTACTGGCACCGGAACAGGTACTGGCACCGGAACAGGTACTGGCACCGGCACCGGAACAGGTACTGGCACCGGCACCGGAACAGGTACTGGCACCGGCACTGGTGTAGGTGTCTCGACTACAGTTCCTACGGTCACCTTTCTAACTGCGGTATCGTATAACGGAAGCGCGGCTGCATTGGTTCCTAATATTCTCACTCCGCCATTTTATTCTTTTCAGACAGGTGATGTTTCTAAAATGGAGTATGAAGGAACTTATTCCAATTCTTATCCGAGTGCGACCAATTGGCCGATGACTTTTAGCGTGACCCAAACGATTACTCATCCAGGAGCAAGTTCTCCCTATAGTACTTCGGGCTACACGTTTACCTGTTTGAATACGAATACCACTTCACCTGTCTGCACTCCCTCCACCGGCATGTCACCTGCATTTTTAGTAACGCTCGATGGCGGCGGAAAATGGTATTTTGACTTCACGCCTGTACTGAGTGGGTCGGATATTTATTCTTTCAGTTTGGATGTCTATCAATATAACAGCGTCATTGGCTCACCTTATGTGGGTCAAGTGCATCCAGTTTGGATTGCCGAACCTGGATACTGGAATCAAATCACTTCTACCGGAACTCCAGGCGCGAGAATGATGGGGGTAGCTGCGACCATTGCAAATAAGATGTATGTTTACGGCGGCGATGCTCCGACTCGTGTGAACTACCTCCATGAATATAATCCGACTACTCACGCATGGACCGATTTGACCGCTTCTTCGACCGGATACGCTCATGTTGCGCGCGACCAACATTCGGGCGTTGCCCTTTACGATGGTGTCAGCGAGAAAATGTTTATCTTTGGCGGCTTATCCAGCATGGCATTTGTAAACGAGCTACTGTCTTTTGATCCAAGTCCTACGGGGGGTGGGGTAAATTGGGCCTTGGTAAGCGGATCCGGTTCAGTGCCCTCAGCACGGGGTTCTCATTCAGCCGCTGTGGTTAATGTAGCAGGTGTGGATCATATGCTTATCTTCGGTGGTTACGTCGCCACAGGCTCTACTTCATATATTTCGAACGATCTTTTTGCTTTTAATCCAGTAACGCATGTTTGGACTAATCTTTCTGGACTTTCCGGAGCACCTATTCCACGGCATGATCATATTGCTGTTGGAATTGGCTCGAAGATGTATGTTTTCGGTGGCTGTGGAGTTTCAGTTTGCCCGAATGACTTAAAGGTCTTCGACTTAAGTACGAGTACCTGGACTGATCTTTCAACTCCCGCTGCAGGTGCGCCTCCGACTTCGCGGTTTTCTGCTACTGCTGGCGTGATTAACGGCCAGATCTATATTTTTTCGGGCAGTGGTATGTTTTCTAGTGCCGGTGAAAATATGCTCTCCTATGATCCGAGCACGCAAATTTGGACCAACCGATCCATTCCTGCGGGAGGATATGTTCCAAACGATCGAGAGTACACTTCTAGTACGGTGATCTCGGGAATGTTGTACATCTTCGCAGGGCGAGCCGACGTCGGAACGGGCTGGGTCTATGACAATAATTTCTTTACGTTTCAGCCTTAGTTTCTAGTTAAAATCCAATCGAGAAATTTGCGCCAATAATGGCCGTGTCGTAGGACGGCGTATAGAGCAGCCATTGAAAATAACCACCGACACTGATCAGCAGGCGCCCCAAGTCGGGCGAAAGGGTAATGCTCGCTTGTCCTACATCGGGTAAACCTGGTCCCAAGTGGACTGATCCTTTGTCATCCGGCGAGCGGTGCTCGTAACTGAGATTGGTGGCAAGTTGGGTTTGAACCCGATCCGAAATCTTGTAACCGACATAAGGACCAAAAGCGAGTGCGAGGGTTTGGCGATCGACAAAACCAGGTGGTATCGGATCGGAATAAAACTGCGGTTGCAAAAAGAGCGTCACACCGAACGACCAGTCGGACGGAAAGGTATTGATTCCCCAGTTCTGAAAAATGGTCAGTGCCGTAATTTTTCCGGCATCTTGCGAAAGCTGGGTGAGGGGCAGGCTGAACGACACGGACGTAAAAACATTCAGACCATTGATCTGGATCAGATTCGGCAAATCAAAGCTGACTTGCGGATCATACCAGACGAAAGATTGGCTTCGTTCGATGCCGGTTAGACCGATCACGTTGTTGGCGATGTTCTGAACCGCGCTGTCCGAGAAGGCGATTGCGAGGTCTGGATTGACCTGGTAGCCGAGCTTGAAGGAGTGAAACAACTGAATCGGCGCCACGTCGCCCAAATAGAAATTATAGGTTTCATTCGAGTCGCCATCAAGGCGAGGACCCATCAGCGATACCGAGTAACCTCCGTGAAGGTTCTTAAGCACGTCATCCAGTGTCACTTGATCGGTCGGAGGAAGAGGTTTGAATTCATACGGCGCCGGGCCGGGTTGCGAGCTCGGTCGCACCATCTGATCAAGTACATCTCGATTTTGGGCAAAAGCTCTGGGTGCAAGCAGGAGTATGAATAAGCAGATCCCGTAACACAGTCTGGATTTCCTTTGAGAGGGACTGCGGTACGGGATCAGTTGTTGAACAAACATTTAAACTTACATTATAAGAGATTTGCTCCTTTTAGGAGTGCTTCTCGCTCTTTAAAGAAAGATTCCATGCTTTCGATAATGGTTTTTCGTTGAGTAGCTTCGATATCTTTCTTCAGGGCCTCGCCGATTTCCTTTCGAAGTGAAGTGTATTCGAGAACCATCATGTGAAAAAGTGCTTCGAATTGTGAATCACGGTGCTGAAAGTTAGGATTCAATGAAATCTTGCCACTTGGAGCAGGGGCTTGGCCGGCAACGGGCTTTCTCATCGCCCAGGCAATATCCGCCAGGTCGGCAGACTTGGTCGAGTAAATCGATTGAAGCAACCAGACGGCATTACGAACAGACCAAATGTACATCTGAAGGGCCATGTTTGAACCTTCTTGTGCATGGTTCTGAAGCAGATAGAGAATTTCCCATTGGCGCTGCATGTAGGTTCTCAATTCATTGGTGCTCAGTGGATCATTCTGTTGAAAAATCTTGGAATTGTTTTTCAGGCGCTCGAGAATGCCGCCGTCTTTTCGATAATCCGATTCAAAGTGCTGGGCGAGCTTCAGAACCGAATCATAACCCGTTGGCATGGCAAGGTCCTTGTTGCGTGAAGAAATGGTGTTGGTCATCTCTCTGAGCATTAAAAACGCGCGGCCAACATAAGCGTCAAACTGGGTCTGTTCATTCGCTTGATTCATCAAGGTAAAAGGGTGATCGAGCACGAAGCGAACATTGCGATCCCAAAGGTAAAGCTCGGTTTGATCCGTACGCTTCAGTTCTGACTGAACGTACTCAATGAAAGCGGGTTGGTACTGTGCGCCTGTATTCAGGTAGAGTGTCAGTGAGTTTCTGTAGCGTTCGAGCTCATTCCAGGTGCTCTCGATGATCAGTGGCCAATTGAGTTGGGTTTCCATCTGCTCGAGTCGGCCGAAACGGGGGGCTGCCGGCATGTTGCTTTCGTAAGTCATTTGCATGGCTTTGAAGTTGCTCATACGATCTTCCCACGATTGCTGGTCGACTTCAGGCACATCGGTAGAGAGCAGAATTGATTTCTTGGTTTGTGCTTTCGCATAGTCCGCGCTTTTACTGTCAAAAATGCCTCCGAAAATGCCTTTTTCTGGATTGGCTGGGCGGCCAATCGCATTTTCAGAATGAACTTGTTGTTCGCCCGAAAAAAAGTGGTGCGCCTTTTCAGAGATTTCGATGTAAGCAGAGCGTACTTTACCTGCAGCCAAGGTAGCGCTTGGATTCATGGGCTGGCTGATGAAGAAAAAAGTAAACGGGCCATAAATCGCCATGGCAATCGACATGCCGAGATTGCGTTTGACGATCGACAAAAACCAGCGGATGGGGCCAAGGAATGTATAGTCACATGTGCCTTGCAAGTTATTTAAGGGTCGAAGAAAAAAACGTTTGATCGAAGCCAGACAATCATGGGTCATGATCGGCAGGGTGTAGCGCAAGATCGATCTGCGGTGAGCGCGCTTTTTGGTTTGAATCAGAAAAGAGCGGGCACTTTTGATTTCCTGATAAGCCCTAAAGCGCTCTTTCCAGCTGTAAACCGGGTCGAGCTCCATTTTCATCATGCGGGCATTCAATGCGACAATGGCAGTATCATTCGCACCTTGAGTGATCGACATTTGATTCTTTTTTGATTTTTCGAGACTGCGCAAAATCAATTCGATCGTATGGGCGCGACGGGTATTGGCCTGGCCGTTTTGGGCGTCGAGGTAATCAGAAGCAAGAATGTTGTACAGATGATTGACGAGCGGGCAGCCGGTTTCCATGATCGATTCGTGGCAAATCGCAAAGGTGTGTGAAAGTGGGCCTTCAGAAAAGGCATGCTTTCCGTCGGCACTGTAGTAGTGAGAAACCCAGCCGGTGTTCGGGTTCAGCATGAGCGATTGCACGACAAAATAGCCGCTGGTGGTAATACCGAAACGCAAATAAGCGAGGGTTTTTGCTTCATGGCTGAAGTTATAACCGCTGGTTAAGGCAGTTCTGAATACCGGAACCGCAGTGCGGCTGAAAGAAAAAGTCTCGAAAAATTCGAGCAAGGTGCGCTTGGGTTGGGTCAAGCGCTGCGCCAGCTCTTGCGTGACATCTGCGAGGCCGGGGCGGGTAGGTACGGAATGCAAAAAGGTGTTTTCGTTCAACATGGTCTCTCCGTCGTTGTGTCTGCACCTCGAGCTCTCACCCTCTCGGTACGGACTGATTTGCGCCATGATTAAACCAAGTCCGTTGATGTTGTCAACAAAATATATTTAATAAATATTGATCACCCGATGAAGGTGTTTTTGTGACTAAACAATTTTAATATAAAAAATGATTGATTCGATTTCCTTCCTGCTGTATATATGAGACCGTCCTTTGGGAAACAACTATGATTCGGATCAAAAAAGGAGACTGCACGGTGCTGGCTTCGAAACTCAACAAGGCAAAGTATCGACCCAACAAAGGGTATATCGGCAAGTACGAGATCGACGTTGCGAATTACCTTTTCAGTTCAAGCACTCAGACGGGTTATACCCACTCACGCAGTCTGGTAGAAACTCTCCTCGGAAAATCCATTCAAGAACATCACGCTACTAGTCAGCGTTTAACGCGCTTCATGAAAAAGCGTGACATGACATTTCAAAAATCAGACAAAGACGGGCTCTATAAGATCTTTACGGTGCCCGTCACGACGTCGGTGGTTCCGCTTCCGAAATCGATGTTCAATACCGTCGAAAAAGCCGCGCAGGTATTATTGATTTCGCTTCGTAAGGTGCTTCAAAGTATTTATGGTGCGCCTTCGATTTGCGAAAGCGCATTTGTGCAATCGCTTCCTACTGGCATTCGCAAAACATTTTTGGATGCGACCGAAAAGTCTCCGCATTATCTTCCCCAGCTTCACCACGCAAACATGAAAGAGTATCCGTTTTTCGACAACGTCGGACTCGATCTGGTTCTGGTTCAGGAGTATTTCGAAAAACGCGGAAAGCTTGCGCAAATCATTGAAGGCGGCAAAGCTAGTGAATTGCCGGAGCTTCCGTTCCGGGTGCTCGAGCTCAATGCGGGGTCTCCTTCTGGAGCGTCGAATAACGGCAATATTCTCGAAGGAATTCTTCGCGAAGAGCCCGAGATACTTAAATCACTGGGTAAGGTATTTCCGAACGACCATTTCGAAGTGCTGCGAGATACGTATAAAAGTCTGGGCGAATCCTGGACGGGTTGTAAAGAAGGGGTGCAAGTTCTTCTCCCTCCAGGGGGTGCCAATGGTGCCTCTCCAGAGATCAATCAACTCGCGGCTTATTCGGGTCTCGTGTGCTGTGATGCCGGACAATTGTATTCAGACACCAAGGGTTGGATTCGTCTTCGTACAGTAGATGCAAGCGATCCGATCGTTACTGCCATTTACTCGAGAGTAAACTCAGATAGTGCGCTTTTTGATCGAGAGAAGAATGTTCTCCTTCGCGATCCTGAAACCGGCGAACCGATTCATTGCGTCGATGTACTTAAGCCGTGGAGAAAAGGTAAGCCCGAAGTTCTGAAAGATGAATTCGGAAAGCCGATTCCGCTCGAGTCGAGCTATGCCATTCCGGGCGCTCTCGATGCGATCTTAAATCGTAAGCTTTATCTGGGTGGGTTAAATCGTTTGCTCGATAACAAAATCATTCTCGCAACCTTGACTGAGTTTGCGCCCGAGTTCTTTCGCAAAGATATCGAAAAATTCGGACTCGATGTGGATGGAGCCAGGGTTTCGCCTCCTGAGTGCCTGCCGTCTCGAGCTTCGTCTGTAGAACTCATCGAAAAAGAACCGGAAAATTGGGTCATCAAGGCGCCGAATCTTTCGGGCGGAACCGGGGTTCATATTCTGGTAACCCTCGACGAAAAGAAGCGAAAAATTGTGCTCGATGAGGCCCGAAAAACTCCCGAAAGCTTTGCCTATCAGCGAGTGGTCAAAATTGGTCGAATTCCGGTTGCCGTCAAGCAATCGACCGGTGCTGGTTACCGTTTTGCAAACCTTGCGGCTGACATCCGAATGTGGATGTTCTACGGCAGCAATGATTCACTGCCTCGTCTGACTCACAATGCACTCGTTCGTTACGCGCCGAAAGAGCGGGGGCCGATGAGCTCGATTGTGAATACTTCGAAGGGTGGCGGCTACGCTCCTTTCGTCGTGGTCGACGATCTCGACTCTCCGAATTCTGTTTTTGCCGAAGAGCTGGCTCAGCCCAAAGAACCGATTCCATTTCAAACCGCACTACCTGCATTCGTAGGCGCGCAGCTGGTTCAGGTCGCCAATATCGTTCACGAGCTTCGCCGTATGGTGCGATCAACAGAGAGCGTCGAGTTTTATCGCCTGTCGGGTTTTCTTTATTCGCTTAAGCTTCAGGTTCGCGAGATTGCATCCTATTTGCATCCCCGTTGCATGGAAATGATCTATACCATGCTCGAAGTCATCGAGAAGCGGATTGATGACAAAGGAATTGCGCTCTATTACCTGAAAATGAATCAGGCTCAGGCCATGCTGGTTTCACTTCTTCAAAAAGTCGATCCGGTGTTGAATCACGATTTCTATATGGTGCTCGATGAGCTTCGGGTGCTGAATCAGGATGTGGTCAATCGTGGCTATTCCTATGAGATGAAGCGGATCGATATTTTCAATTTCGGTCACATCAGTTTTCTTCTTCGCAACCTGATTGATGAGTATCCTACCGAGCGTAAAACCTTTAATCGCATAAGGATTCTGCTCAAGAACATGATCAATCAGAAGTTTCCTAGCCAACCGATCAATCCTTTGGTCAGTCAGCGGGTAGAATCTCTTCTCGATCAGTTCTGCGATTTGACTGCCCGTCGGTTAAACAGCTCGGTGCATGGAGCGAAATTTGCGCCCCTGTTTTCGGGCGAACAGGCTCAAAGCCAGATGGCGTATCAAGAAACCTTCGTAGTGCCTCATCGCGAAGCTCCTCGTTCGGCTACCGAATGGGAGATGCTGAACGGCATTCAATTCTCTGAATCCGATTTCATCGAGCCCGACATCAAGGCAGCCCGTGCGGATTGGTTACAAGTGCTGGCCAAAGCACGAAATTATGCTGGTCAGGATCGCGCCGAGTATTTGCGCGAGTCGCGCATCATTCATTTCGAAAAGCATGCCCGTTTGCGCGAAATTCAATTTTTGATCGACCGCCACGAGAATACGGACGTGCATTCGGTCATTACCTTGATGAGTGTCATGCCTTATGCGGCTTATAATATTCGTCAGTTTGCGATTCAGCAGGGCCGTCATTTTAACGAGCTCTTTACCAGTTCGCTGACGCCTGAACGTATTTGTATTCTCGACCGTGATTCGAGAATGCGTGAACGTTTGAATCTGGATCAGTTTTCGGGCGAGTGTTTCGCTAAGAAGCGCGAGCGCCATGGTCTTGTTTCACAAAGTGATCGTTACATGTGGATCGCCAAAGAGCAGAGCCCGCTCATTCAGCTGTACACCATCGGACATGAATTGATTCATGGTGCGCAGATTAAAGAAGTCATCGAGATGGAAAAACAGGCCAAGCTTAAGGGGCCTCTCGAATTTGCACGGTTCTTAAACTATTACGGAAATTTTCTTTCGCTTGCGGCAAAATCGCTCGAGTCGCATCAGTCGGATCTGGCGCAAAGCCGTAAGCCACTTTTCGGTCTTGCCGACCGAATCGTTACTCAGTTCTTTACTCCGGCCATTCAGGATGTGCGTGAAGGATTGATTCGAGGAGGCGAGCATTACAATCGCGCACTCGATCAATACGGCTCGCTTTTTGGGTATATGATGCCGGTCAGTAATGCGGTTCGCGCCAAAGCGCTTCGCGAAGTCATTCCTGCACTCGAAAATGCGAAGAACATTATTTTTGCCAAGGAATGCGGACTTTTGGTTCCGCTTGATGAAGTCAAGTCGGCGTTACCGACGGCGAATGCCGTGCAGCTTCGTCGTTTTCGCCGACTCGTCGTAGAAGCAGCAAAACAATGGAAACTCGATTACGAAGCCCTTCGTGTCATCGCTTCGCATCAGTATCACGGCGTGCACTTTTCGCGCGCCCAAGATCCGACCATGAATCTGACCATTATCTCGGATCCAGGGCCGATCTATTTGAATATCGGCTATAATCAGACCCAACAGTAACTGAACCGCTTAAGAGCGCTTGAAGCAGCGATTGCACTCGGTCTGGGCCTTCGCTCAGTACTTTGTTTTCAGGATCATTGCGCGTAAATTCGATCAAGCCGCCAAAGTCTTTTGGAAATTTCAGCAGGCTGCGCGATTCATTCGGTGAAATGACATTTTGCTCGAGGAGTGTAATCAGCTGCTCGAGCATGAATTGATGTTTGATCGATCCGAAATGTACGGGTTGAGCCAGGTCGTCGAGTAATACGCCAATCAAATAAGGGATGACGAGTGAGGTTCTATTTCGCTCTTTTGCGTTCCTAAAATATTGCTCGAGCGCAATTTCTACTCGAGTGGCCACTCGGGCAAGCGTGTCGGCCTGTGCAGAAGTCAGGCCTGCAAGGTGCGCGACGAGATCGTGAGTTCCTAAGCAAGCGACCTGACGGTTGGCCGCAAGCTTCGCAAAGCGAAGTGCGTCGTTTTGATCGAGTTCCCAGAGATTGGTTTGGATGATTGCATCCAAGCCTGCAAAGATGATTTCAGGGTGAGTTGGAGAGAGATGAATCAACCTCCGTATAGCTGTGATCACGGGGATTACGTCATCGAAAAAGATCAGTTGAAGCGGGGGATTGTTCGTGCAAATTATTTCAAATAAAAGAGCCTGGATCGTATTCATCTTGATCTGGGCCGGAGTGGCCGAAGCGGCTCCGAGTACCTGGAAATGCGAGAAAAACGGCGCGCTTCGCGAGACCACCGCCGGAAGAGAAACCACGTCGAAATCATCCTATTGCTACAAAGAGCCTCTCTTCCTGCTCAGTGCTGATTGCTTCAGTCAGAAATGTGATGCAAAGACCGTCTTAAATGTCACGCAGGAAGAATATACGAGTCCGAAAAAAGACGGCGGGAACAGGCTCTTTTATTTTTGTATGCAGGCGAAAGGCTCGCCACGGTTTGTAGAATACAAAACACCCGAGGGTTGGGTCGAAGCGACGATTTGTCTGTTTCAGAGTGACGGATCATTCGCTTCGATGAGTTACTGGGAAAACGAATCGCTCGAAATCCAGTAGCCAATCCAAACTATTCGACGGTAACTGACTTCGCCAGATTCCTGGGTTTGTCGATATTGCGTCCCAGTGCCTTTGCGCATCCGTAGGCAAGCAATTGAAGCGGTATAGCCGCTAAAATTGGCTGCGTGCCCCAGGCGCTTTCAGGCAGGCTGATGAATTCGTGCGAAACCTTTTTGATTTCGGTGTCGCCATCGGTGCCAAGTGTAATGATGTGCCCTCCTCGCGCACGGATTTCTTCCATGTTAGAAATCGTCTTGGCGTACCATTCGTCTTTAGGCGCAAGCGTGATGATCGAAACCTGTGGGTCGATATAGGCAATGGGTCCGTGTTTCAGTTCGCCCGCTGCAAATCCTTCAGCCGGCAGATAAGTCAATTCCTTGAACTTAAGCGCGCCTTCGAGTGCGATCGGGTACATGGTTCCGCGGCCTACGAAGAGAATGATGCGTTTGTCCTTTAAGGTTTCGCCAATTTTTAAATAGGTTTCGCTTTGGCTCAGTACCTTATCGAGATCGAAGGGCAATCGGGCGAGATCACGAAAAGAAGTAAGCTGCGGATGTCCGCGCAAATGAGCGACATCAAGTGCAAGTGCGCTGAGTACGGTTAGCTGGGCAGTAAATGCTTTGGTCGAAGCGACTCCGATTTCGGGGCCTGCTTTAGTGGGATACTGTAAGCCACTTTCTCTTGCGATGGTCGAGTTTGGTACGTTACAAATCGAAAACGTTGGAAGTCCTGCTTCTTTTGCCAAATGCAGGGCAGCCAAAGTGTCGGCCGTTTCGCCTGATTGAGAAATCACACCGACCACGGTGTTCGGTTGAAACACAGGATTTCGATAGCGGAACTCACTGGCAATGTCGACTCGGCATTCGAGTTTCGCCCATTTTTCGAAAAAGTATTCGGCAGTCATGGCTGCGTGGTACGAAGTTCCGCAGGCAATCAGATAAACGTGTTGTACGTTCTTCCAGAGCTCGCGGTGTGCCTCTAAATTGTCCCAGATAAAATTACTTTCTTCGGTAGTCGGAAGTCTTCCACTGAGAGTGTCTGCCACGACCATGGGTTGCTGAAAGATTTCTTTCAGCATGAAACTCTCGTAACCATTCTTTTCGACCTTGTCGGCGCTCCAGTCGATGGTTTCTGTTTTTACGGAATGAAATTTCTTGGTTTTAGGATCGCGGACTTCGAATTTTCCTTCAGCAGCAACGAGGATTTCGCCCTTGGGTAGGAACGAAACCTGATTGCTATACGGAATGATCGCCTGAATGTCGCTTGCAATGACACAGCCATCTTTAAGTTGTGAAGCCACCAGCGGCGCGCCAAATTGGACACCAAAAATTTTTCCGGGCACATCGAGTGAGAGCAAGAGAATTGCGTAATGGCCTTCGACTTCGGCCATGGCGGTTTCAATCGCGTGAATCAACGCCTCTTCTGGTGTGCCCTCGCTTCGCTTGCGATGGTATTCGATCAGTTGGGCAAATACTTCGGTATCGGTTTGCGAATGAAATTCGACGCCAGCAGAAATCAGGCGGGTTTTAATCTGGCTGTAATTTTCGATGATGCCGTTATGAACGAGAACAATCTGGCCTGCACGGTGAGGGTGGGCGTTCAGTTCGTTCGGAACTCCGTGGGTCGCCCAGCGGGTGTGTGCAATTCCGATTTTTTCACTGAGCCCCATGTGAGTGGAAGCATCGATCAACTCTTGCACCGGACCTGCATTTCGCTGAACCGTAAACTTACCACCCGAATTGAGTGCAAAACCGGCCGAGTCGTATCCCCGGTATTCGAGGCGGCTTAGGCCGTCGAGAAGAATGGGTTTAGCTGTTTTTTGCCCTACATATCCTACAATTCCGCACATAGGTTACGATCATAGAGAAGGTTTAACCGATTTGCAACGTTGAGGTTCTTTAATCCCGAAGCAAGCTCTCTAAGTCCGCCATATTCAACGAGAACGAGGCGCCTTCCTTTAAATAATCCTTTTCGAGTTGCATTTTTTCAAGCTGAAGGTCTCGGATCTTTTCTTCGATGGTTTGGGCACAAGAAAGGCGATGAATGGTGACCGGTTTGTCCTGGCCCATGCGGTAGGCCCGGTCTTCGGCCTGAATCTCGACATACGGGTTCCACCACGGATCACAAAAGACCACGTGGTCGGCTTTGGTCAGATTTAATCCTACGCCGCCTGCATGAAGCGAAAGTAGAAATACTTGGGGTTTTTCGCTCGTTTGAAACTTCTCGAGTACCGAAGCCCGATCGCGGGTGCTGCCGTCGAGTCTCAGCCATTCCATCGATTTTTGTTCGAGCGAAAGTTCGATGCGATCGAGAAAGCGGGTCCACTGCGAGTAAATCAAAACCGAATGGCCAGCCTCGAACAATTCTTCGATCAGCTCAAGTAATTCGGTCAGTTTGCTCGATTCTTCCGTCCATCGGGCTGGATCGACCAAGCCAGGATGATTGCAGAATTGTCTGGATCGCAACAAAACTTCAAACAGGGTCAGGGGATTGGTCTTGTTGCCATCAAGCTTCTCGACGATTTCTTTTTTGGCGGCAGCCCAAACTGCTTGATAAGTTTCTCGCTCTTTCTCGGTAAGTTCGATTTGGTGTTCGAGATAGGTTTTCGGCGGAAGTTCGGTCAGTACTTCGGCCTTGGTGCGTCTTAAGAGAAATGCTTTGATCCAAAACGGATTGAGCGAAGTTTGGTTCTCGAGAAATTCAGGTGCTACGAACTGAAACAAGCTGACGAGATCAGATTGGCGATTCTGTATGGGGGTTCCGGTCAAAGCGATTTTAAAATGGGCACGCAAACGATGGGCAGCCGTAGCGATCTGAGTTTCGGCATTTCGAATGAGGTGGGCTTCGTCCAAAACGGCTGTCTGCCAATCGGTTTGAGACAATCGTTCTGTTTCTTGTCTTAAGAGTCCGTAAGTAGTCAGGGTCAGATCGGCCGTTTCATCCCAAGTGCGGTCGCTTCCATGAAAAACCTGAACCTTCAAATCGGGGCGAAAGCGCTTGGCCTCGGTTTTCCAGTTATGAAGCAGACTGGTAGGAGCGATAACGAGTGATGGAGATTGAAGTACGGCGAGAGTTTGCACCGTTTTTCCTAGTCCCATGTCGTCAGCGAGAATTGCGCCCTCGCTGCTTTCTTGTCGTTCGGCGAGCCAGGCTACGCCGGTTTTCTGATAATCGCGAAGCTTCTCCCAAAGCGATTTCGAAACTTTTGCGGGAATCTGCAGATTCGACGGAGCGGATGCCGACACGAGAGTTTGTTCGAGGTGGCGCGCTACCGTCTTTCGCGACTTGGAATCCTTCTTGAGTGCCAGTAATTGCTGAATGGCATCCGGTTTAGAGAGCGCTTTCTCGAGGGTCAATCCTGAAACGTCTTCGATCAAGCGGGTTAGAAACTGATCGAGCGCCGGGTGCTGAAATTTTGCACGCAATCGAAACGCCTCTTCGCCACTGAGTTTGAGCGGCTGATTGAGGTTCATCTCGTACTTTTGGCGAAGTTCCTGCCCAAGCGCCTGTTCCTTTTTTGGATTTCTCTTCAGTGCTTTTCCGGGTGGAATGTCGCCGTAAGTTAAGGCCGGAGTGACCGAAAGAGTTCCGTCCTGAAGTGGATGAATCTTAAACTCGATGGTTGGATCGGGCTCGATGATTTCGGGTAATTTGCCGGTTTCGATAGTGACCGCATAGTTTTCGAGCAGGCCGGGGAGTGTATTTAAAACGAACGAGTTCAGATCAGTCTCTAAAATCGTCATCGAAAGGTCGGGCGACCTGAGTGCAGGCTTGAGTTCGAGGGTATTTCCTCTGATTTCTAATCCCTGTTTAAAACTAAAGTCTGCCTGGGGCAATGAAAGGGTACTAACCAGAACTCCATTGGGCGCATCTTCGATGATGAGTTCGACTTTCTTGGGTTGGGGGTTAATCTCGAGTGCCGTGATTCCATCTAGGCCTTGCACCTGAATTTGCGGAACTTCTTTCAGGGTTTTTAGAAGTGTTGGCCAGGAGACTTCGGATTTGCCCAGGCACTCATCAATCTTTAGATCGGCCGAGCCGGTAGGAGGCAGGGGCAGCTTGAGTCTGCCACTTTGAATGCCGCTGATCATACTGATCAAGCTCGGTTGTACCGGAAGGGTGTTATTGCCTGTAAAAAATTCTCTTTTTAAACCGATTTCCTGCGTGTCGGCTTGAATCACCCAAGTATAAATCAATCGGGGTTGTTTCGTGTCGGTGCTTTGGTCGATTCGACCGCTTTGGTAGGCGAGCGCAGCCGCAACAATATGATGACAAGGCTCGATTTTACTGCCACAATTACAGTAGGAGTCAGCCTCTTCGGGCCACAGCGTGACCTGAAAGGCCAGTGTTCGCTCCGTCGTAAGCATCTTGAACTTCAGTTCGCGCTCGTTTTCTCCGCTTTGTAATTCAATTCCCTTCAATAACCTCGAAAATTGCACGCCCTTCGACCACACTCCAGGCAGAGTGTTCTCTTTCAGTTGCTCGAGAAATGCGGCGATCGTTTCGCTGGGTGATTTTTTTTCCATGGAGATGCCATTTTTTTAACTGTTCAGGGGCCATCGTATGATATTTTTCTGAAGAGAGGGAGTAGTTTCTAAAACCCACCCTCGTTAAAGACAGGAGCAACACTTGAAAAAAGCATTCATCCTCGACACCAACGTTCTGTTGTTTGATCCCTTGGCGATCTTCAAACTCGGAAACAACGATGTGGTGATTCCACTGGTTGCGATCGAAGAGATCGATCGTTTCAAGCGCGACATGAGTGAGAATGGCCGACATGCCCGCCATTTTTCTCGCCTGATCGATGACATGCGAAAAGACGGCGAATTGTCAAAAGGGGTCAAGCTTCCTAATGGTGCTACTCTTTCCGTCGAACTGGGCGGCAGTGAAGTTCCGCTTCCTTCCGAACTCGGAATGGACAAAGCCGATAATAAAATGCTGGGTCTTGCTCTCATGCTCAAAAAAGAGCAACCCCGCCGGCCGATCGTTTTTCTGACCAAAGATACCAACTTAAGAATCAAGGCCGATGCACTGGGCATCGTAGCCGAAGATTATGAACCCTCAAGCCTTCAGCCTGACGAATTGTACAACGGTTCGTGCATGATCAAGGTCGATCCTCAGCTGGTCGACGAATTTTATGCAAACAAACGCCTGGCTTATTCGGATAAGATTTTCGAGCACGACAAAGAAGCGGTCAAGCCGCTGTTTCCGAATCAGTATGTGATCTTAAAAGACTATGCGAATCCGACGCACACAGCGATGGGTCGCTACTCGCGCGAATTAGAGGCGATTGTTCCACTGGTCAAACCACCCGAAGGACTGTGGGGTATTTTTCCTAAAAATGCCGAGCAAGCTTTCGCGGTCGATGCCCTATTAAACGACGACATCAAACTCGTCAGTCTCTTGGGTAAAGCCGGTACCGGTAAGACCTTGTTTGCAATCGCTGCAGGACTCGCAAAAACCGTAGACGAAGGCGTTTATCAGCGCTTGCTCGTTTCTCGTCCGGTGTTTCCGCTCGGAAAAGACATCGGGTTCTTGCCAGGAACAGTCGAAGAAAAACTGAATCCGTGGATGCAGCCGATCTACGACAATATCGATTTCTTGTTTGGCAATACTTCAGCGAGCCGTACGAATCGCCGTGGGGCAGGTAAAGGTGCTCAGGAGTTGATGAATCAAGGAATGCTTCAGATCGAGCCGCTCACGTACATTCGCGGTCGTACCATTCCGCAGCAGTACCTGATTGTCGATGAGTCTCAAAACTTAACGCCACACGAGATCAAGACCATCATTACCCGTGCGGGCGATGACACGAAGATCGTGTTAACCGGAGATTCGTTTCAGATTGATAATCCTTACGTCGATTCTGCAAATAACGGGTTGGTATATCTGGTTGATCGCTTTAAGGATCAGAGCATCTCGGCTCACGTTACCTTCGTTAAGGGCGAGCGCTCTAAGCTCTCTGAGCTTGCAAGTAATCTCCTTTAAGAGTTTGGCAGCTGATGGTAAAACTACTCTCCAATGTCGTTTTCAGTCAGTAAGAAACTAAAAATCATTCTGGCGTCCGCAGTTCTGCTGGGCGTGTTGTTCTTCACGATTGTGGGGTATTGGCTCTATCAGTCGCTCGACTCGCTGATTGCCTCATCGATTCGCACTTACGGAAGTGACATTGCGGGTGTGCCGGTAAACGTAAAGAGTGTTCGTCTGAATACCAAGGACGGCAATATGACCATTCGGGGGTTGGTGGTTAAAAACCCGAATGGTTACCGCACCGATCACGCCATTTCATTAGATGAAGTCAGTGTGACGGTCGACACGTCGAGCATTACTTCAAAAGTGATTCACATCAAGAACGTCTTTTTGGTCAAACCCGATGTTTCATATGAATCGCATTCGGGTTTTACCAATTTCGATGCCATTCAACGACATGTCGATCTGTATACGACTTCGCATTTTGGTAAAAGTGAGACGCACCAAAAATCAGGTGGCAGGAAAATGGTTATTGATCATCTGACGATTCAAGGGGCAAATGTAACGTTCGCGTCGCCGATGACTCTTGGGCAAATGATTACGCTACCGATGCCTGACATTCATTTGTCTCACATCGGAGAACAATCGGGTGGGGCGACTCCGCAAGCAGTGATCAAACAAGTGCTCACTTCGTTTCAGCAAGGCGTAGTTCATGTCGTCGGTTCGGTAGTGGGCGGGGCAGTGAATGGAGTGGGTAAGGGGTTGAAGGGCGGCGTGAATCAAGTTCAGGGAAGAATCAAGGGACTCTTCAAATAACTCATTTACGTCGGCCTTACGTAGTAGACGGCTGCTGGCTGAGATGATGGTCAATCTCGTGCTCAAGGTGACGGCGGTAAGAGCTAGACAAAAGTCTTAATTCTTCCGTTTCAGCCTGAACTTCGAGAGCGCGGAACAAGATCTTGCCTCGTACCATCATGGTCATGGTCAGGCGCCCCTTTTCAGAGCGTTCTTCCTGATACCGGACCATCTCTTCCAGAAGCTCAATCTTGGTCATCCGATTGATCTTCATCTGATAGTAAGGATCGTGCTGCGCTATCCCTCTTTTGTTTCTCTCGGCCACTAAATCGATAATATTCTCGTGGTGTTTCAACATACTCACTGGGTATTAGTACAAGTGTTATGCCACCGTTTTTTGTTTGCAACACTTACTATATAATCGTTATTTAACAAAGCCTTGGCGGGACGGTCAATGGAAACAATTTACCAACCTGAATTATTTCGTGTTGGGAATTAGTTCAAAACGCACCTATAGAAAGTAGTCAATTTGACCATTAAAACTATACTTGTCCACAAAACGTCCACACTCTTTTTGTTCCACTCAGTGAACAACGAAATAGGTGTCCGACAACTTTTGGTTCATCGGCGCGTCAATCCATTGTCGGCTAAATTCAGGTAATGCGCAGCTGAACCAAAAGTTGTCG
>CAIKYX010000060.1 GCA_903831745.1 Oligoflexia bacterium
CAAGAGCAATTCCATTTACGTAGAGCACAATGTCAGGGCGCTTGGAATGGCCGGTGGTGAGCGCCGGCTCAACGGTTACCTCTTCGGCAATTGCAAAGTGGTTATTGCTTGGGTTCTTCCAATCGATAAACCAAACTGTCTCGGTTACCTCACCGTGTTCAGGCTTGACCTTTGCCCCATAGCGCAGGAGCTCGTAAACGGCCTTGTTTCGGTCATAAAGGTTCTTGGATCTATCGTCCGCGGTCGTTTGCAGTGAATAAATAGAACGGTCTACTAAATCTGAGGTAACACCGGTGCGCGTGAGGAAAGAACGCAGGATTGCCTCTTCAAGGTAGGAGTTACCATCTCGCTCTTCCCAATTTCCCAGGTACTCGTAACCAAGCTTTTCAATGAAGAGCTTTACAACTCGATTTTGAGTAGCGCGCTCGATCTCACCAACTTTGCTCATAGCAATCTGGTCCTTCCGGTGAGGAGTTCTTGCAACATTCCGGTCTTGATAAGAGCAGTCTTCTCTCTGCGGGCAACAAGTGCATCTATCTCGGCATCCATATCTGAGAGCACTTCGGCGATAGCGGTTTGTTCTTTCATCGAGGGTATCTGAAGTGGAAGAGCCTTTGCTTCACGCATAGGCAATTCTAAAAAAGTTGAACCGAATGACCGCTCTAACATCTGTTCCTTCATTGTGAGAAGTTTGTAGTAGAGAAATTCATTGCTTGTTTCGGGCGATGCAACGATGGCTTTGAATCCCTGGTTCGTGCAAACTGGAATTTTTGAGATGCGAACTTCACCGACTGTTGCCCTGCTACAAAGAAGTAAAGTACCAATAGGGAGCATTTGGGCCGATGAGTTGGCCAGGCCATCATCTGTGATTTTGCGACTTGTTGAAGTTAGGTACTTGCTCTTTGTAGCCGTTATGTCTGTTGGGGTAACCCAATGATTATCACCGTTCCAAAAAGCAGAAACTGCGGTACTTGGCGTTCCCCCACTTGTAAGTGTTGCGATTGAGGGGTCTCCAAGAGTGGTTTCTACCCACTCCTCGCTAAAACCAGGAAGTCTGGTCTTACCTGTAAGCAGTTGTTGCATTGCGCCTTGCTTGATGTCTCGCTTCTTAGCGATTAATTTATCGAGATTTTTTACTAAAAGATCTGTATCGACCAGGGCATCTGAGATTTTTCTTCTTTCATCCCTCTCGGGAATCAAAAAAGTCATTTCTAGTATGTTGGACGGCCGTAGGTTATTGATGCTCGAACCAGAGAGGGCTATGTCTAGGAAGTCTCGATACTTTTTTGATTGCATTAGGAAGAAGATAAAGTCTGAATCCATCTTGTCGAACGGTCGAAAAATCCCCATAAATGCGCCAAAAGTGTACTTGTGCGCTCCTTGAACTTCTAACCTTGCGGCCTTACCCACAAGTTGCTTGCTTCCATTTGCCATACAGATCAGGACATCCCCAGACGCCATATACTGCTGAGGAGACACTCGTGTGGTTGAGACGAATTGAAGGGATTTCAAATCTAACGAACCATCTTGAACATTATTTGACCTTAATAACCTGACCGTGTCAGAGGAATCGCGTTCTCGGAGGTCTACATCGGGATCATAGGAAACGCCTCTGATGCACATACCGAGTTCCGAAAGCCTCAATTCTTTCCAGTCCCTGGGCAAGGCTGTTATCACAACGATCCTAATCCCAATAAAGCAAGGTGTGCTTTGGTTTTCTCTTGCAAATCTTCAACTACTTTGACCGCACTCGGAAGCGTGTCGTCGTATCTTTCACCCAGCAGCGAAATACGGTCCGCCAGGTCTTGAGAAACCCGCGAACGATCTGACTCAACCGTCACTGTGAGCGCGGACTCCCACTTGATGAGTGCAAGTTTCTTCACCTCTGCCTCATCAAGATCCTTGTACTTGGCAATCAGGGCATCGTTGATTTCACCTTGGAGGGTCTTGATCTGTTGCTTTGATAGATCCATTTTCTCAACGAGCTCAGCACACTCCCGAAGCACTGCAAGTTCGTCCGCAAAATCTTGCTGTCCCGTGATCTCCTTGACGCGGAAGGCGAGCTGCTTCTTATTTACCTTTCCAGAATCACTAAGAGCTTC
>CAIKYX010000061.1 GCA_903831745.1 Oligoflexia bacterium
ACCCGCTCTCTACGATAGCAGGTGGTCGAGGGTGATGTGGTGTGTGGGGAAGGGGGATTGAGTGGGTTAGGTGGTGGTGTTAGTAGGTGTGTGTGGTTGTGGTTGGTATGGATTTTGTGCGGAGACGAGAATGAGAATTAATTAAGAGAATAGGCCAGGAGAGGATTGGCCTATTCTCTTAATTAATTTTTCAGTCTGGTCTCATGAGAGGGGCAAAATGGTTGGTTTGGGTGAAGAGAGTTCGGTGTCAGTTGAGAGAGATCGTGGTCGTATTGCGATTTCTGGTCGGGTGACTGAGCGTGATGAATTGGCGTTGTCGTGGATATTGTCCCAAGGAGTCATGACAGTTGATCAAATTTATCGTGCGGTCTATTCGGCTGACGGCGCAAAGTCGTTACGCATTGCGTATGCTCGGGTGAAATTCCTAGAATCATCACGTTATCTTTTTGCGGTTCATGCGACGCATAAGAGGGATCGATTTTTTAAGGCGACGAAACGGGCGCAGTCGTTACTGCTTTTAAAAAAATATCCCGACGTGACGCGCGCGCTTTATGTGCCGAGCCTGTCTGAGATTCCTCATGCGGAGATACTGACTGAGATCAGAATCGCAATTTTAAAATCAGGGAAACACGCAAACGAGCCTATGTGGTGGCGAAGCGAGGGGAGTCTTATGGAGGATAAAGCGTTTCCGAAGGAGCGGTTTTATGACCTGATGCCAGATGCCCTCTGGGTGACTAAATCGGGTAGGCGGATCGCAATTGAGTTTGAGCGAACCAGAAAAGGAAGCACCCGAATTCGAAAAAAAATCGAAGGTCTTGAGCGGGAGCTAAACCGTGGGGATCGGGCGTTTGATTTGGTTCTGTGGGTGTCTGTCGAGGGCGCGTATCGGGATCTGAAGGCGGTGTTAGGTAACCGAGAGACTCAGACACTTCGGACGGTGGATGAGTTTCTAGAGGAATTAAAAGGGGAGTGAAGGGGTATGGGGGAAGTAAAGAAGGACGACGGTAGTAATGATGCGATCATGTACGCGGCCGCAGCGATTGCAATTTTAGGTGCAGTGTTTTGGGCGTTAGCGAGATTGCCTGCGTTTATTTTTGGGGCACTGGCTGGGTTTGCAGTCAGCGCAAACTTTAGTCGGAGACAGGAGGTGATACCAAAACTCAAGGCCGCAGTCGGGACGGGGGTTTTCTTTTATTTCATTCTCTACCTGTGCTTTGGCTTTCAGGGGTTAATGCACTCTGATTTTACGGGGGTACTTTATAAATTTGCTTGGTATCGAAACAGCATCATTGATCTTGTTGGTTGGTGGAATGGGTTTGTCCCAAATTTGCTAAAGGGTTTACGGGTTAAAGACGCGCTAGTTACGACCGATAATGTTTCTCATTTGATCTTAACCAGTGCGATCACTGGGACATTGGTTGCAGTCATAGTGCCGCCGATTCTTAAACGCATTTTACCGAAGAAGGAAAAGGATTTTTCAGCGAATTTGAATGAAAATACTGGGTTTTTCATTCAAATATCAGAGTTTCCGTACAAAGTGTTTCACGCTCTCGTCGAATACCCGTTTACTCGACTAGTTCAAATGAGCCATGACTCAGCCGTGAAAACAAGGCGGATTGATCCGAGAGAGGGGGTAATGTTTTTAGCGTTTCTTGGGATTCTTCTCGGTATCGGCTTTTGTCTTTCAAAAATACCGAGTTTCTTATCGACCGAATCAAAGGAGACTACGTTCTTAGTCGGGACTGTCTTTGCGTATGCGCCGCTTACGTTTGCAGCCTTCGGGTTTTTAGTCGGGCTTATCCCAGTCATTGGGGATTGGGTTTTATTTCATTTTTTTCGAAGTCATCCTGAAGACGTTGAAATCCCAGGTCTAAAAAAGAAAGTGCTTCCTGGGTTTAGTCTTGGGGTTGGTGAAAACAGAAAACCGTTTTTACTCACTGAGAATAATCTCTCGTACCACGTCGAGTTAGTGGCTCCGACTGGTTCCGGAAAAACGAATTTGTTAAAAAATCTTCTCGTTGACCGGATCTCAAAAGGACACGGAATCATTTTTCTTGATTATAAGGCCGATTTTGACGTTCTTTCGTGGATGTACCGGGTCGCAAAATCAAATAACAGGCGGGATGACTTAAGGCTAATTTCCCTTTCAGATAAAGAATTATCGGTGCCATACAATCCGATCGAAGGGGGATCGGCAAGCGAACTCACGTCACGAATTTTAAACTCGTTTGAGTGGAGTACGGAGCAGTATTATTTTAATGCCGCAAAATCAGCTCTCTCAAGGGTACTTCGTGGTTTTGTTGAGTACCGTGACTACACGAAATCGCCTTTTCATGTGGGTCATATCTATAGGGGTTTGACAGATTCAAACTACTTGCGCCTGATGGCGGCAGAGCTTAAGAAAAATAATTCCAAGAATCATTTTGATTTAATTGAGATCGCAGAAAGACTTGATCGGCCAAGTGACGCAAAAGAAATCAGGGGTCTTGTCACGAACCTTGAGACGCTGATTTTATCGTCAGTAGGGCAGTTACTCTCAACCGATACCGAGTCAGGAGCGTACACGCTTAAAGAGGCGGTCTACGAGAGCAGAATCACGTATTGCCTGATGAACTCGCTACTTCATAAGGAATCATCAAAGGCGCTTGGGAAGCTTTTTTTACAGGATCTGATGGGCTTTATCGGCAGGCGCTTCGCAAGCATCGAGCGGGGTGAGGATCACCATACTCCAGTGACTCTCATCATTGACGAGTTTGCAGCGTTCGCCATGCCTGAATTTATCGAATTCTTGGATAGGGCTAGGAGTGCCGGAATCAGTGTCATCATCGCGCACCAAGATCGGGCGGACTTAAGAAGCATAAGCGAGGAGTTTCAATCGAGGGTTGAAGCGAATACCAATACAACGATTGTGTCTGGGGTTAAAGATCCAAAAGACGCCGATCATTACGCGGGCATGATGGGCACCAAGAAAGTAATGAAGGAAACCATTAGAGTTACTTCGGGCGGCTGGAGTGGGGACACTCCGACCGGAGATAAATCGGTCAGGGAAGTCGATGAGTTTGTCCTTCATCCGAACAAAATCAGATCACTTAAGCAGGGCGAGGTTCTTTCTATTTCGCGCACGATTGACCCGCATTTTGGGATCGTGTGGATTCCGAAAGCGAGTGACTTTAGTGAAGCCCCGGCCTCGACCTCTGAGCTTATGGAATATTTTAAAAATTCGCGCGGCCTTTATCTGAGGGAAACGAAAATAAATTCGTTTTCTGTTTTAGGTAGGTCGTCAGAACAGCCCGGACTCAGGGTGGAAACAAAAGGTGAGTCTAAACAAAAACAAACAGAAGCTGAAAAGTGGAATTGAAGGAGTAAAAAATGGCCTCATCGATAGGATGATGGGCGTTTTAAAAACCAAGAAGCTGAACCAAAGGGCACAGTTCGGAAAAACGATAGGTGTTACTTGGGAAATGAGCGTCGTTATTTAAGTACGCTCGAGGGGCATTTTTTAGAAGCTATTACGATAAGTCAGATTCGGCTATACGCGAGGTTCCATTCAAACAAAGGTCTACGCAAGCGATCTGAAATATTGGAGTCTACCTTGCATTAAGTACTCCCTATGGGAGAAGCTCGTGGTCAGGTTTTAAACCGTAAAATAAGTGAGGAGCTCGGAGAGCGCTACCGTCAACGATCTCCTAAAGAGACGATTTTTCATCAGGTGATTGAAGAAAATTTTCCAAAATTTTTATCAAAACTAGAGGAGCAGGGGGATGAGGTGGTTCGGGCCAAGCTCCCCGACCATGTAGAAGCCGAGTTTGATGCCTACCTTAAGTGCGGAATCTTAGAGCAC
Organism: Oligoflexia bacterium; assembly: GCA_903831745.1. GTDB lineage: Bacteria > Bdellovibrionota > UBA1018 > UBA1018 > CAIMNF01 > CAIMNF01. The sequence goes on from CAIKYX010000061.1 coordinate 3,842, forward strand.
GGTTTTGTAAAAATGAGCTGCGAGGACTGTAAGGCGACGTTATTGGTTCCGTTGTCTTGCAAGAAGCGCGGGTTCTGTCCGTCCTGCATTGGAAAGCGCATGAATGAGGGAGCAGCTTTCTTTGTGGCAAACGTCATTCCTCATGTTCCAGTTCGTCAGTGGGTTTTGTCGTTTCCCATGCCAGCGCGGTTTTGGATGGCGCGTAACCCACGCCTCATGTCGAGCTTGCTCAATATCTTTATGCGGGCAGTGCATCGATATTACAAAAATTCATTTTTAAAAAATTCAGGAATCAAGAGCTCGGAATATAAAGTTCAATCTGGATCGCTCACCGTGATTCAGCGTTTTGGCGGAACTCTTAATTTAAACATTCATTTTCATACCCTATTCCTTGATGGTGTTTATGTCTCCAAAGCTTCCGACCTAAAAGAACTTCCGATCTTCGTCCCGAATAAACCACTACATACAGAAGAAGTCGAAACTCTGCTTAAAACCATACAAAAGCGCATGGTCAGGCATCTTATTAAGATCGGACTTCTTTCAAAATACGAGAATGATCCTGTTCCAGACACGAATGAAGAGATAACCCTTTTTGATTCAATCACCGGCTCATCAGTTCTTGGAAGAATTGGAACGGGTGAAAATCAAGGCAGCAAAGTAAGGCGGGTTGGGAGTTTTGGTACCGAAAGCGAAAGTGCTTTTAAATCGGGGCCACTTGCTGCCACTCTTGCGGGCTTCTCTCTTCACGCAGCGACGTTCATCAAAGAAGAAAAGCGGGATCGTCTAGAAACTCTGTGTAGGTACTTATTAAGGCCGCCAGTTTCAGAGAAGAGGCTAGAGCGGCGCAATAATGGAGACGTACTTCTCAGATTAAAAAGCGAATGGAGTGACGGCACGTTCGCGATGGAATTTACGCCTCATGAGTTTATTGAAAAGCTCATCGCAATTATCCCGCAGCCAAGAATTCACGGAGTCAGGTTCCATGGAATCCTTGCACCATCAGCAGAAGATCGGAAAAAGGTAGTTCCAGCGGCTCTCACTGAACATGCTCAAGGCGAGCTATTTGAATGTCATAAAAAGAAATCGAAACCTCAAAAGACCTCTTGGTCTGAACTTTTAAAGAGGACGTTTCAAATTGATTTAAGCAAGTGCCTCGTTTGCGGTGGCGTCGTGAAATTCCAAAAGGCAGTGCTCAGAAAATCAGAAATCATGGAAACCCTGACCCTCGCGCGCCTTAGTCCGACCCCTGAATAGTAATCCAGAACCAAGACACCCTATAAAGCCAGACTAAATGAATTTAGGTGATCAAAATTGATTGTCCAAATGGAGAGCCACAACCAAAAAGCAGATCTTCACGTCCGAAATTAGTCCAACCTCTTTGTTTTAGGTTGAGCGGAGCCCAGCCGGAGCGGCGCAACCATTCATAAGACAATCCCCAGCGCAAGCGGGGCCGATTTTTTGGAAATTTAGGACTCGGAGCTTATAAAGGGAAGGCCTTTGTAGTGAAATGACCCCTCTCTGATTCCAAACGGC
>CAIKYX010000062.1 GCA_903831745.1 Oligoflexia bacterium
GTCTAACTCATTCATTCCTTCTTTCAGGTTGAGCTTAATTTCTGAAAAGAGTTGCAGTGTCTTTGTCCTTGCTCTGAGTAATCCCTCGCTTAAAAAATTTGGATCGACTCCCTCGATTTGATTTTTCGTCGATGCGTGGATTCCAAGCGGATGGGATAAACTCATATGTCTTTCTACCCACTTTTGCCCTAGAATTAAAGAATGAAAAAAATAATCTTAGGCCTAATTTTAGGGTGTACGAGTGTTATAAACCTTGCCTCTGCCGATGTGCTGCCACCAAAGACCAATAATTTCGAGGTCAGCCGAGCCCAGATTGACCAGCAACTCAAAGATTATGATGAGAAGATTAAGGCCGCAAAGGCGAATGATTCGATTCCAGAGATGAGAAACGGAGTCGTGGTAGGGCACCGAAAACGAAAGCGGATGAGTAAAGGCCAAAAGCCTATGCTCGATCAAAAGTTAGAAATTAAAGCGACGAACCTCGACGTAGTACCGAATGATCAGCCGAATCACTAATACTTCCACAGTCAGTAAGTGGCGATCAGGGCAGTGAACCTTTCTTTAGAAAAGTGAACGCCCCGACGAATAGATTTGCGCTTCAGAAGTAAAACGATCCATCACGCGCTTAACCCAATCCAAATGCGAAAAGACTGCAGTCGCGTAGCCGTAGTCGGCGCCATTTGGGCCACCCTTAGTGCCTGAATGGACTGCAAGAAGAATAGGGGTAGGAATCCCCCGAATTTGTTCGACGACAAAGATGGGGCCACCTGAATGGCCGACCTTTGTTTTTTCATTTTTAAAAAGAACCATGTCGAGCTTGGTTTTATCAAACGTGTATTTCGCAATCGGATCAAAATTAATTTTACAATTTACCCAGTCAATGGGGGTCTTGATGAGTTCAGGTTCATTTGAGTTTAACGAGAGTCCAAGCCGATAGGCTTCTGGGTCTAACTGAAAATGTGACTGCAGCTCGCCATCAAGTCGACCAAACACCGGCTGAGTGGTGTCGGTGAGTCGAATCAAAGCAAGATCATGAAAGCTATAGTCTTCATAATAACGCTCATGAATAAATATATTGGTCGCATCGACTTTGATCGGATTCGAAGCGTATTGCCCCAAGTGTGGCTTTACTAAGAGTTGGTCTGCTTGATCGACGCAATGGGCGGCGGTAAGGATCCAGTTTTTATGAATTCGGATTCCCGTGCAAAAATAGCTGCAATTGCTTCGTACTGGCGATAGTTCAACCAATGAAGCTAAGGCGCTAATCGGCAAATCACTGTATTGATCGCAAGCTGTTTCATTGGGGCGGGGCGAAGCGTGGGTTGATTGTGTGGTAGCCATTGACCCTCCTCTGACTATTCTATGCATAAAATTGACCGAAGGGCAGTCAGTCAAATCCATGACAGACGAGGCGTGTCGGGATTGTGCTCGATGGTGGGATATGATACATTTGGCGGATGTACGCACGCGACGAATGGATTAAAAAGACAGAGTTTCATGCTGTAGCGTCTCCTAAGGTGCTAGAGATGGTGTTGGCTCGGGTAAAAGAAGTCTTGGCTAAGCCGGCTTTGCCAATCGTGGTCTTCGACCTTGATTCAACTCTCTTTGATGTCTCGAAGCGATCTTATGAAATTTTAAAAGAGTGGATCGATCATCCCGACCATCAGTCTTACCGTGAAACCGTGTCAGCCCTTAAGGGCCTGCAACCAGGCGAGATGCGGTATTCGTTGCAAGATGTTTGGGAGTCGCGCAATATTCCGATGAATCAAGCGCCGTTCGAAGGCCACTTTAAAC
>CAIKYX010000063.1 GCA_903831745.1 Oligoflexia bacterium
CATTTGCCTTTCGAGCGCCTGCAGTTTCAAAATGAACAAGGTTACGCTCGCCACTACAGACAGTACCGCAACTTCAAGCGACAGCCCCTCCACCTCGCCTACACCCACCCCTACGGATACACCGACTCCCACACCGACTCCCACTCCAACTCCTACCCCAGTGCCGATCGAAGTGGCATATGCGGTTACTGACGACAATTTGATCTACACGTTTCAGTTCGAACTCGACGGAACCTTAACCCAAGTGGGCTTGCCCGTCGAAACCGATAAAGGCCCAACAGCAATTGCGGTAGACTCAAGTGGAGGAAATGTATACACGACTAATAGTGCCGCGGGAACCATCTCGGCATTTACCATCAGCACCACTGATGGAACCCTTTCTGCAAATGGTCGCGCGGTAACCATGGGCACCAGCCCCTATAGAATCTTGCTCGACAAAACTCACAGCAAACTCGCAACCATTGATCAACACGATGGCGTTGCTTACATCGCTAGTCTCAATGAAGACGGTACGGTTGGTGCCGTTTCTCAAACCGTCAATTCAACCAAGGGCCCAATTTCATTTGCAATGGATCCGCTGAACCAATTCGCATTCGTGGGCGACACCGCCGGAAACATTTATGAATTTACGGTCGATGGAAGCGGAAAATGGAATGCCAACGGCAATATTATTCTTGGAGCAGCCGGAGGTGGCGGCGGTAAAGGCGCAATGCTTTTGGATTGGATGATGCCATCTTCATATACAGCGGTGGCCGTTAAAACAGCCCTTCAAATGCTGGTGGATGCCACCGGCTCTTATCTCTACATTTCGTCCGCAAGCGGAACACTCTATTCTTATTCAATTGCTGGCGATGGGACATTAGGCTCGTCGCCACTCAGCAGCGCGGTTTCGAGTAAAGGAAAGGCAGCATTTCACAGCATTACTCTCGATCCGGCAGGTACTTTTATCGTCAATGGACAATTTACCGGTCTAAACACAACTTCAATTTCTTCGGGAACGCTGGGTTCAACAAAAGCTTCGGACATAGCCAACGTCTACTCGGAAATCGAAATGGATCTCGCTGGGCAATACGGCGTAGTCATCAATTCCTATCTCGGAAACACAATCGGGACCGTGGCATTTGACGACGCTGGAAATCCTGCGGTAAACGGAAATGAACTTTCTTTGAATTCAACCGGAAGCGCGATTGAACAAGTAGCCGTCGGGTACTATTATCCTCAATCCATTACTCCACCCGCTCTGGCCTATAACGGAACCGGAACCATTTTTAGTCTCTATGAGGGCTATGCTTCGGGCGAAATCGATATCACACCTCAAAACCTACTGGATAACGGATGGTTTAGTTATAGTGGTGACCCTTCTCAACTCTATATCGAAAGTTACGACGCCAGTGAAGCCGCAGGCTCGAATTGCACTACCAAGTCAGATGGCACCGGAATTACCGAAGTCGATTGCCTCTATACTAACGCGTACGACGCGATCAATTACGTAGCGAATTTTGAACTCGTCACTGCAGACGCGAGCTTACACGCTTCAGGAGATGTACTTCTGAGTGAAGGTGGCAGATCGGGTTGTAACGGCAAAACTCCTTGCGGAGCTCAACGCGATCCTGCGGCCGTTATTGGCGGCGATGGAACTGGTGGCAGCGGCGGATCAGGCGGCAGTGGCGGCTCTGGAGGATCGGGGGGCAGCGGCGGAACGCCTACTCCTACTCTTTATCCAGAAGATCTGTTTAGCGCTACCGGCTCGATGAGTAAGGCACGGGCCTTCTATGGTACAACCCTGCTTGCAAACGGAAAAGTTCTAGTGACCGGTGGTTCAGTCAGCGGTGAGGGCCTGACCGCTAGTGCAGAAATCTATGACCCAGCTGCTGGAACATTCAGCGCAACCGGTTCGATGAACTCTGCACGAATGGGTCATTCCAGCACGCTTCTTTCAAACGGAAAAGTTTTGATCGCCGGAGGATGGGGCGGCGGACCAAGCATGACCACTGCAGAAATTTACGATCCAAACACCGGTGTGTTTACTATTTCAAATGGATCACTCAATACCGGGCGCATGAATCATACCGCCACTCGACTGCCGAACGGATTGGTGCTGATCGCTGGAGGTGACAATGACCCTACTCCGTACAATAGCGCAGAAATCTACGACCCAAATGCCGATGCATTTTTTACCACAGGATCAATGAGCATTGCCCGTTCTTTACATTCCGCGATTCTACTGGGAAATGGCAAAGTGCTCCTTGCAGGTGGTTATTTAGACGGCAGTTATACGATGAGCACTGTCGCAGAATTGTATGACCCTGGGAGCGGGACTTTCAGCATCACAGGACCACTTTCAACCAGCCGTTTATATCATACCGCCACTCTCCTTCCGAACGGCAAAGTCCTATTTGCCGGCGGCAGAGACGGCTCTAACATTTTTCTAGCGAGTGCTGAACTTTATGACCCAGATGCGGGAACTTTCAGTGCTACTGCATCCATGAGCAGTCCGAGAATCGAGCATACGGCCGTACTCATGTCCAATGGAAAAGTACTAATAGCAAGTGGGTTTCCAAATAATTCCGGCAGTCTTTCTAGCGCAGAAATTTATGATTATAATTCGGGAACCTTTACAACATCAGGAAGCACGCTTACCGCAACTGGAGGAAATAGCCTTGCCTCTGTTTCTCTTCCTTCAAATGGATTGGTTCTTTTGATTGCACTCGACGGTTCCGGAACAAACAACCTTTACAAACCGGTAGGCAATCATCGGACGAATACTTTTGTATCCACCGGATCATTGGGCTCTCAACGCCACTTTCACACCGCAACCCGCTTACCCAACGGAAAAATCCTAATCGCAGGCGGCTATAATACCAACGTACTGGCCGACGCAGAAATCTATGATCCAGCAACCGGAGCCTTCACTCTGTCTCAGAGTACGATGAGCGTTGCCCGATACAGACATACAGCCACCTTAATGCCAAATGGCAAGGTGCTCATCGCAGGTGGAAATTCTACCAACGATATTCTTGCGAGTGCAGAATGGTACGACCCGATTACTGATACGTTTACTACCACCAGCCACGGGATGATTTCAAGCCGTCAAAATCACACGGCCACACTTCTTCCGAATGGATTGGTCCTTCTCGCGGGGGGCGAAACTATTTCAAATGCGCTTTCAAGTGCAGAACTCTATGATCCGGCCACGGACACTTTTACTGCAAGCAACAGCTCAATGAGTTCAGCTCGCACCTACTTTACCGCGACACTGCTTCCAAACGGTAAAGTTTTAATGGCTGCTGGATCACCCGGCATGGGCGGGCTTACCACTGCTGATCTTTACGATCCAGTCAACGATGTTTTCACTGCGACTAGCAATGGCCTTACCATGGCTCGATTGTCGCACTCTGCCTCACTCTTACCTAACGGCTTAGTTTTGCTTTACGGAGGTTGGGGAAATGGTGACATTACCGCCAGCACAGAACTTTATGATCCGGTAGCGGATACCTTTACAGCGAGCGGCTCAATGGCAACCCCTCGTGCTTATTTTGCTTCTTCAGTATTACCAAACGGACTATTGCTCATTTCTGGGGGCTCTGGAAATTCTGGCATCTTCTCGAGTTCAGAACTTTATGATCCAGCAACCGGTACTTTTAGTGCTGGCGGTTCGCTGAGCACCGGTCGTGCATTTCAATCCTCAACCGTGCTTCCGAACGGACTTGTACTGATCGCAGGTGGACTCAAAGCGAGTGCCACCTCAGAAGAGTTGGGTGAATAGATTATGAAACGATTCGAACCCAAAACCGCATGGATGATTTTAGCCGCTCTGGGTTTTTCACTCAGTGCGAACGCATCCCCCAAGGTGCCCGCCGATCTGAACGTCGTGCAGTTGCTTGAGGCATTTCAAACGCATTTGGCGCACGTTCAGATGCCGTATGTGGTGCTGAATCGATCGATTCCACTCGTCAAGAATGGCAACATTCCACTCGGCGATTCCTGCTCGGTGCACGCCTTGGCCCAAAGCTGCAATGTCTCATCGAGCGGTTACTACAACCAGATTCTAAACTCGACTCCCGGCGACGTGCTAAAATCGGGCAAGAAATACAATTTTGATTCGATGAAGCTCTTTTCGGATTCCTTTTCTGCCATCTTTAAAAATGAAGCTGAATCGATGTGTGCCATCGAGATTTCGTGTCACAACCAACAAATCAAATCGTGGACGGTCTCGCATTTCGAAACCCATTCTTCAAACGCATTCGAACTTCACTCCTTCATTGGTAAAGATGATCACTCGATCGTTCGACAAGTGCCGAAAGCAGGCCTCGACGTTAAAAACTTCAAGGGACATTGGGCCAACGCCTTCTTCGGGTCAGGATTGCCAGGCACGGTGGGCATGCAACTTTTGGTCGGAAGCAACCTGAAAGCATTTCCGAATCCACTGAATGCCCCAATCGTCATCGGCAAAAAATGCAGCCTGATGTCGCAAGAAAGCGATTCAATCGGAACCGAATACGCCAAGGATTCGCGCTATGGCTTTCTGGGCTATAAAGTCCTGCAGGAAGAACACATGGTCGAACTGCTGTTTGGAAATTGGAGCTATAGCCCCCACCAGATTCGGGTAAAATGCCAAGGTGACGAAAAAGAAGTATTCGCGATGAACTCTGCCAAGATCGAAAGTGACCTGAACGGCGCCATTCAATTCTATTCCAAATAAAAATCAGTTAAAAAAATCGGGGAGAGTCGCGGAACAAGCCTGCAGCATTCACGCCTGAATGTGATTTGTAAAAAACCTGACTCCTCGATCGAGGAACATTCGTGCCAGTGAATCTACCGGGGTTTCTGTGCCTCTCCCCGTCTTAATGACATTCACCTTTTATGCCGGGGCAGAATTGAACTTTCTACTCGAAATCTTCGGGTGTGACATCCACGACGATTTTACCGTCCGTTTTTGGCGCATCGATTTTCTTGTAATCTTTTACCGTCGCCTTGCCTTTTGCGTCGATATCGACTTCGACTTCGGGCTCGAAATTGCAATTACTGCAATTTCCGCCGTCAGCACCACCCGCCTCGGCACCAGCACCGCCCTCAGCACCTGGAGCAGGCTTTGGCTTCGGCAACTCGCTATAGATCGTTTGAAAGTCTTTATGGATGCGCTCAATCTTGGCCACGCCTTGCATTTGATCATCAAAGCCACGCCAGATGCGCTTCGAAATCCAAGACTGTTCCATCGTTTCGTTTACGCCTTTGCTAAAGGATTTGAAGAAGCGGCCGACGTTGTTCAGGTCTTTAGAAAACATCAGCGTATAAAACTGATGGTTGATTTCGGCTTCAGTCCACCCCGTTGTGATCGCTTCTTTTTTGATCGACTCAAGCAGATTCAACGCTTTCTGGGCGAACTCACGTCGGTTTGCAAGTGCGATCAGGTATTTTCTTTTGGCTAATTCGAGATACGGCGCACGCGGCATCGCATTTGGATCTACGAGTGCAGCATCAGCATCACCTACGGCAGCATTCCAAGCCGCTTCGTCTATTTCGACTCTGAGGTGTTTCGAGAAAATGTGCTCATTGATAAAATCAGCCACTCTAAGTTTGAACGGTTTAGGCACTCCGCTATTGATCGGAGCATGGCCCGCGTTTTCTACGTACACACGGCGCACTTCCTTCATGTCTTCGAATACCCGTACACCCTCTCGGTCGATTGCAACGATCTCGCCCTGCAGTGCGGTTTCCATGGCCTCGAGCGGCACTTCATTCGCAAGTGCGGCGGCAGTGACTTCAACCAGATCTCCGGCGTTGGCACTCTCTTTGATTCGCGTCTTGGTTTTTCCGACCGGATTAAATTCGCCTTTCGGATAGAACAAGCGTTCGAACGCAGCAGCACCTTCAGGACCCGCAGCGGCTTTTAAACGATTCATGGCCGCACGAACCGGCAACGAAAAAGTACTTTTCACGACGCCCACCACACCTGGCAGCGCAATCATGCCCACGTTTACTGCGAGCGAAATGTTTCTCGCGTGTTTGGCCTCTACCAACCTGTCGGCAAACTTGCGAAGGTCTTCGATTTTAACCGGACTCTCAGTTCCTTCCATGCCCGCTTGCGAGTGAAAAATTCCGAGTTCGTACTGAAGCTCTTGTGGAATCTCATAAGTCGCCACAATATGGGTCGCTAGTAACTGCGAAAAGAAAATCGCATTTAAAGCCATACCCAATTTGGCCATTCCCGCTTTCGTACCAGCCGTCATTAAGGCCTTCAGTCCGAGTCGGGTACCTGCACCTGCAAAGGTTTCAGCGATTCCTGCAGCCACGCCACTCCAGCCACCAATCGTCGAAAAACCCACGATCGCGCCATAACCGGTCATGCAAGCAGCCGCGATGGCTGCAATGACGATGACCCAAATAAACACTTTGCCGATAAATTCAGTAACCGGATCAAAGAAATATTTATTGGCTTTAGACGCCTTACCCATGGTTTCTTTATCCCAGAACTCGTCATATTCCGCCCAGTCTGGATTAAACCCGACGATGTTTCCACGAATCGAATGGGCAGACCGAAAGACACGGTTGAAGTTGTCGTCATTCTGCTCGAAAATGTTTTGAAACTTACGAGTAAATCCCTTGTGTTCGAGTTTTCCCGGAGGAGCGTTCACATCACCTGTAAATTCGGGATTGGCTTCACAGGCTTCTTTGATCAGCGCAGGTTGGCGATCGATTCCAAGGGCAATTGCCTGCTTGAGAATATTCTTTGCCCAATCCGGATTATCAGTGATTTTCAGCAAGGACCTGCGGTTCGATTCGCGCCAGATCGCTTTCAATGCGAAATCAGATTTGTCGTTTCCGTCTTCGTCCACCTCAGGAAGCCCTTGCTTCATGCTCAGCCCGAGAATTGAATTCTCAGAAATCGCTTCATCAATCATCAATTGGGCAAGAAGCTTTTGATCGAGCAGCGATTGCGCCAGCTTGCGTTTGACCACCACGATCGGGTCCGTGGCGATGATCGAAGGATGTGCAGGATCTAAAGGATTTTCAAGAGAACGAACGGTACGGCTTGGAGACTGGGTCTCGAGCAGCATCTCGCGCTGGCGGAAGGTTTCTGGTCGCTGCGGTTGATAGCCATTCGGATCCGGCACGATTCCGTAATTGGTTTCGAGATATGCATCGAGCCCTACAATAGCCATGGCTTCGAGGAGCAACTGGCGCGCGCGAATCTTTTCTTTTACAGTAGGTTCTTTCTTTTCAGGCGTCTTCGCCATTTTTCCTGGCTGATACGGAGCCTTGAAAGTTGGTAAACGTAAAAACTGATAATTCGTGGTCAATTGCTCAAGCAGGGTTGGCTCGCGCTTCGGCGGTAATGGCGCCAGGCTGAATGCAGGCGTTGGCGTAGGAGTAATCAACGCAAACCGCTCATTGAACAACTTGACTTTGGCTTCTTCTTCTTTCTTTCGAAGTTCAGGATTTCGCTTCAGCTCTTCTTCATGAATGAAATTATTGAAAGCATTCGCCATGCGCTCCTGCTCTTCTGGAGTTGGCTCCTTCATTTTTGGATAGAGCTTCGGACGCTGGGCCAGCGCATCTGTTCCTTTTACCGGTGGCGGGCCCCATTCATAATCATCCGAGATTTTGTGTGCGGGAGCTGCCTTTGGAAGGTCTGCGCGATATTTGATTAAAAATGATTGATAATTAAGAATCGCATGTTTGACCGCGAGATCATAAAGATCGGTATTGTCTTCGGTGATCGGCACGGGCGTTGGAATCGGAGTTGGCGTTGCAAACGGATCGGGCGATGCTGTCGGCTTTGCAGTAGCGGCTGTCTTCAGAGGAGCACACGCTTTGGTATTCTTGGTCGAGTTGCTTTTGCTTCCTTTGGTGGCCTTGGGGTCGAGGATCATTTTCCCACAAGAACTGCCTGCACCCGGAGTGGGTGCATTTGGATCCGTGCCCGGCTCATTCGATCCGAACTCGAGTACGAGCCGGCGTTTAATCGCGTTGGTCGTCGATTCAGTCGAAACATCACGAAAGAAGGCTTCCATCGTTTCTGTTACCATCGGATTGTTACGGATTTCTAGCGCCAAGTTCTTCAGCTTATCGTTTCTGCCCTGAGTGGCATAAATTGAAAGTTTCTGTTGATAAAGCGCATGAAGCTCGGTCGGATTGATCGGTGCTCGAGGATGAGGAATCAAGCTGACTGCCGGCAAATAGCCCAATTGATCTCGTTCAGCATCCTGAATTTCTTGCCAGCCTTTATCGTCGATCTCTTTATCCAGAACTTTTTTGAGAGCGGCCGAATACTGATGTGGAGTATGATCGTAATCCTCAGGAATCTTGATCATCTCAAAAGTTCTGTCACTCACTACCGATAAATCGACCGGCATCATGACCTTGCGATCTTCCCAAAATACCAAATACTTCTTAAAAGTAGCATTGACCTCGGACTGAAGGCTCATCGCCGTCATTCCGCGATTCATATTTACTTTCGCCATTTCGAACGCAGAATCGAAACGTTTTTCGGTTTCTGCAGCGATTTCAGCCTTGGCTTCTGGGCTATTGAGTACTTTCTGAATCTGAGCTTGAACTGTCTTCTTATACGCTTCTCGGGCCGGAGCCAGTGTCTCGTCGACCATCTTGGCAGCCACTGCACGAGTCTCGGCTGGATCTTTGTAGTGATCCTTGCTTTCGGGCAAAAACTCCATGATCTTTAGCTTTTTTGCAGCGTCGACCAGCTCGTCCACAAGGAATACTTTTTGCGCCTCAAACACAATCGTGGTCAGGCGATCGGTAAACGCTTCTGGGTTCCAATCATCCATCGGGTAACTTGCTTTGTGAAATGCAGCACTTTTTTGGTTGTCCCAAAAAAGCTTAAATGCTGTCGGATAGTGTTTTTTAGGCTCTTCCTCTGTCAAAAATGCATCGAATTCTGGCTTGCGAGTTAACTGATCGTAATCGAGGTAAGTCTGCCAATAGTGAAAATAGCGATCGACCAGTTTCGACTCGTCTTCAGGCGACAGTACTTTCGCATCTTCAATCGGTTTCCATACGAGTGGAATGAGTCGCATCAAATCTTGGTATTGATCCGGCTTTTGCAAATAATCGAAGTAGTCGACGAAATGGCTGTCGCGATCGAGTTTGTTCGTGCCTTGGGTTTCACGAAACGAAATGACGTGGCGACCACAGCTCTTCAGGCTTGCATGAAATTGATGATCACCCTGGTGCATGCGATTCAGCGCCCAGTAATTGGTCACGCGCTGATACAATGAATTCAAAAGCACATCTTTGACAAAATGCTCGTAATTCATGCTATCGAGAAGCGCGGTAGACTCATTCATTTCGCGTTTAAACGGCGAGAGCCCGATTTCGATCTGATCGTAAACGCCTGGAGAAGATTCGATATGCCAGATGTTGTTATAGAATTTTGGCTTTTGCTGAATCATCAAAGTATCACCGGCTTCGATCGGTAATTTCAGATTCAATAGGTTTTCATAAACGTCAGGGTGAAATTGAGCCTCATGGCCTACCGGCTGCTTATGGGCATACTTAAAATAATTTACATAAAGGCGGGATTCGATGATCAGATAACGTCCGATGACATCTTCGAGAACTTCGAGCGATTTGGCGGTTTCTTTTTTTTCGTAGCTTTTTTTGATTTCAGTTTCGAGAAAGTTCTTAGTCTGGATGACTCGCTTTTCGAGACTCTCATACGCAGGAGTGTTGATCGCGATCATCACATCCGGAACACCACTCTTATTGCCGCGATCTGCGACCATCGAAAGGTCCAAAAGTGACACGTCGACGTAATCTTCGAGCTGATCCATTTCCTTCTGAAGCGGGTCTTCATCGTTTTCGGCAATGGCAAACACTACGAGCGAAAGGCAAAACAAAGGAAGGAGCAGCCACCTCTTTTTGAACTTTTTTGCAGAATTCGGTGTTTTAACTGAGTATTTCAATAGGACAATACTGTACCAAATAATTCAGGTTTTAGCCAGTAAATTCTAATTTCTGACGGAATTTTAACACGCAAAAAGAGGGAAATATCACGCCCTCACCTTCTTTATTACACTAGTTTAGTTTAATCGTACATTCGAGGGCTCGCGATTTAACTTTAGGGGTTGAATGCGGATCAAAACTCTGACAATACCTTTCCTCAGCATTTATGATTTTATCTCTCATCTTGTTTCTGACATTGAACGCTCACGCAACCGGTACCACTTGCGATCGCTACTCGCGCCCTACCCCTGCGGTCGTCGCAGACAAGCTGATTCACGCCACTACCTTTTTAGAAAAGCGTGCGGCCCAATGGGTGCACGAGCAAGGTTGCATTTCGTGCCACACGGTATTGCCTTATGTGATGGGTCAGTTCGATGCCACAGCACTGAACCGCGATGCCTTTACTCAGATCGATAACCTAGTCCGCCACCGGGTGCAAAAATTCGACTCAACCCCACCGTGGTACGACGGTTCACATGCAAGCCAGAGCAAGGCCACAGAGTCCGTTATGAACTCGCTGATTCTCGCCAAGATCGATCAACTCAAAGGCGCAACTCGCGCGTCACCCGAAACCTTGCTTTCGTTCTCGAAAATGCGCGAACTGCAAAATGCCGACGGCTCGTGGTCTTGGCTCGATTGGAGCTTGCAACCTTGGGAATCATATCAGGCGGCGCCGTTTGGTGCTTCGCTTGCCGCCATGGCGATTGCACGTTCCGAGGCCGGGCACCTTCCCCAATTCGCAGGCATGATCGCAAAAATCAGAAGTTATCTGAAAACTACAGATCAGGCAGCCGCAACCCACCTATGGGATCGCCTCTGCATTTTGCTTGCGGAGGCCGAACTAGGCTCAGTCATCGAGACTTCGCGGGTCAGTGCCATTCTAAAAGATCTCTTCGATAAGCAACTCGATTCGGGTGGTTGGTCGATGAACGACTTTGGCTCTTGGCAAAAACATGGCGATCAATCCTGTGCTAAAGCCCAAAATGCCGATGGCTATGCGACCGCTTATGGCATGTTTGTGCTGAAAAGCCTAAAGGCCTCTGGAAAAATCCCAACCGGATTAAAAACCCAGCTTGATTCTGCCTATCAAGGCGGGTTGTATTGGTTGATTACCAATCAGTCGAGCAGCGGAAAATGGCCTTCTGCTTCTTTGAATTCGACCAACACTTTTAATCAAAACCTGGTCGAAGACGCAGCCACTGGTTTTGGAATGGCAGTTCTCACCAACTAATTCTTAATGATCGCCAAGACCGAGCGGATCCTCGGGTACGTTGCCGGAATAATGGGCACGACCATCATCCTTGTACGGCAGGCCATCCACGACGATTTCGGGACTCGCCGGATTCAGCTGAAAATTCATCATCCAGAGCAACATTTTTTGATCATCATTCAGCGACATCGACGGATTCTCGGCAAGTTGTGCCTTCAGAGCTTCGGACTCGTGGATGCGAGCCGTATAATTCTGCACCATATGCCTGACGTCGTCCTCGAGATCTTCGTGCGTGTCGCGAATATCCCGGCCTGCATGGGTCATCGCTTGCCCTTGTAAGGTAGTGCCATCTACCATTTTTGGCTTCCAATTCGCTAGTGTGGCGGCATAGCTCTCGAAAGTATTTCCGTATTGAACGGTTTCACAGATTTTATCCAGAACGCTCTTTGGTGCATAGGCCAAAGTAATCATCGCTTCCTCGAGATCCATTCCTCGGTTAATGCCCGGAAAAATACCAGATGCGCCCAATTCATGCGCAAAGAAACGATTGATCGTTTGTTCTTGCATGTACTGCACCCGATCGACTCCTTCATAAAGACCGCCCAGCATGGTGTACCGAAGTGCAATTTTGGATCGAGTCGCCCGCATCATCACTGCGAGTGCGAGTGGATGACTGAGCCCGTAATGAACATGCCTGATGTCATGACTGACGAGATACATGGGCCAAAGGTTGTAAGAAGTAATATCCCGAATATCAGGAATGCTCAGAATACCGAGACTTCCCTGATTGATTCCACGATAAAGAGCCTTTTCTTCTTCTGCTCCACCAAAAATGCCGGTCAAATAAGATTTGATATAATTCGAATATTCATCGAGTGGAATATGGGTCTGCTGTTCTTGAACCGTTCCTCGGGTCATGACGAAATTTTCTTTGCTGACGCGATCAAATTCTGAAACTGAGAAATTCTCAAAATCCTCGACCGACATAGCCACTACGAATTTCATACGTTTAACCTGATCAAGCGCCACTTTGCGTTTCGCCCAGGCCTTCAGCGATGCAGGGGTGCCGGTCGGTTCAGAGGGAAAACGTGCAATTTCGGCTTCAAATGCAGGATTCAGCTCGAGTCCGAACTGCCCCATCTTTTCGCCTTTTTCTATGGCGGTCAGGGTCGTGTCGGCATGAATGCTCGAATACACCTGCGAGATGGCTTTAATAAAATCCAGACCGGCAAACGGCTGCCCGGAGTACTTTTGCACCACAGTCGATAAGAGCTCCGATATTGATGTAATTCTTGGAAAATGATAATCACCCAGCTCTTGATACTCGGTCGGGCCGCGACTGCTCGCTAAGTGGCTACACTCATTTTCATCGCCAAAACTCGAAACGGTAATCAAAAGGGTCAGCGGAATTAAAAAATAAGACCACGCAGGCGCGCGAAAATAACATTTCATCGTTCTCTCCATTTCAGACATCCCTCTCTCAGGGGTGGTTGTGCCGAGCTTCTATCCGGGCACGATGGAGTTGTAAATTACTTTCGTTTAAAAATTATCATTAATTATATACTATCAATTTAATAATGTATTATTTTTGTCAGAAAGTGCATTGAAAGCATTTTCTCTATTGATCAAATCAGGAAAGTCTGACAAAAATACCCCTCGAATGAAGAACTTAAATATCGCTCTAATTGGTGTCCTTAGTTTAACCCTTGCTAGCAGCTCATTAATTGGCTGCTCTAGTGCTCCGAAGATGGCTCCGCTTTCTCTCAGCGAACGCGAAAAGGCCGAAAAAGAAATCGACGCACAAGTGAATCGCACTCTCGCTGATTTCGCAGGCCAGTACGCCGTCGACTTATTTGAACGAGTGATTACCTGCGCTGCCGAAGGCGAGAAAAACCTTTTGGTTCAAGCGATGGTCGATTTCGCAAACACCAACTACCAACTCGCAGTTAAGGCGACAGCCGACAACCTTCAAACCGAGGTTGCCTACGAACTGAAAAAAGGCGAAGTGGATGCATTCGTCAGTTATGCGATTCATAATCCAGGCCAGTTTCACTTAAACCCAAGCCTGATCGCGACTCGTTTCGAGAGCGAACTGAAAGCATCAGTAGCGACTTACGATTATACTTCTACTACCGCAGTACAAGATGCGAACAAAACAGTTCAACACATCGCTTACAGCATCAAAGGCACTAGCCCAGAAGAAATGCACCTTCTTCAGGATCACATCGCGAAAGTAACCTTTGCGGACGCTTCAGTGCCTTACAAAGTAAGACTGGAACAAGGTAGAGAGCTTCTGAAAGCTTTTAACACTTATTACTATTATACAGGCGATTTCTTGATCAATATGAATACTTGTTTTAAAGCAAAAGGTCTTTCAGCCGAGGCCGTCAACAACATGCGACAGCTGTATACTTCGATTGCGACCCGCACTCAGAAGATTTACTATTCTTACGGTTCAGACAAACAAGGCGCGTATAACTTTACCATCGGCTGTGGCGCTCAAGGCGAAGTGGTCAACTGGACTTCAAATACATTGAACTTCACTGCACCTACTACCACCGACCTGACCTCTAAAGCGATGATTCGCTCAGGCGAATTGGGCGATCACTGTGATCTGATTCCGACAGCAATTGCCGATAAATCCAAGTACTACGCTGAACATCCAGATCAGTTCAATTACCAAACCTGCGTACGCGGCCCTCTTTAATCTTGCAGCGTTTTGACATAATTATCCTGGGAGCGGGTGGTGCCGGCATGATGTGCGCCATCCGCGCAGGAAAACGCGGACGAAGCGTTCTCTTACTCGACCATGCCAAGAAACTCGGCGGCAAAATCCTGATCTCAGGCGGTGGCCGCTGTAACTTTACCAATCTCGGCGCCTCACCCAACCAATACGTCTCTGAGAATCCTCATTTTTGTAAATCGGCTTTTTCGCGCTTCTCGCCCCAAGACTTCATTCAACTCGTCGAAGAGCACCGAATCGCCTACCACGAAAAGAAACTCGGACAACAATTCTGCGACGAATCTGCCCAACAGATTGTCGAAATGCTTCACTCTGAATGCATTGCTGCAGGAGCCAAGTTTCAGCTCGAATGCAAAGTGAACCAGATTACCCGCGATGAGGGCTATACGCTCGAGACCAACCTCGGCACCTACCACTGCGACTCTTTGGTCGTTGCCACGGGAGGTCTTTCGATTCCTAAAATTGGCGCCACAGGCTTTGGCTACGAGATTGCGCGTCAGTTCGGGCTTAAGATTATTCCTACCCGCCCGGCACTCGATGGTTTTACTCTGAATCATCAAGATGCAGGTCGCTTTGGCGATCTCGCAGGTTTGTCTGCCGACACGATCATTACTACCAACGGCATTTCGTTTCGCGAAAATATCCTGTTTACCCATGCCGGCCTAAGCGGCCCCGCTACCCTTCAGGCATCGCTTCATTGGAATTCGGGCGATCCAGTTCAGATTAATCTTTTTCCGGACCTCAAACTCTTCGACTGGCTGATGAAGAAGAAAAAAGAAGGAAATAAGTCGCAAGTTAAAAACCTGCTGTCTGAAGTGCTGGCCTCGCGCCTGGCCGAAAGGTTTTGCGAAGTCTATTATCCCGATCAAAAACAAATGCCCCAACCCCTACCCGATGTTTCAGAAAAGATGCTTGAGGTGTTTTGCAACCAGCTTCAGGCCTGGACGATCATTCCAAGCGGAACCGTGGGTTACTCGAAGGCAGAAGTGACTCGCGGTGGAGTCGATACACAAGAACTCTCATCCAAGACGATGGAAGCCAAGAAAGCACCTGGTTTGTACTTTATCGGCGAAGTAGTCGATGTCACCGGTTGGTTGGGCGGCTATAATTTTCAGTGGGCCTGGGCGTCGGGTGCCGCAGCGGGCGAATACGCTTAGCCGCAGAGTTTATGCCTTTTGCGCGAGAAACAAATGTGCTGAATAAATCTCGAGTTGTCTCGGGTGCTTCAAAAATAGCCAAGGCACCTGCTCGTTCGAAGTTAAAATCTTAAACCCATTTTTTTCATAAAGCCATTTCGCCACTCCAGCCGAATCGCGAATCTGATGATTGCGTGCCGACACAAGTTTAGACCTGAGTTTCTTAGAAACCATTTCGTGCCAAATGTAAGGACAACTCTGAATGGCAAAGCCAGAAGCATGAACCATCTCGTTCTGGAGCTGCGGCAGGCACTCGGGCTCTTCCAACATGTCCATCGCATTTAAGACGATCGAAACATCGAATTGCTTGGGTTTAAGGCAACAATTTTCGATTTCGCCCACAATAAAATCGGCATTGTGAGCAAATCGGGTTTCGGCGGCAATTCCGCTTTCTCGAGAAGTCGAGCCGAGCAGCAGATCTTCAGGAATTCTGATTTTACCGTCATAGGGCACACCCAGATTTAAATGCCTGGCTAGGGCAATACTTGCGAAAGAACTATCGACACCAAGATAAGACTTGGCCCGCTCGCCAACGACGCGAAGCAACCCGCCTACTCCGCACCCTAATTCGAGTACGCTGACGGGATTAGAAAACTTCGATTCAAAAATTTTGCCTATTTCGTAAAAGGGACCATGGTTCCAATGCTCGAGAATCAAAGCATCAATCAGCGGACTCGAACTTCCATGCTGATTTTGCCACCATTTTGCCTTGGCGGGATCTGCGCTCAGATAATGGGTCATCAAATAAAGTGCGTTAACCCGTTCGGACTCGAGATCTTCTTCGATGTGTTCGCTTGCGATTTCAGCCAAAGCTTCTTGAAACTCATCGCGATATTCGCTCGGTATTTTTTCAAGCGGTACCCATTTCGAAATTCCTTTGGCGTGATAGAGCACATACGACTCGACATCACCGACCACAATCGCCACCCCCTGAAGAATAGGATAGACGGCCTGACAATTCTTGCACTGAAGCGTGCCATACACAATTTCGTCGCCCGCGACTTCTTCTTGGCCGAAGAGCGCAATTTCGCCCCGACAAGAGGTTTTGCCCTTGGGCTTCGGACACTGAATCATGGGTACGGTACTCTTGCGCATTTGCCTTAGATTCTATCGCTGAACCGCCCACAGCTCCACTGGTTTTGCTGGCAAAAACGAAAAGAGTTGCTACTCTTGATAAGGGTTATTGAGAGAGGACCCCTTTAAGATTCGAATGCTACGGTTACTCGTTTTTATCGCGCTTTTTTTCGGTTTGAGCGCTAACGCCGCCTCAGACACCCCTCCTAATTATCATGCCGTGGGCTGGCTGAATACCTTCGTTCCGGGCGCCGGCGAATTTCTACTTGGAGATTACACTCTGGGTGCCACTCAAGCCGCATTAGAAGTGAGTAGCTTTTGGATCGGTTACAATATGGCGGGTCGTAATTCGCTTACATTAGATGGCATTCCTGAAAGTCTGCCGTCTCCCGATCTCGTGACCCTTTCATCCGCCACCAAGAAATCCGTTTGTATACAGAGGGATTCTACCGGAAAGTGCACTAAGTTCCGCACTGTCACCACAACCAAAAGAACCACTACTGGGGGCGGAGAACAAGACATCAGCACCCCGCTCATTGCCGATATTCTTCAGGAGTTCGGAATCAAATACCACATGGTGAATGTATTTAACTCTTACCGTGAGGCAGCAAAAGCCAACAACGTTACTGAAAACATCGATCAAACCAGTACGAAGGATCTTTTTCTAGCCCCGTTTAATCCGGACGTCATCACTGACCCTTGGGTGTGGGCCCCATTAGCAATCACCGGCGGCGCACTGGTAGCGAACTATCTGATTTCGATCAAAGACAATGCGATTGCGCCGGTTGCCAAATTCAAAGGAATCTCGAATCCGCTTTACGCATTCAATTACGCACTCATGTATCCCACCGGAAGCGGAGCTCCGGAAGAGATGTTCTATCGAGGGTTCTTGCAAAACGAATTTCAGCACGTGGTCGACTCGCCCTATTTTTCGATCACAGCCTCGACCCTAGCTTACGCGTTTTCGCATTCGGTGGATGAGCGTCCTACTGCCGCAGTCACCGGCTTGTTCTTGGGATTTTTGACTTACCGAGAGCATGGCCAGCTCTCTAAAGGCATCGCCTATCACTTCTGGGCAGACCTGATGGCCGGAATCGCTCAGCTCGCGACGGTACGCTATGCCCAATCAGAAGTCGCCTCATCAAGCAGCTCGCCAGCCACCATCCTGTTTCAGACGGAATTCTGACGTCATCGTCAATTCTTCGATATGAAGGCAATTTTCCGAAATGCCGAAATGTATTCGATGGTGTTTCGAACTCTTTTCATCTTTTTGCTTTTCATTCCTACGAGCACGTTCGGCGCATTAAAATGCCCTGACCTGACCGTCGAAGAGAAATTGGGGCCGAAGGCCTATCAGAAGGTGGTAGACTCAATCAAAATCAACCCACTTAAACGCCCTCCCCCGATCACTGTAGTTAAAAGCCCCATCAGAAACCTCTACGAATCGATACCAACCCAAGAGAATCTCGACATTAACGGACTGAAGATCCTGAACCAGACCATCAAAGAAAAGAATCGGCATATTTCTTCAATTTTTGATGATGACCACGAATCTTTGGGTATTGTCGAAACCGAGTTTGACTTTCAAAACACGTGGGTGCTTTTTGATAAAGCAGAGAGAAGCGATGTAGCTCCGAGCTTTGTCAAACCCAGTGGCGTCGTGCCCATGGTACGAGGCAAAGGAATTCCAACCATCGTCTTTACCACCCTTTGCCAATTCAGGCGGCAGGGAATTCAATTCGGAAAACTGAAAAAAGCATTTAGCTCGATCATCATTAATTATCGCTCGATTCTCGAGCTTTGGACTTCAAAACCGGTAAGAGACTGGGTACTGAAACACCCCAATCAGAAAATTCCAGAGTCAGTCCTGGTTCTCGGAGTAAAAGACACACAAACCTACCTGAACTTAAACACAATCCTGACCCTATCAGGGCATCGAATTAGAACGATTCAACTCACCAATGCAAACGCCCCCGAAACCTTGGCCTCGGTACTCATGGGCTACAATAAAATCGACGCGCTTGCCCAAGATGCAGTTCGAACGGATCAAAGCAAAAATAATTTCTTCGAACCCAACATCCCTATTCCAGTTCGATTCACCCTCTCATTCGAACTCGAAGCTTTCGGTCCGTACTGATAAATGACTTGCCGAGAAGTCACTCTTCTTTCAACATAATGGTATGAAAAGTTCGATCCTTCTTTTCGGTGGCAAATCAGAAGAACGTCTCGTGTCAGTGGCCTCGGCTCAAAACATGGCCCGGCAATTTGATTTTGCTGAAATCTGGTTTTTACACAAGAACGGCTCACTTGCCCGCGTAGAAAAAGCCGAGCTTTTGGCCCATCAGAAAATTTTTGAGGTCGAATTCGAAACTTTCGAAGAGCCCTTCGCGAAATCAGTGAGCGAAGCCCTTCCGAGACTTAAAGACTCATCCGTATTTCTTGCTCTTCATGGCACCGAAGGTGAAGACGGTACCTTGCAAAAGATTTTAGAGGACGCAAAAGTGGCGTTTACCGGATCGGGTTCAGTGTCGAGCCGAAATGCATTTCTAAAAGATATTTCGAAATCGATCGTGACCAAAAAGGGCGTTCCGGTCGCGCCTCAAATGATGGTCAATCATTCAAATGCGAATGAACTGAAGAGTTCGATTACGCGATTTTATCAAGAGCACAAAAAAATTGTACTCAAACCCTTGGCAAACGGCTCGAGCATTGGTTTACACATCATACAAGACACGGAGTCACTCGAGCGGGCACTGAATGCGCTTGCTTCGAATCCGTATGGCGATTATTTGGCCGAAAAATTTCTTGAAGGACGAGAGTTGACCGTAGGAATCCTTCAGAGCGAAACAGGACTCGTCGCCTTGCCTCCATCCGAAGTCATTTTGTCGAAAGGCCACTCTTTCGATTATCACGGCAAATACTTGGGTCGAGGCACGACCGAGATTACGCCTGCCGAACTGTCTCCTTCAGAAGTTGCAGCCGTGCAAGCACTGGCAAAAACCGCCCATCAAGCTCTTCAGTGTTACGGCTATTCGCGTACTGATATTATTCTTACGCCGATGGGTCCGGTTTTTCTCGAAACAAATACCCTTCCTGGATTATCGAAAGCATCGTTTGTTCCGCAACAATTGGCGGCTGCCGGTATCTCGTTTCAGAATTTCATCGAGATGCAGCTAAAACTTGCCGAAGCTAGAGCTTAGGACAACTCAAGACCACTTTGCCATCGAAAGTCTGAACCAGGCTGAGTGATTGATCTGTTTCGCGGTTGAGGTAAATTTCAGTGGTAGAACCCACTTGCGGCGAATAAGAGATCAAGTGATTTTCCTCACAACGAGTAGTCCAACCATAAGCATCGGTTTCGCCCTTTTTGCTTGCACGAATCACATCTGCGGGCCCTTGAATATCGGTATAGTCGAAGCTGTATTGCTCTAATTCGGGTGCAGCCACATCAGATAGTAATTTTTGTTCAATCTTAAGAACCGAATAAGAAGCCTGCCCGGCTTGTTGAAGGGTACAGCCATAATTTCCGGCTAGATCAGGACAAAGAGCGCTAAGAACGAAAGAAGTGATGAGCATGGGATCATGCTAACCTGAACTTTTGTGGATAGTCTTCCCAAATTTATTCTCTGAAACCAATTTCACAAGACAAGTGACACTATTTTGACTCACTGAGATTCTTTAATTCTTCTTTATATAAAATGGCAATTCAAGGAACCAATCTGTAACCTAAATACGAGAAGGCAGGAGCCGCCATGATCCAAGACCAGAGCAATAAAATTAACGTTTACCTATTTAACAAAATCAAATCACAGAAGCTCAAGCTTTCTCAGGATCAGACCTACCTCTTAGCCCGCCTCGTCGACTTGGAAAGCAGGCTGTCGAGTAACGAAATTCCACTGGTTGATTTCGCAGAATACATCAACCGATGCTTTGAAGCCTCATCGTTTCACTTCAAATTCAGCAGAATTTGCATTGCGATGGTCACGCCTTATTCGCAAAAGCTCAATGTCGTATCAGTCTATAGCGCACCAGAGCTAGGTGAAAACACGATGAAGCCCGGCTACAGCTGCTATGTGAACCAGAATTCTTCGCTGTTTAGAATACAAGATGGAGAAGTTCGCATCTGCTCGGATTTAAACCAGGTGGTTGAGCGCTTTCAAATCGAAAATCGTCCGGTTCAACGATCTCTTGGCCGCCTACACAAAATGGGAATCAAAAGCGGCCTCACCCTGACGTCCTCTCTCGGAAAAATCGGCCGATGTTTTCTCTTTTTGAATGGTCCCGAGGTGGATCAATTCAACTCGATTAATGAAAGCGACCACCTGATCATCTGCACACTCAAACTCTTATTGAATAGTGCCATGTACCGCTATTTTTCTGGTTTTTTTACAGTTCAACCCAACATTGCCCATCACATCAGTGACGAACTTGGACACATGAGCGTCCTGAATCAACACACTTTCAAAGAAACCCTGGAGGAATACTTTGACCAGGATAGAAACGGCAAATTCGATGTAACCACAAAATGCACTTTGACCGAAAATTTCTTTTGCGCCATTCGCCCCATGCTATTTTTAGCCGAAGAAGTTGCACTCGAGCATTATTCGCTGAATGAGTTTCGAGTTTTTGATACCGAACTCCTAAAATCACCGTCAGGCCATGAACTCATTCTTCGCGCTTCGACCGGAAAAAACTACTCGCAAGGAAAAAAAAGTTATTGGGAAAACATTTCTTCGCTCCTGGGAATGACTTTGGGACTCGGACAAAGCGAATTTGAGATTTCATTCGAATTTCAGGTCGCAAGCGAGATCGAGATAAAAGCGAATTACAGCGTTTAATTTTACGACTCATCCTTAATCGTTTAAACCACTAAATTCTGGTCGGATGACGTACCATCAGCTAGCATTCGCCCATGAAATTCACCCTAAGCTTTTTACTCGTGGCCAGTATGTTCCAGGCATTTTCTCTCCAAGCTAGCGCGCAATCCAACCCGACTCCAACGCCAACGCCGATAACTTCGAGCTCTGATACTGCAAGCGAATGGCTTCAATGGTCAGGCGATCTCTTAAACCATCATCACCGAGTAGTGAAAGCAGCGAAACTGACCTTGGATAACGTTAAGAATCTTGCCCCCTTGTGGACTTATCAGACTCACACGGGAGTGTTTGGAATTCCTACCGTTCAAGGAGGAAAACTCTATTTTGGCGATATCGGAAGAACCAATGTCAAAGCAATGGTAGAGGCAAAAGAGGGCGGATACTTATATGCGCTCGACACCAAGACCGGAGCCATTGATTCAAAATGGAGTGCCCCTATTGCCATTCGAGACTACTTATCGAAGGTCGGAGATGACGGCAAAAGTCTTCACGGCGCAGAATTGGTGCGCAATATTTCGCGCGTGAGTCCGGCAATTGCGGGCAACAAGCTCATTATCGGAACTTCCGTAAATTACATGAAATACATTTGGCGTTTGATCGATCAGCAATATCAAAAAATTCCAGGAGCAACGATCATGGCCATCGATCGCTCGAATGGTAAAAAAATATGGCAAACCGTCGTAGACTCCCATTTTAGTTCACGTATTACGATGTCGCCTGTCGTTTATAAAAACGCGGTTTATGTTGGGGTATCGTCCGAAGAATCGCAAATTCCCGGAATTGTCGGAGGCATTTATCATTGCTGTAATTTTCGAGGCAGCCTGATGAAGCTCGATCTCGAGACTGGTGCCATCAAATGGAAAACTTACACCATTTCTGACCGTGCACACTTTACGAATGGCCACGATGCTTCAGATGGCGTGCGCTTTAACGGCGTGGCCGTCTGGGGAAGCTCACCGCCGATCGATGAAAAACGAAATCTGATTTATTTTGGTACCGGAAACAACTATCAAGACCCGGCTGATTTCAGAAACTGCATGCTCGCCGCCCAGGGAGATTTGGGTGCACAGAAAGCCTGCTCACTTAAGTTTGATGATATCGAAAACCATGTCGATTCGATTGTTGCGGCCGATTTAGACAGCGGAGAAATTAAGTGGTCGTTTAAGAGCCAGATCTACGATTCATGGAACGTGGGCTGCGGATCGCCTGTGAGCATCATTCCACCAAAAATGCCAGGCGCATGCCCCCGCCCAGCCGGAATGGATTCCGATTTCGGTCAGGCACCCATGTTAATCAAAAATGTAACCCTACCAGGTGACGAACCAGGCAAGTCACATGATCTCATTGTGGACGGAAACAAGCAGGGGCACTACTTTGCAATCGATGCAGATGAGGCGTTAAAAGCCGGCAATACCAAAACAGTAAAGCCTGTTTGGGCCACTAAAAATCCGGGTGGAGGCGCATTAGGTGGGCAAGAATGGGGCTCAGCCACTAATGGAAAAATGATTTTTACCCAAACGACGAACTTAGAGCATCGTTCTCTTGAATTAACAAAAGCGAAAATGGTGGATGGCAAAGCCCCCCTGGTTCACGGAGGATACTGGTCAGCGCTCGACGTAGCCACAGGAAAGATCGTGTGGCAAACGCCAGACCCTTTTTCGCAGTATCCGGTTAAAGGCGAACACGTCAATCGCTTGATTTATGGCAGAAACCTTGGGCGCGGTCACTTTGCTGCCCCCATTGGACCACTCACTTTGTATAACGATATTTTATTCGCCGGATCACTGAGCGGCCACCTCTATGCCATGAATGCCGAAACCGGCGAAATAGTCTGGACGTATGCAACCACCACTTCGAATAAAAAGGAGAATGCCTTGGGCCTAGGAGGAAGTGCCGTCTCCGCTCCCGCAGTGGTCAATGATCAACTTTTCTGGGGAGTTGGGTACTACCTCGGCACAGAAGATCATCGTATGATTTCATTTGGGATCAAAGAATAGGCCCCCTTTTCCGGAGCCCGACCACAGGCGGTACCCTCTTTACTTTCGGACCTTAGCTAGAGCCTGTGGACTCACGACGTTTTGCGTTTAAAAAAATGAAGACCATTGATGCTAGATCAATCACAAGTATTTCAGGCAAGTACGAAGAACACTATTCATTACCTGTTTAATAAAGAATTGAATTTTTCATTCACCCACCCTAGTATACCGCTCGAAGGAACCCATCGCTATGAAAATTAAAAACAGTAACTTCACTCTCATTCTCTCAATGGTCATCGGATTCGCGTGCTTCGCGCCCAACTATGCTTCTGCACAATATGAAAAATTCGACGTAGAAAACGATCATCTAAAATACCGCATTGAACTCCTGGCTCAAGCGGCCATCATGGATAAAGCAGAAGTGCAAAAGTTCTTCGAAATCGAGAGAGCCAAAATGAGCGAGAAAAAAGCAGAGGCTTGGCAAACGCTTTTTAATCTCATCGAAGGTCCGACACCAAAAGGTGAAAACAGCTACGCGTATACTTCTGCAGTCGAACGTTTGGTCATTCAATATCTTTCTATTATTACGATCGAAGGTTATGGCGACCTTCCGTTTGGCCCAGAGAAACTGGTAGAGGTGACGAACAAAGCGATTGCTTACACCAGTACCACCACTGGCAAAGAGCAAACTCATCCGATAGATGAAAAGCAATGGAATATAGTCAAAATCAATACGTTGACTACCGTCCTTGCCCACACCGCAGAAAATCTGCAAGGCGTTCGCGACAACCTGCCTAACTATCGCGCTGCTTTTGGATCAGCAACTGCAGCCTATCAAGCCGCTCTGAACACCTATGGCAATGCTACCCACATGGATAACATTCCAAATCACCGGTACTAAACTGAATCCAATCAGCTAGAGATTCATTCCGGACCTTAAAGTATTTTTGATTCTTCAGGCATGATGAAAGACTTAAGATAAAGAATCATCTCGCTATTTGGCTGACTAGGTTGTTTTGAGAATTTATCGATATTTTTCTCGTGCTTCTGGGTTCTACTTTCGATTGGCTGAGAATAATAATCAATCATTTTCTCGACCTCAGCTTTTTGAGCGAGCACCTCGGCTCTTCGCAACTCGATTGCGCTTTTAGTCTTTTTCGTATGGGCGTTGATCATTGCGGCATCTAGGTCGGAAAGCTCGAGCTTAAGCCCCGGCAAGATGCCTGCACCCAAACCTTGATCATCGCCGGGATTCGCGCCCTTTAGAATCTCAAGAAACTCTGGCGGGAGTTCTCGCTCATAGGTCTCGACTCTTTTGCGCCGATTTTTCTGAACAAAGACCCGAAACTGCCCGCCTATCCCTTCTCCATTGCCGTTCGGATCCATCAACCAGTCCATACTGTATTGCGGCTTTCGAATTTCGTTCAGCAGGGTTTCAAAGGATGCGTTCTTGAGCGCAGGGGCTGCTTTTTCGGCAACCCGAAACGGTTCAACTTTTGGATTGATGCGACCAGGAACCGGAAGCCCATGTACGTCTTCCGCTTCATGAAACGCCTGATGAAAATCAGGCCCAAAGAAAAAGGCACGCAAATAACGATCCCCCTCCTTTCGCGCCTCTTCCAAAGTAACGTTTTCGGGCAAATAGGCTTTTACGCGTTCCCAACTGGCTCTTTGCGCTAGGGTTCCCGAATTGGTGGCACCACTGAAGAACCAATTATAAAACCCGCCCACCTTATTGATCTCTTTGTCGTACTCGAGCAGGTCCTTTTCACTCAGCAACTGAAGCTCATTAAACGGCTTTAACCGAGCCTTCAGATACGCATCCCAGAGTTTTCCGTTTTCTTGAATCAGATCGGGCGAAATTTCGAATGCAGCCGAGGAATTCTGGGTGCTGTTCGAAGTGCCCTCTCCTGACATTTTCTTACGATTATTTTTTAAGCTTTTCTCTACAGTAAGGCTATTCCAAATTCCGTCTGCTACCGGATTGATTACCTTCATGTACCCTAGGAACATCAGCATCTGTGCAAGTTTAACGCCTTTTTGACTAAAAAACTTTTTAGCCCCGGTCAGCCCTTCTCCGGTAACAATCGTGCGGATAAAATTCGCCGTTTGAATCCCACACAGATCGCCCTTCGATTGCATCACCGAACGCGTAATCAGTCCCATCGTTTTTTGAGTAGCAACCGCTGCAGTTAAAAGCGATGCGACTTCGGGAGTCTTACTTATCCACCAATCCTGACTACCGCCTGTCTCGATCCAGATTTTATGAATCAATTCATCGCGTCTGGCGGTTCTCGCATTCTCATCCGGAATAGTATCTAAGTGAAAAAGTGCACTGAATTCGGGTTTGTTCATCACGTCGTTCATCACGTCCGAAGTCAGAGAGCCCACTGCAAGTCCTCCCAAGCCGGCCACGGCATTTGAGGTTGGCACCGACAGAAAGCGAGTCAGCGGCTTCTTTAGCAATGAGGTAAGATGGGCGGTGATGATAAAGCCCGCAAAGCTGGCCTCGCCCTTCATATCGGTAATTTCATTCAAAAATTCTTTGCAGTAAATTGGGTTTCTCGTTTCAAGACATTTGGACGAGGTGGTGATGGCCAGAGCCAAATAAAATGTCCCGGCGCCTACCACCATATTCTCGGTCGCTCGTCCGGTTCGATGTAAGAAAGACGCTTCTTTCGGAGAGAGAATGCGGATGGCTTCTTCCATTTTTTTACGGTCAGACAAAGGAACTTCGAACGAGAGAGGTTGATTTTGATCAAATTGATTGCGGGTTACCGGATCCTTCAGAATCGAATAAGAATAATACGCAGCCATTAATTCTTCGTCCGTGATTCCCGGTCGACTCGCAATTTTCTTAAACGCTTGTTGAACTTGTGCAGGTGTGGCTTGCTTAGAAAGTTGAAGTACTTCATAGGGATCAATCCCTTTTGCATTGGCGGGCAAAAGGGAGGCAAGAAAGAGACTGAGAATCAAAAAAGACCTCTTGATCACGCTGACTTATCGACTTTTTAACCACCGATCTTGATTAATAGTGAGCTCCCCCGCAACGGAGTGACAATCGATTGTCGTAAAAACGCCAGACTCAGGGTCATTTGATGAAACTTTGGCGCTGATTTGCCTAGGTGCAAGCACCCGATAAAAGACTTTGTGAGGCTCTATTTCTGAATTACCAAAATCTCGGCATCCCATTTCATTTTAAAACTTCCATATTTTTGAAGGAATCGCCTGGCATCAAAAGAGATGCTTTCAAAATGCTCCATGAATACCTCTGCTTTTGAAATTCCTAATACGGTTTCACCAATAAAAGAGATCAGTTCATCCGCCGAGCCAAAACCGACCGAATAACTGAATGGATGTGAATCCATTTTGAGTTTTTTTTCCAATTCCTTCTTGAACTGAGAAAAGGGCGTGTATGAAAATTCTTTTATCGCTGAATATTTTGAAACCAATGACCACCAATCACCGCTATCGACATTCATGATGACGATCAGTTTTCCGCCTGGCGAAAGAAGATTGAGTAATTGATTGCAAATGGCCATCCAATCTTTTTGATAATAAAGACCATGGGAATACAAGATACAGTCAAAACGGTCACTAAATTGAGCCTCATTGATCGAGTCAATCAGTACGCACGCCCCAGGAAACAGGGCACTTAACTTCTCTTCGTATTCAGGCCTTTTCTCAAGCAACGTCAAGGCCGATGCCCTTTGATAAAGGGGCAACGTCATTTCACCGGCCCCGGCTCCGACATCCAAAGCTTTCGAGAATTTCACATCACCGAGGAGCTTTTCCAGCATCCCCCGGGCAATTACTTTCTCATCGGTTTGAGCATAGTACTGAGTGTATTTTCGAAAATATCCGCTTTTTCCCATTTCTATCTATTTTTTCTCATGGAGCATGGAAGCGCAACCAAATGCCAGAACCGGCGGGATTCATTCGGCACATCGTGTGCCTCACCCGTCGGGCAGCCTGCGGCTGTGCAATGCGACCAAGACGCACTCGTGTGCGTCGCGTGGAGCATTGTTTTAATTTGACGATGTGAAAAGGGATTTTCGGAAGTGATAAAAAAATGGTCGAGTTCGCTTGAAGATAGACGAACCACTCTATTTCCATGACTTCATTGAGCTTTCTCACTCTTCGGCTCACCGAATTATCGAAAATGCAGCTGAACTTTATCACTCAGGCCTCACTTTGCGTGAGATTGCAAAGAGGCTCGTCGCCTCAAAAACAGCCGTTCGTAAGACATTACTTCTTCAAGGCGTGGAGCTTCGACAACCGAATGGTGGCCGCCAGAGAAAAAACCGAGAACCCAGCGCACCTC
Source organism: Oligoflexia bacterium (assembly GCA_903831745.1). Classification (GTDB taxonomy): domain Bacteria; phylum Bdellovibrionota; class UBA1018; order UBA1018; family CAIMNF01; genus CAIMNF01. The sequence continues at coordinate 27,367 of CAIKYX010000063.1, forward strand.
ACATTGGTGTCACCCCGTACGGATATACTCGTCTTCAGGGACGCCTTATCCCTGACGCCAATGAAATGGAAAATGTCCGACTTATTCTTGAACTCAGGCATCAAGGGAAGTCTCTCGGTGACATCGCCAAGTATCTAAATGTCTTAGGTTTAAAGAATCGCCGTGGGACACCTTGGGAACACTCTTTGGTGCGAAATGTTATAAAACGATACCCTGATTCGGCAATGATCGACGAGGCCATCGCCAGCCTATTGCGAATTGGGAAGTCGTAGAAATTTATTATCAAAATAAAATGGATCAAATTTTGCAATCCCACTTGGGTTATATGCAAACAGTCAAATACTCCGACATTGAAAAGATGATTTATATCGTTCGGGGACACAAAGTGATGCTCGATAGCGACCTTGCCGCACTTTACGAGGTTGAAACCAAGTCTGTGAACAGGGCAGTCCGACGGAATCTCGATCGTTTTCCAGAAGACTTCATGTTTCAGCTAACCGCTGAAGAGTACGAAATCTTAAGGTGCCAAATTGGTACCTTAAGACTCGAGCATGGCCAGCATCGAAAATACCTTCCGCTTGTGTTTACCGAACAGGGAGTCGCAATGCTTTCCGGTGTGCTGAACAGTCCGAAGGCGGTTCAGGTGAACATTTCTATTGTTCGGACCTTTGTGAAGCTTCGGCAACTGCTGCTTCAAGAAGATCTTTCTGATCGAATGAAAAAACTGGAGATTGGAACGGACAAATTGTTCCGGGTTGTGTTTCAACGCTTGGATGATCTTGAAGTAAATACACCAACGCTGCCAAGCAAGCGTAGGAAAATTGGGATTCGGAATGAGTAAATTACATCGAGGCCGCTTTTTTATAATTTAGACCAGTCCAAGTACATTCCCTTGGATTTGGTGTCGGTGAATCCATAACGCTGATATAAGAAATCGACATCGGCAAATAAATTTACAAAACAGCTCTTTGGTACGGCATCGCGAATGTGAGTCATAATTTCCTTCATGATCGCTTTACCTATTCCCATCCCCTGATAACTGGGATCAACCGCTATGTCCGTAATTTGCACGTGGCAACCGCCATCACCCACGATTCTTCCCATTCCAATCATTTTGTCACCCTCTTTTACGACAACGGAGAAAAGTGAGTTTCTTAACCCAACTTTGGCGGCCTCATATTCGCGAGGTGCAAGACCAGCCTTTTGGCGAAGAGAACGATATTCCTCAATGGTTGGAGCGGCATGAATTAGGGCGTACTGCATATTTTCCTTTTCTATCTCTCTTCATATTTGGTACCATGGTACCATGACAACAAGCAAGAAAAAAATTCAGATTGATCGGGTTCAAACAGGCATTCGGATAGAAAAGAAAATCCTGAAGGTTCTTAAGGGGGTGGCTGATTATAAGGATTTGACCTTGGGGCAGATGCTTGAACTGATTCTGTTGCATGCCTTTGAAAACCGTCCCTGTTTTTCTAAAGAGGGTTATGAAGCAATTAACAGCTTAAAGAAGATTCATGATGTTCATTACAATGCGCATGACTATTTGAAATTTATTGAATCGAATGAAAAAACTGGAGGGTAATATCATGTCCGGCGGCGGGATTCACTCGGCACCTCCTGTGCCTCGCCCTGCGGGCAGCCTACGGCTGTGCAATTCGGCCGTCATGGCCGAATTGTCGAACTTCGCGCGGGAGTCGCAGCTACGCGGCTCCCGCGAGTTCTCATCCCACCAGCTCAACCAGCTCCAAACTAATAAAATAAAAAAGA
>CAIKYX010000064.1 GCA_903831745.1 Oligoflexia bacterium
AGTATCAAATTGCAAATTGCCGCAGTATCAGAACACGCCTTTCTGCAAATTAAGAAATAACTGCATGAAAAAAGCCTGGTCGTACCAAAATGCAGGAGACGTTCCTGAAGAAGAAGTTCTCGAGCCGGGTGATGTGGGTTACAATCCGCAGCTCGGCGATCCTGAAAATAGTACCAATGATGCAGAACCGGTGAAACACGGTGGGCCATTACTTCGGCAGATTCTGATCCGGGCAGAAAAAGCCGCGGAAAAAGGCAAAGATCCAAATACGCGCCTTCAGAAAGCTGCTCATCAATATTATTATAAGGACAAATTTGAGAGCGTGATCGATGGTCGAACCGTATTTTTTCCACGCTGGGAACACATCTACAATAAAGTAAAAGACGTGGCAATCGCAGCGGGACGTTTACTCGAGAGTGACGTTCCTTTTCATGTCACCATCGACGACCAGAAATCGACCAAGATCTACGATCTTTATAATTCCGACGGTACGCCTGTTTACCAAGGCGACCTGACTATGGATATGGCGGATCGAGAGGCTGAAGCATATAGTACTTCAGGGGGGGTGGTTCTGCTGTTTGTGAGATCCACGAGCCACCTGGCGAAAAACCCTACTATTACTGCATCCGACTGAAGGGGCCCGTGCCTCCCGCAAAGAAGATTCCTCCGAAAAAAACAGTGTCAGAGGGTGGCGATAAAAAAGAAACACCCGTGATTCCGCCTGCAGTTTCGCCTGTGGTTCCACCTGTGACACCTCCTGCTGTTGCGCCCAGCCCCATTAAAGAAATTTCGAAGCCGCTTGGAAAACTCAATGCAAATGGAGTTCCGAAAAGATTCTTTGTTCACGAGTCGCGCTTTACCAAATTTCGAAACAAATTTCGCCGAAGCGGTATCAAAACCCGTGGTTTGGGCTTTGCCCATGAAAAACATTACGGCTGCAGCTACGTTATTTAATTCGTTAGCAGAGCTCCTGCGCTTTTAACCAATTCGATGCATGTTCTACCCAGGGTTTTAGGCTAGTGCGTGCTCGCATCCACCAAATTCCGTACACGGCCGAAGGAATCTTGATTTCGGAAAGCACTTTCAGTTTGCCCGAAAGCACTTCTTCTTTTACTGAAAAATACGGTAGGATGCTCCACCCCTGGCCTTGTCTGAGCGCTTCGAGAATGCAAAGTGGGTCGTTAAAAGTGGTGGCGATCTTTTGATGGGGGGCGAGCATTTCGAGAAAGGGGGTTTCGCCCGCGTTCTTCTGAAGGAGGAGGTGAGGGGCGGTTGCGAGATCATTCAAGGATTTTGTTTTGTTGGTTTGAGGCGAACCGACAGCGACATAGCGTTCAGGAATCAGTCTCTGAAAAGCAATTTGCGGGTCAGTGGGTTTGCCGCACGAAAAAGCAATATCGACTTGGCCCTTTAAAAGTGCAGGTTCTGCGCCTTCGTCAAAACAAACGAGGTGCAATGACGATTCTAAATGTTTGAGCTTCAGGCCCTCAATCTGCGGCGCGAGAACCTTGGTGGCAAACGAGCGACTGGCGCCAATTCGAATCTCGAGCGGCGCCGCCAAAAGAGTCCGTTGGGCGTCGATTCCTTCGGCCGACCAGCGATTCACTTTTTTGCCGAGCTCGGTCAGTTTCCATTGGTTCTTGATCTTCTCGAGCACGGGTGCCTTTTCAGAGACGCGTTTGAGTTGGCGAGAAATGACCGATTCGTCGCGATTCATGATCCGGGCAAGGTGGCGAATCGACCCCTTTTGTTCGAAAAACAAAAGCAGTTCGCAGTCTTCGGAATTCAGCGGAAAAGTGGTCGTTTTCATGCGAGCTAGACTTAGCTTTTTGCTGCGTGGTTTGCAACTCTAACTCGCAGTTTATGCAATATTCGCAATGGGCTTAGGTGGGGTATCTCTAAGGTTCGATTAAAAGGAGAGAAAATGAAAAACTTTATTCAAGTATTGTCTATTGTGTCAGTGATGGCTTTTGTAGGTTTCGCACATGCCGAGACTACCGAGGCGCCAGGTGCGTGTCCGCACTGGAGCCAATTATGCCCGCCAGCCGAAGAGGGTGGTGCCGAAGGGAGATCCCATGAACTCAGCAAGCTCAGAAAACAAGCTGCTGAGATTATTGAGAATCAAAACGGCGGAGTGTGCTGCTCTTGGGCGCCTCAGGCATCGGGATGCTTTAAAGGCTGCTAATCGAGAGCGATTACTTCTTTTTCTTCTTCAAGATCGAAAGAAGAAGAAGTGCGCCACCACCGATTGCGCCGTAAAACACCATTGGATCATCAAAGAGTGATTTTGGTTTTTGCGGTTTCGGTTTGTCGTCAGGAAGTGCGCCGAAGACGGTTTCGTTGCTCATGCCGCTTGGAATCTTCGTATTCTTAAAGAGATCCGTATTTGCAGGGGCGGCGTTCAGGCCTCCTTCACGACGGAAAGCTTTCAGCGATTTAACCATGGCTTCAAATAGCGGGGCGTATTCTTGGTATTTGTTCTTGTTGACCGAATAAGTAACCAGAATTCCGATTCCGTCCTTAACGGTTGCCAGGTAGCGGGTATAAAAACCCGGAATTTCTGACTCGAGATGAAGCGCATCTACCCAAGGATGATCCTGAATGGTTTTGCCTTGGCTGTATTTTACCTGAGAGGTCATCGACTTGCCTTGTGGAGATGACCATACTTTTGGATTTTTCAGATAAGCAGTGTATTGATCGAGCGTATCTTGGTCGCCCTGAATCTTCGCGGCCAAGATGATGATCGCATCTTTCTTCTTTGCGGCATCTTGCTGATTTTGACAAACCCATTCAGCACCTTCGAGCAAGCAAACCCAATTCGGAGGCAATTCGAACTCGACAAACTGATTTGCAAATTTTGCAGCGTGAGCATTGTTCGTCAGACAAAAAATAGCGATGAAAAGGTACTTCCAGGTTCTGCTGATCATTTCGTGATCTCCATCTGTATTGGTACTGCGTTTTATTGCACTGGTTTCGTGTGCCCTATGAGATTAATATTACTGCACAATCCGGCGGGCCGTGAAACCTTTTTCAATCCACTGATCTATAAAATATTCTACCACGTTCAGGGCAGATTCATCACCTTTTACATGGGTGACTTTTGCTCGTGCAATGACGGTTTCTGTTTTTTTCTGAGTGAGCGGATCTTCTGACATCTTGAAGATGTCAAAATATTGTCCTTTTTGAACATCATCATCGCTGCCTTTATTCAAGCGGATGACATGAAAGTTGTCGTTCACCGCTTGCACGGTGGCTTCGAGATCGTAGCTGGTAAAGTGATCGGGGCGGGCTAGCTTTTTCTCGGTGATGGCGGTTTCGGATTCATCTGAAGATTTACTCTTGCCGCCAAAGTCGAGCTGGGCACCCAACGTGACTTGAAATCCAAGCGGAGAATTGGTGCCGACCACCGGATAGGCCGCGGCTGCATACAAGGTCTGGCCTGAACCGTTCTTATAACCGAGAGTGATTTGGGCAATGGTAAAAGAAGGGTTTTGCGCGTAGATGATATTGCTGCCGGCGCCGCCTACGTTTTGATCATTCTGATTGGTTACGGATGCGATCTTGTCGGTGTTCAAAGAAAATTGACCACGAGCGCCGAGTGAAAAAACCGCGCCATGTTCGATCGGGTCGCGTTTGAGCATCAGGCTATAAGGAACTGCCGCAGAAAATCCGGCAGAACGATAGGTGTAACCCGTTCCTGCTTCAAGATACCATTCGGCCGTGGCTCCGGGTGGAATGGGGATTTCGAGAAAGCCGCCGAAGGTCATGTCGTAAGATTGGTCACCCAAATAAGGCTGCTGACTGGCCTTTTGATTATTGTCGTTGTAAGCGGGAATACTGGTTTCAGCTTGAATGTTAAAGTTCAACCCGTTGTCGGCGTGAAGCAATCGACCCGCAAAACCAATGAGTTGATCGCCCATGCCGAAAATGCTCGAGTTGGGTGAGCTCGTCAGCGGAGCCTGCGGATTATTCAATCGGGTATTGATTACTGAAAGTCTGCCAAACAAAAACCAATTGTCGGTGAAACCGTAGCTCGCATTCAAATCGAAATAAATTTGTGAAACGGTGGCGTCAAATGGAAGTGGCGTCGAATGCGAAGTCTTGTCGTAATTGGAATTCGTGTAGTAATAGCTGACCCGCGGATCCAAAACGAGACCTGAGTGAGGCCCGGTTCGGTTTTCCCAATATTGCACGATCGGTAGGGCAAAACTCGAAATGGAATTCATTGAAAAAAACGCAAAAAAAGCTGTAAATGCTGTCGAAAATACAATAGCGCTGCGCTGAATCGCACTCGGGCGCTGTACCAAAAGCTGTGCTTGAGTTTCCATCTTTTTAACCCTACCATAAATAAATTACATCAATAGCCTCTAAGTCATCCTAGAGCATAATAATGAAAAGCAATATTGGAGCCAGTTAAGCTTATGTCCATTTACGAAGAGTCGCTGATCTATCATTCGAGTGGCCGAAAAGGAAAAATCGAAGTCGTTCCCACCAAGCCCGTAGCGACCCAAAAAGATCTCTCGTTGGCCTATAGTCCGGGAGTCGCCGAACCGTGCTCGCAAATCGCAAAAGATGCCATGCTTGCTTACGAATATACGGCCAAAGGAAATCTGGTTGCCGTGCTCACCAACGGAACAGCCGTTTTGGGATTAGGCAATATCGGTCCTGACGCCGCCAAGCCTGTGATGGAAGGGAAGGGAATTCTTTTTAAGAAATTCGCCGACATCGACGTGTTCGACATCGAGCTCAATGCCGCCAATCCGGATGATGTAATCAAGGCCTGCATCATGCTTGAGCCGACCTTCGGTGGAATCAATCTCGAAGACATCAAGGCGCCCGAGTGTTTTTACATCGAAGAAGAATTGAAGAAAAAGCTCAAAATACCGGTTTTTCACGATGACCAGCACGGAACCGCTGTGATCAGCGGAGCGGCATTTCTAAATGCCCTCGAATTTGTTGATAAGAAAATCGAAGACATGAAGGTCGTATTCTGCGGTGGCGGTGCTGCTGCGATTGCATGCGCGAACCTGTACATTCATCTCGGTGTTCGTCGCGAAAATCTGACCATGTGCGATTCGAAGGGTGTGATTTACAAAGGCCGCACCGAAGGTATGAATCCGTACAAAGAGCGATTTGCCGTCGATACCAAGAAACGGTTGATTGCCGAGGCTCTCGATGGTGCAGATGCATTCGTGGGTGTTTCGGTCAAAGGTATCATCACTAAAGAAATGGTCGCGAAGATGGCCCGTGATCCGATCATTTTTGCAATGGCGAATCCCGAGCCCGAGATTACACCAGAAGAAATCCTCGAAGTGCGAAAAGACGCGATCATTGCCACTGGCCGTTCGGATTATCCGAATCAGGTAAACAATGTGCTCGGTTTTCCTTTTATTTTTCGCGGCGCCCTCGACACGATGGCGAGCGCGATCAATGAAGAAATGAAAATGGCCGCGGTTCGCGCGTTGGCCCAACTCGCAAAAGAAGACGTACCTGAATATGTTTCTCGTGCTTACGGAAACCAACAATTCAAATTCGGACGCGAATATCTGATTCCTAAACCGTTTGATCGCCGGGCGTTGTTGTTCATCGCACCAGCCGTTGCCGAAGCGGCGATGAAATCGGGAGTGGCCCGCAAAACCATCGATCTCAAACACTATCGAGAAAAACTCGAATCCTTCTTGGGCTTCTCGTACACCGCCATGCGCTTTGTGAAAAAACAAGTGCGTAAGGCCGAGCGCGATATGGGGCGAAAGATTACCCTCGTGTTTCCTGAAGGCGATAATCCAAAAATTCTTCACGCTGCGAAAATCATCCGCGACGACAATATTGCAGAGCCAATTTTACTAGGTAAACCTGATCGCATCAACGCCCAGATCGAACGTCTGGGACTCGGTGATGCGCTCGACGGGGTTCAGATCATTCGTCCAAGCATGAGCGAACACATTGCGCCTTTCTCACAGAAGTTTTTCGAGAAAAGAATGCGTAAGGGTGTGACCGTTACCAGCGCCGAAGTTCTGATGAAACAACATAACTACTTCGGTGCGATGATGGTCGAAACCGGACTTGCCGATGGATTGATCGGTGGGGTATCCCAAAGTTATCCCGAAGTGCTGAAGCCGGCTTTACAGGTCATCGGTGCCAAAGAAGGCCAAACGCTGGCTGGTATCTATATGATCAACACCAAGAAGAAAACGTATTGGTTTGCAGACACCACTATCAACGTCGAGCCTACTGCCGAGGAATTGGTGAACATTGCGGTAACGACCGCGCAATTGGTTCAGGGCTCGGCAGGCGTCGAGCCTCGCATCGCCATGCTTTCGTTCTCGAACTTCGGTTCGAACGATTCTAAAGCGAATGCACCTGTGCGAGAAGCCGTTAAGATTCTGCATGAACGCTATCCCAATTTGATTGTCGATGGAGAAATGCAGGCTGACACCGCACTTCGTCCCGAAATCTCTGCAGAGAGCTTTCCATTCAATAAAGTTGCAGGCGACGCCAACATCCTGATTTTTCCGAACCTGCATGCAGCTAATATTGCCTACAAGTTGGTGTGGCGTTTGGGCGGAGTCGAGGCCATTGGCCCGATTCTCGTGGGCATGAAAAAGCCTATGTGTGTGCTGCAGCGAGGAAGCGATGTGACCGATATCGTGAACATGGCCTCGATCACTGCATTTGATGTTTATAATAACCGAGCTACTGCAAAGAAGTAGTCGAAAAACAAACGGAGGAACTATGAAAAAAGAAATCAGCACTAAAGAAGCTCCTGGAGCAATCGGCCCTTATTCACAAGCAATCGATACCGGTAGCCTGGTATTTTGCTCGGGCCAAATTCCACTCGATCCGGCGACTGGCCTGATCGTCGGTGAAGGCGATGTCGAAGCCCAGACCCGCCAGGTGATGAAAAACGTTCAAGCCGTTTTGAAAGCATCAGGTCTGACTCCGGCACAAGTGGTCAAGACCACGATTTTTTTGAAGAACATGGCTGATTTTCCAAAGGTAAACACCATTTACGGTGAAAACTTTCAACCACCTTTTCCTGCGCGTTCGACCGTCGAAGTCGCTCGATTACCAAAAGACGTTCTGGTCGAAATCGAAGTCATCGGATTGAAATAGATCTGAAACAATAAAGCTATGATGAGAACCCTCGCGGTTTTACTGAGTATTCTTTCTGGAGCCCTGCTCAGTGCGGTGGCGTTTCTATGGTTTGCTGCGGGCGAAATCTATGATTATCAGGATACGTTTCATCTGGCAGAAGGATCGAAGCAAATCGATGTCGTCTTATGTCTTGCTGGTGGTAAGAAGCGCATTCCGGTAGCGGTCGATCTCTGGTCGAAAATCCGTACGAATCATCAGGAACCGGTTTTGTTTCTATCGGGTGTCGGGCCCCAGGCCGACTTCATGACACTGAAGGAGCAGGGGGTTCCTTCTGCCGAGCTTGGTCTCTTGAATAAAGAGAATGTGGTCTTCGAGAACGTCAGTGAAAATACGTTCGAGAATGCCCAGCTCTTCGCATCGTTTGTGCATCAGAAGAAATGGAAGCATGTGGTGCTCGTCACTGCGGGGTACCATATGCGTCGGGCACAATACATCTTACAAAAAATTCTTCCACCCGATGTCGAGATCAGCACCTTTACGGTAGATGCGATTCATTTTGATCGCACTCGCTGGCACAAGGATTCATACGCGCTTCGGGTGACCATGATCGAGTACATCAAGTGGCTTTATTATCGGTATAATTATTAGGATCAGTGGTATGAAAAATATTCTATTTCTAGTGGTAATGATGTTGGTGAGCGGATGGGGGTCGAGCCCACGCGCGCAAGCGGACGATCCGAAAAATGCCGAGATTTTTTGCCAGTCACTTTTACAAAAAAATATTAAGTTTAGCGAAAGTGATTATAGTACTTATTTTTCGAGCTCTTTTAGAAAGTCAGTCACCCTCAGTAAGCTCCTTTCGGTATTCTCTGATCTGAACCAAACCGTGGGGGATTGCACTCGGTTCTCGGTCGTGTCGCAAGGAGCGGCTGGCCGATTTATTTTGAATTTGTTCTCTCAGAGTGGCTTGAAAGTTAAGTTCTCATTGAATGTCGAAGCCTCTTCGGGATTGTTTGCTGGCTTGCTTTTGGAAGGGGTAGATAATCCGGACCTGGTCATTCAGTCTTGGAAGGATGTCGGTCCGGCATTGAAAAGCCTCGATATGGGGGGCAAGCTGGGGGCGACCCTGAAGACTTCAGATCAAAAGATCCACCTCGCGTATGCCGAAGATCAGGTTTTCGCTATCGGCTCGACGTTTAAACTCTACGTTTTGGGCGCTTTGCATAATGCCATCGAGCGTTCGCAGCATGCTTGGGACGAAAAGCTAGCGATTCGAGATGAGTGGAAATCGCTGCCGTCAGGAACCATGCAAAACCTTCCGGTGGGCGAGCAGGTTAGTCTTCTAGATTTTGCGACCAACATGATTTCGATCAGCGATAATACTGCTGCAGACCATTTGCTTTATTTCTTGGGCAGAGAAGAAGTGCAGGCGATGCTGATTCCGATGGGCAACTCGCATGCTGTATTGAATATTCCATTCATGTCGACACTCGAAATGTTTAAGCTCAAATGGGCGATTGATCCAAAACAAACTCAAGAGTATATCGCCTCGGATGCAGCGACCCGACTTCAGGATTTGTTGGCATTATCAACGGTAGACAGAATCGCGGTGGGTACGAATGGGGTTTCCTTGAGTCAACCGACAGAAATCTCGACCTTAGAATGGTTTGGTTCGACTGATGATAACTGCAACGCCATGCTTTGGCTTGCTTCTCAAAATAGTGTAGAGCTTCGCCAGGTTCTGTCGAAGAGTGTTGCTTTGCTCAGTGGAATTGGACAGCCCGAGAGTCATTGGGCTTATGCCGGCTACAAAGGGGGCTCGGAACCCGGGGTGCTCAGCATGACTTTTCTGCTCGAATCAAAAAAGGGTGCTCAAGGATGCTTAAGCATGAGCTGGAATAACGATCGAAAACCCGTGTCGCTTGCATTGTTCATGGATGTGGTCGGAAAAACGCTGAAGTTTGCAGAAACTCAGATTCCTTAAGCGACGCAAAACAAATCCTTCCACGAAAGTCGGCATTTGTTCTTTTTATGCGCCGGGCTTCGGATGCAGTATGAAAGTTTGGTACTTCTTGAATAGAGATCGCTCGGCAACGGCCAATCTAGCATTCAACTATGTTTATTTAAGCTCAGGCTTTCGATTCAAGGTTGAGGAACCCACTCAGTCGTAATTGCACGCTAAATCATTCAATATAGGCTCGAAAGACATTAGGTTTAGAGGCAATCAGTTTAAAATTTTGATAGAACTAAAGTATTGTATATTGTTTTAGTCTTCTATCTCTTAGTGTTTAGTGCTAACAATATCAGCATGAATATTTTGAAAATGTTTTTTTTGCTATTAGTCACCCCATCATCTTTTGCGACTGGGATTGCCGTTCCTGAAGGAGCTATTTTAGGTGACCATTCAAATACTGAGAAAATTCAGCAGATTCAAATCTCAAATGTTTCACTAGCTAATTACATCTACTACTCCGATAAGAGCGATTCGTGGTCAAAGCCATATCCCGTATTTTTTCAGGACGGTCAGATTAAAAACCCAAGAGAACGAAACAATGGAAAAGCTAAGGTAGATGCGGAACGTTCATATTGTAAAATTTATTTAGATCTTCCTAGCATTAAAAGCGCTGCTAATTTCAATAAAGAAAAATCAGAAGTCGATGCAGGGACTCGATTGTTCTCTGGAAATATCACACTTGCTTCGGGATATGGGCACTATAGCATAAGCGGAACTGGGAACGATGTAGAACAAACTAATGACTTCTATAAAACTGAAAAAGATACCGGCGAAGTTACGAAAGCTACATGTGTAAATTTCTCTAATGATCGGTTTTCTGTAAAAGAGTTTAGAGCAGCCTTCGGAACATATGGTGATGTTTTTTACCCGTAAACGTTCGATTGTAGAGAATTGACGTCCGTTGTTGGAATATTATTCCTGCCATTATCTCGAAAAATATCATCTTAGTGGCGAGCATGGCACGAATGCTGCTTTATTTTTCGAAATGAATTCTTCAAAAATTGAAAAAGCTGGAATCGAATCGAAAATTTATATTATCAGGGGTGAGAAGGTACTTCTCGACTATGATTTAGCTGAACTATATGACGTTCCAACGATGCGAATGAACGA
>CAIKYX010000065.1 GCA_903831745.1 Oligoflexia bacterium
ATGAGTCAACCAGCCTATTACTCAAAAAGGCCTGCCTAAAACCCTGTCAAAACTAATATTTACCTTCCCCTAGGGTTAGATTTTGAGTGAGTCAATTCGTCTCCGACCGTTAAATTCAATTAAAATAGTTGAATCTTTTTTGACACATTTAAATCTTGATAAAACACTCTATAATTTAGATTAACGCTCATGAAATCATTCATGAGAAAAAGGGGGAAATATGAAAAAACTTAGTTTAATTTTTGGGATGTCACTATTCCTGGCGCAACAAGCTTCCGCTTGCTACCTAGTCTATATTGATTCAAACGGATGGTGGAGAAGTTTACCTCTTCAAGGACCATGTAGTAGCGTAAGTAACCTTGCTCCAGGCACTGGTTGTATTGATGGAATGGTTATTAATGATGGGAAGAAGGCTCCAAATGGCTCGATTCAACAGCCTCCTGGAGCGGCAATGTACAATTCACAAACTCACAATGCAACGGTAGGCCCTGCGGTCATTGCACACGTAAATTCGAAACAATAATTTGAGGCACGATTTCGTTCGGGGTGCGTGGGCAGCTGTTAGTCTGTCACACGCACTTCGGCGAGTACTTTAGATTTATAGTCTTTTTCGTTGTTATTTTTCTCGGTTGACACGATAACTTTGGTTTTTTGACCGCCTTTGTCTATGCCTGTGAGCTGAATATTTAGACAAATATCGGTACCTTGGCAGGCCATTGTATTTGCATTGATTGTTTCCACATCAACGAGCAAAACTCCAGACGCGTCGAGTGCTGATTGAATCGCGCCACGCTCTGCTGCAAATGTCGACGCAGACCATAAAATAGTAACCAATAAAATCGCAGTATTTTTTATCATCTTAAAGTTAATTCCTCGGTGTGAATAGTACCCATTAAGACTAAATAAATCAAGTATTATTTATAATAAAGACATGTTTTATTTCTCGCTCCTAGCATTGCTAAGCTTAATCCATTGAATAAAAAAGAAATGTTAAAAACCTCGACGCCGAGCCGCCAATCTTTGCATTCCCGCGCGAGTTCGCTTAGTTCTTATCAAATTCCAAACAGTTAAAATAGCTGCAATCCTCCGACTAAGCTTTTTAAACTAATTGAATTTAGTTTTGCTACAGATGGTCTCTACGAATAAAACTACTCAGCCATTCCAGTATTCGGATTTTTCCGAAAACCCATTCGGTTTTTCGCGAAAATCCGAATACATAACCCCATCCCAATTCAGCAGGTTTCTGGTCCAATTTAAAACTTATCTATTCATTTCAACAAATTGCCGCGAACAAGCGATCTAAACGCAAAATGGCACGCAAACTGGCACGCAAACTGCCATATAGACCGGCATGAACAATACACAAAACAAAACCAAGAAATACAGAATCAATGATCAATGCACCTTTCTCAAAGGGCAGTCTCCTGCCCCCTGAGAATTCGCATCAAAAGAACTCTCAATTCGAACTTCATTTTTCGAAACCAATACTTAAACGGGGAGCGCCCGCCGCAGTATTCCTCTGGCGCTTCCTGACCACTCCCACCCTACATCAATAAATGATGTGGGCGGTAGTGGTCAGGAAGTCGGAATACTGCGGCGGGCGGAAAGCAAAATCACAAAATTAAAATATAAAAACAGAGGAGGTAAAAATTTGGATAACTATGGCATAAATGAGGGTGAAACACTGATCTTTGAAAACGAAATATCAAGCAAGTGGCTATCGAGTAGTGATGCGGCTTCGTATCTGAGAGTCTCAGAAAATGCACTGAGGATTATGGTTCATCGTGGCCAGATTCCAGTGTTTAAACTGGGGCGTCGATTAAGATTCAGGCTGATGGATTGTCAGGCTCTTTTTAAAAAAAGGAGCTAAATCAAAATGGCAATTAAACACTACATTGAAAACAATCAAAAACTCTATGAAGTCTATGTTCATGGAAATGATCCACGCGGCAAACGCATTCAATGGCGTAGGCGCGGGATTGAAACTCTGCGCAAGGCCGAAGTGACTGAGTTTGAGCTAAAGCGCGAACTCGCAAAACTGAAAGAATCAAAACTTGATCTTCGTTTCGGTGAATGGGTAGACGCGGCCTTAGGTTTAATGAAACTAAGCTACCGCCCTTCAACCCTATACAGCTACGAGACCACGATCAATAAATGGCTCTTAAAGCCTTGGCAAAATGTTGAATTGAAATCGATCACCAAACTACAGGTGCATTCGCTTTTGTTCGACGAGATGCCGTTAGACACTACACCACACACCCGAAAATATGTTTTAAAAATCATCAAACGTATTTTTCAAATGGCGGTAGAGCATGGGCACATGGATCGAAATCCTGCTCTCGGAATTATGGTAAAGGTGCCAGAATCAGATAAAAAGGTGCTTACCCTTCTTGAAGTAAAACATCTGCTGAAAGAAGCAAAACTTACCGAACACAGGTTTTATCCTGTGTGGGTGATAGCACTCTTTACAGGAATGCGCTCGGGCGAATTGTACGCGCTGAAATGGTCAGATGTAGATCTTGAAAACAAGATCTTGCATGTGGGTAGAAGTTGGTCATCTAAAAATGGTTACACTTCAACCAAAAACCAGAAGACTCGTATCGTTCCGATCTCAAAAGAACTTTACGAGTTTCTGACTGACTGGAAACTTAAAAGCCAAACTGAGAACGCAGGCTTTGTCTTGCCTCATTTGTGCGAGTGGACTCGCGGAGATGCGGCCGAGGTGCTGCGTGGATTTTGTAAATCAATTGGCATTACGCCGATTCGGTTTCATGATCTGCGTGCAACGTTCATCACCAATCTGCTTTGCCAGGGCGAATCGCTCGCGCGTGTGATGGCGATTGTAGGGCATGCTGACATCGACACCACGAATGTCTATTTAAGACTAGCAGGAGTCGAGCTCAAGGGTGCGACCGAGAAATTAGGGTTTGAGATCCCAAAAGAAAAAACCGCTGCCGTTCTTCGCCTTCCAATCTTTGGAAGCGGTGAATGATCTTAAAGAAATAACACGGAGCCACTGCTACTTTTTGCTACTCTTGACAATG
>CAIKYX010000066.1 GCA_903831745.1 Oligoflexia bacterium
TCGCGGCCACACTCGGCAGCATGATTGGCTGTATTGAGGGTGCCCGAAATGGCCGCAGCCTCTACTACCCAGGTGGCTTTAGAAAGTCCCGCGATCAGGCGATTTCTAATCAGAAAGTGATGTTTGAGCGGGGCTTCATTTCTTTCGAATTGCGAAATGACCAATCCGCCATTCTGAATGATTCGCCGTCTGAGGTGTGCATTTTCGATGGGGTATTCGAGGTCGATTCCGCAGCCCAGAATTCCGATGGTTTTCAGACCGCAATCGAGCGCGATTTCATGCGCTCTCGAATCGATGCCTCGAGCCAGCCCGGAGATGATGACGAGGGAGGTATTGCTCAGTTCGCCCAGCGTTTTTTCCAAGAGTTGAACCGAGCGAAGTTGTGGGTAGCGCGAACCCACGATGGCCAAACCGTGTTCTGGTAGTCTGTCGAGCAGGCTTAAGTCACCGTCTTTCGATTCGATATCGAGATGAGGCACTGTGCGCTTCACTGAAAAAGTTTGAAAAGCAGAAAAGTCGGCAATAGCGTGGCGGGTGATCATGGCCAGAAGTATTCAAGTCCTGTGCCGAGACTGTGACTAGAATGCGTGGCTTAAAATTTGACCGAGAAAAGCCCGGGTTCGTTCTTCCTTCGGATTCTTAAAAAATTCCTGAGGATCGCCTTGCTCGATGATTTTGCCTTGATCGAAAAAGATAATTCGATCCGCAACCTCTTTTGCAAAGCTCATTTCATGGGTCACTACGATCATGGTCATGCCCGAGAGGGCAAGCTCCTTCATGACCGCCAGTACTTCGTTTACCATTTCGGGGTCGAGTGCCGAGGTGGGTTCGTCAAACAACATTACTTTAGGTTGCATGGCCAAAGCGCGGGCAATAGCCACACGTTGTTGTTGACCGCCTGATAGGCTGCTCGGAAACTTATTCGCCTTATCCGGAATTCCGACTCGTCGAAGAAGGTCCATGGCAGTGCGGGTTGCGTCATCCTTGGTGGCTCCACGAACTTTCATCGGCGCGAGGATGATGTTTTCGAGTACGGTCAGATGCGGAAAAAGATTGAAGCTTTGAAACACCATCCCGACCTCTTTACGGATCAGATCGATGTTCGAGCCGTCTTCGAGTTTGACGCCATCAATATGAATCTCGCCGCTATCGACTGTTTCGAGGTGGTTCAGTGTTCGAATAAAAGTGCTTTTTCCGGAGCCGGAAGGTCCGATAATGACCACGACTTCGCCGATTTTTACCTCGAGGTCGATGCCACGCAAGGCTTCGAAGGCATCGAAACTCTTGCAAACATTTTTGGCGCGAACGATTGCCATGGATTCATCGATCATATTTTTTGAAGAAGCAGTCATGGTGTCCCCTGAATGTAACTCGGTTTTAAGTCAGTTATAAGGATATTTGGGCAAATAGCAAAAAAAACTTATTCCGTTGTGCTCAGTCGATTGAACGGATTTCGTGGAGACATTTGACTGAAAATGATGGGCTCCCATCAGTGCTTCTTCTGTATTTTTATACATTTTCAGTGTACAGTTCTCGCAGTTCTCCTGGAGGTCAGTTGGCAGTTTTTCTATTCTTCATCTTTTCTTTAATTTGCACTCCAACATTTGCTCTGGGCTTTCCGGACGATGCCCAGGTGATTGCCCTGTTAGAATCCTATTCCATCAAATCTTACGAAGGCCCCTTCTTTGATTACTTTTGGAATGAATTGAGTTCGAATCGTGAATTGATTCAGGCGCTCGAGGCCCATGATCTGGTGTCGGCAAAAGATACGATTTCGAAGTGCCTGCATTTTGAATACACCTATGCCCTTGGCCATCCCGAATATAATGCTCGTTATCTCGTGGGAATGATGTCTTATATCGAACATTTCGAAGCGCCGGGCAGCAATGAATACCAGTTGCTCGGACGAAGAATCAATGAGGGCATCCTGGCGCACCCTTCTGAATTTACCGGTCCGATTTCGCACGACACCATCGATCGTATCAATTGGCAGGTGTTTTGGGAGCAACTCAAGGCCATGACGCCGATAAAACGAGCGAACCTTTTTGTGAAGACCTTGATTCAGGATCCTAAGAACGAAACCTTTGAGAGTCTATCCGGGGTTTACCTCGATGCAGTGGCAGAAGATCCGGATGTCTATTTCGACGACCTGCTTGAAATCCTGAAGCAGGATTGGCGACATTGGAAAGTAAGGGGACTCGAAAAGAAGATTTTTGATTTTCTAGAAACCGCTTTGGCAAAGTCGGCGGGGAGCCTAAATGCCGGCCATCTCGACCGACTACATGAAGCACTCAAACACAGCCAACCCGAAGTTTCGGTTTATGCCGAGGCCATTTTGGCAAAGGTGTCGTATTCGAAGCGCCGCCTGCTTTGGATTCATATGAACGGCGAGTCGATTGAAGAGGTTTTTGGAGATCTTCATCTCTCACTCGAAGATCATCCCGGAAATCCGCTCAGCGCCGCAATCGAGCGTTTGCTCGAATACGAAGCCACGTTGTCTGAAGCTAGCTATCAGCCGATTGGTTTTGTTATTTTTGATCAGTTATTGAGAGAAAACCCGGGCTTGGCTCATCGTTGGACCGAGCGGTTCTATGAGCATGAGTTTTTTCCGAATTTATTTGCGGCAGCCCATGCTTCAGATCAGGCGCTTCTCGATCGCCTGTTTGCAGAGTACCTTGCGGCTCCTCACCCGGGTTTGGCGCAAAAAATAGAAGGACTGCTTGAGAAGCCGATTCTGGCGATGAACGATCAGAACCGCGATCTGCGCTTCTTTAATCGTCACTACGTTCAAATGAAGCGAATGCTTGACGAACATTCCGTTGTCTTCAGCAAACTCGAGTTCTTGCGGATGACCGACGCGGCAGTCGCCAGAATTCCGGTAGACAGTCCGTTGATCCAAATTCAGGCGATTGGTCGACTCTACGAAAATAGCCCGGACTTTAGACGCGTGGCACTTCATTTTTTGAGTAATATCTTCGGTGAGGAGTCGGATGAATTTATCCGTGAGTTATTTGGAAACGAAAGTCTTCGAATTCTTCTGGGCTATGTTGCTCTAGACGATTTGTTTGCCGCAGACCCTTCGGTAGGAAAAGGAATTGCCGAGAATTTCTTGAACGCACTAGAGTCTGCATCAAAATCAGTATTGTCGGGGCGACGAATCACAGACGTCTGGGGAATGGATCTCGTGCAGACCATGCGTTTGGCCAACCTGATGATTGCTTACGCCACAAAGCTCGATGTTGAAGAGCCAATGCTCATGGGTTGGTTAAAAGGAGCGCTGACTTTCTATACCGAGATTCTGGATGCCACGCCGAAATTGGTTGCTCCGGCTGTGGTTGAAATCTGGCATCGGGCTTTGGTCGATTGGATCTCGTATCAAGAACACGATCGGCTACCGTTTAAGTTTTTGTTGGATGAAGAGATGACTAATTTTCGTGCCGCACTCGAGAAAGACCGGCTCATGCAAATGACCTGGCTGGTGGGAAGAGTGGGCGCGAAATTTAAGTTTCTCGATCCTGATCCGATTCACCGGATCGCGAATTTCTACAGCTCTAAGCATTGCAATTTGCTGACTACTTATTTGCCCATTCCGCCCGAGCAATTGAACTAAGCTATTTTCTTTGAAGCTCGCAGGCCAGTACGTCTTGAGCATAAAGCAACTGAAGATCGGGTGGCATGGAGCCATTGCTTAACTGCCCATCATAGAATTTACGTGCGGTCGAAGTTCGATCCAGGCATTTCTGAATGGCCGCCACTTGCGTTGGGCGATTTTGTTTCCATTTGCTTCCGATCGAAGGAAGTGCAAACACAAAATCAGACTCACGATCGACTTCAAGCTTGAGACCAAGATTCGGATATGCCCCAATCTTAAAGTCGGGAGTGATGCCGTCGAGTTGGGGTGATGCGCCGGACGGAAGCAAGTATTCTTGAAGCGTCAAGTTAAAATACAAAGTGTCGACACCATTGATATAAAATGGAATAGGAAATTGTACGGTGCCCTTGCCGTAGGACTGCTCGCCGACGATCCAACTTCTCTGATAGTATTGAAGGTTTCCGGCGAAAATTTCGGTGGCACTTCCTGAGCCTCCATTAATCAGGGTGACCATTGGTAATGAGGTGACTTGACTTAAATCTGCATAAAAACTTTTCTCGAGCAGCTCGCCGATTTCGTCCAAATGTTTTACATAGCTCGGTACCCCGGGCATGACCCCTATGTTTTGAGGAATAATGTTTTTAACCGAAGCTACCTCTTGTTTGCCAATAAATAGTCCAAGGGTGGTTGCTACGGTTTCCAGCCCTCCGCCCGGATTGTTACGAACATCGAGAATGAGTCCTTTTGCGCCGGCTTTAGTGGCAGTTTCGATGGCGTCATTGATGCGGGCATACACATCTGCCTGCAAAAAGTTTCTGACCGAAATATAGCCAAAGAGATTCCCGTGTGTATCTTTTACCGGTAAATAGCGAATATTTTGTGACGTGACTTCGCCGTGAACCAGGTCGATGTTCAGGTTTTTTCCACCCCGCCTAAAGACAAAGTGTGAAGTTTCGCCCTTGGGTTTATGAACCGCTTTATGGTATTCGACCAAACTCAGTTTTTGAACATTTTGATGATCGACCTCGATGATCTCGTCACCCTTTTGAACTCCTCCTTGATCCGCAGGAGAGCCTGGAATGACATCATCGACCCAGGCGTGTGTTGGCGTCTTTATCGCTAACAGTCCAACTCCGTAATACGAAACTGAATCGGTGTCTCGCTTGTCATCCATGAGTTCTTTGGGTTGTACCGTGGTGTGGGGATCGAGCGCAGCGATGTAGAACGTATTCATCAAATCACCGATCATGCCTTCGGTGTTTTTACCGGTTGCTTCATCGACGAGCTTTGGAATTGCAGAGTCGAAGATTGCATCGAAGTGAAGCTGATGGCTGTCCGCAAATGCTTCCGCTAGAGAGTTCAGGTACTTTTTCTGATCGCCTGGAGCATTTAATTTCTTAAAAGCATTCTGGTACTTCTTTTTTTGATCCTCGTTCGCAGAAAAACGAGCCATGCCGTTCGGGTAGGTCTCTAAAGGTTTTAGGTATTTCTCGAGTATTGCTGCCTGATATTTCGGAAGTAGAATCTCTGGCTCTTTCATGCTTGCTAGAAGTGTGGTGATCACATCGTTACAACCGTAAAATGCCTTCACGTTGTCGTAGCAATGGATGAGGAGGTTCTCTTTAAAATCCTGAAATGTCAGGCCCGTACCTTGCCAGTAATCGCGGGCGCTGTTTTCTGCGTGAGCGAGTGAGGAGACTAGAAGTAAGAAAGCAAAAAGTCTGGTCATGGTAAAGCTCCGTTTGACCAGAAGAGTAGGGTACTTTATACACAAAGTGCAGGTAATGAAGGCTGGAATTAAGTTCAACAAGAAAAGTTTACTCGTTTTCTAAAAGTCCTTCAGATTGCAGTTGTCTTTGAGTAGTTGCTCGAGCTTTTTCGCTTCGTCGCTTTCGTTCTGTTGCGAGAACCCGCCACAACTACCAAGTGAAACCAGTGCAAACGTATTGTCCGGGCCGGTCGCATTCATGCGGGTAGAAGGACCGTCACATGGGCTTCGGGCCTGGGTGTAGGTACCCAGAGCGGCCTGGATGATGAGTGTTCTGATATTGAATAACTCATCTGCTGTGAATGTCTTTTGAATCGGAGTTTCAGTCTGCCATTTTCCGCCGATGATTCCGGCGCGATTAAAGCCGGTCAATACACCGTCTGGCGAAAGTTCGCAGTGATTTTGGTACACGAACTGAGGAAGTGTGCGTCCCGCATTTTGATCGGCTACCAGAATGGGGGTGGGCTGTGCTTGGGCTGAAAGCATCAAAGTGGTGAGTAGTATGAACATGAATTTCCTCCGACCTATCCTTAACGCAAGGAAGGTTAGAGATAAAGTCGATAATTCAGTTCACCAGCCTTCGGTGGATGGTATTTTTTAAGTGTCGAAATCACGCACTTTTGAAAGGGCTCGCTAAAGGTATTCCATGTTTCTTGAATCGGCGCCTCTTGACTCACTGCGTGATTTTTGTAATTCGCGGTCACTTCAAACTCTCCAAGCCAAAGTGGGTTTCGAGATTGTTCTTTTCCGAAACATTCGCCAAAACTTGGCCAATCCGAAGGCGAGGTTTTAAATGGGGCTCCCGAATGCGCGAGATTCCATTGCTTCCAATGACCTGATTTTTGGACGCCCGCATACGAAATGGGTTGTTCGGTATAGCCAGAAACGAGCCTTTTTTGCGCGCTTTCTGTCAGATGTTCGATCAGGCTTAATGCCTCTCGTTTGGTTTGCTCGCGAGTGCTGAGTGAGTAGGTCAGTTGGTTTCCGCTTTCGTGAATGTGCACGTGAATTCCTTGCAGCATCGAGATTTTTCCGGCGTAAACCTGAAAATGCGGAAATTTTGAATCCTGAAGTTCTGAGCTTTTTAAACCGCAGGTGAGTTGCTTGAAGAGATAAAATCCTTCCGGCATTTCTACAAATTTAATGTCCGCACCGTTTCCGAGATCTACCTGATAGGATTTCAACGAACCGACTGGATTGATCAGGGCGCTACAATTGCCTTGGCCAATGATTTCGTTGTTAGAAATCATTTCGGTAGGAAGTGCAATGCCAGTCGAGAGGTTGATGTTGCCCGTTAAGCCGCTTTGGTTTGGTGTGGTCGAGCATGCTGATAAAAGCAATAAGGTGCAAATGACGAGGGTGTTTGAATTCAGTGACTTTAGATACTTCATATAAAAATGCCGAGGCTTTCACAGAGTTTTACCCAGCGATGATCAGGTTGAACTGTACGGGGTTCTCCTTGTAGATCGCTCAGTGGTGCATCGATGACCAGTCCGTTTCGATAGACGACCGCTCGATTCCATTCTTTTTTCAAAACCAGAGACGCCGCTTTAGCGCCCATGCTTGCGGTCAGAAACCGATCGGTTGTCGTGGGCGGACGCGCGCGTTGCAGATGTCCGAGCACGACATGCCGGGCTTCCCACGGAGTGCTTTCTTCAATCCAGCGAGCAAGATTCTCGCCAATGCCACCGAAACGGATGCCGGTCGGTGAATGTTTGTTTTCATTAAAAATGGCGTTTTCTCCCACCGCTTTCGCCGCTTCAGAGACTACGACCACCATGCCAAGTTTCCCCCCGTCATGGGCGTCTTTTAAGAATTGAGCCAGCTTTTCTCGAGAAAACGGGCGCTCTGGAATCAAAATCGCGTCCGCGTAGGATGCGAGTCCACCGCCCAATGCGATCCAACCCGCTGTCCTTCCCATGGTTTCGATGACCATTACCCGATGGTGGGCATTGGCAGTGGCGCGCAGGGCATCGACTGCATCCGCAACCACGGTGCAGGCGGTATCGTAACCAAAGGTTATGTCCGTTCCTTGAAGATCGTTATCAATGGTTTTTGGCACGCCAATCAGCGGCAAGTTGGGAGCAAGTTCTTTGAGCGCCTTAAACGTTCCGTCGCCTCCCGCAGCGATCAAACCATCAAGTCCCAGAGCCTGATAGCTCTTCTGAAATTCTTCTGCGCGACCGGCAATTTTTGATTTATTAGAAGTGCCTAAAAAAGTGCCTGCAACCGAATGCATTCCCAACACTGAATCCCAGGTTACATTTTTCGTGCGCCGACTGAAGATTCCTTCGAAACCATCCAGAATTCCGCATACTTCGATGTTATTTTTAATCAATACTCTCGAGGCCGCCTCGACAATTCCGTTTAATCCTGGGGCGTCGCCCCCGCCGGTCATGATGCCAATCTTCATTCTATTGGGTAATTCCTTTGGGTTAAGGCACTAATATTTGAATTTAGGGCCCCAATTCAGGGCCTTTCCGGGAAGTAAGTCCATCAGATCCCAAGCAGAACAATAGTTGTCTCCCGGACCGAATCCTGTATCGGCAATGCGATAGATTTTTTTGTTCTTTTTGATAAAGGTCGAAACCCCCGGGGCCGGATCGCCCTCGTATTCGTAGCCCATGTCTTTTCGGAATGATGAGCCTTTGCTTGAAACCATCTTAATTTTCCAACCGCGGGATTTTTTGAAGGCGGCAATCGTTTTCGGAGTTTCGGGCGTTTCAATGACAAATGCAGCGCGATTCTCGAGATGATGGATGAGGCCGTTAAAGCCGTCTCCCCAAAGGGTGCAATACGGACAAGACGAGCCCATGTTATGAATCAATATGAGTTCGCTTTTTTTGCCAAAGAGTGAAGAGAGTAGGATGCTCTTTCCGTTGTCAGACAGTAAGGAATAATCTTCGACCAACTCGGGTTTAATTTTCTTTCGAAGTGAAGCGAGCTTCGCCTTTGATTTTTTGATCTCGTTTTCTAATTTCTCAATTTCCTTAGTATTTGCCCTCATAGATGAATTCTCCTGCCATCCACTGCGAGGGCTGCCTCTTTTACGGTTTCAGAAAGAGTCGGATGGGCATGACATGTGCGGGCGATATCTTCGGCAGATCCGCCGTATTCGATGACTGTTACGGCTTCAGAAATGAGATCGGAGGCGCGCGGACCAAAGATATGTACGCCCAGAACCTTGTCGGTCTTTGCGTCAGCCAGGATTTTTACGAGGCCTTCTTTTTCGTCCATCGACATCGCACGGCCATTGGCCATAAACGGAAAAGTACCTGCTTTATAGGCAATACCTTTTTGTTTGAGCTCTTCTTCGGTCATGCCGACAGTGGCTAATTCGGGCCATGTGTAGATGACATTTGGAATCGCGTTGTAATTTACGTGACCGGCCTGTCCTGCCATGGTTTCGACTGCTGCAATGCCTTCTTCTTCGGCTTTATGGGCAAGCATTGGTCCTGCGACCACGTCGCCTGCGGCATAGACGCCCTTAACTTTGGTTTCGAAGTGGGCATTGATATCGATTCTGCCTTTTTCATTTGCCGCGAGTCCGATTTTATCAAGCGCGAGATTGTCGGTAAATGGTCTACGTCCGGTCGAAACCAGAACCACATCGCATTCGATGGTTTCTTTCGCCTGGGTTGCACGGTCCATGACTTCGATCTGCACTTTATTACCGCTAATTTTTGCGCCCAAGGCCTGTGTATTGAGCTTAAACTCGAGGCCTTGTTTGGTAAGCGATTTTTGAGCTTCTGCTGCGATTTGCTGATCCATCATGCCCAGGAGTTTGTCCATGAATTCGATCACGGTCACTTTTGCGCCCAGACGTTTCCATACCGAACCGAGCTCGAGACCAATGACGCCGCCACCAACGACCACCATATGGCCAGGTGTGGCTTGCAGGTCGAGGGCTTCTGTACTGGAGATGATTTTTTTGCCGTCAAATTTGAGGTTCGGAAGTTCGATCACTTCACTTCCGGTTGCAATCAGGATTTTCTGGGCTTTGATCTGGGTCTTGCCGCTTGCGCCTTCGACTTCAATTACTTTGTAATCTCCTTCGATTGCGGAAAATCGACCATATCCTTGAACCCACTGAATCTTGTTCTTCTTAAAAAGTCCGGCCACGCCCTGGTTGAGTTGTTTAACAATCTCGTTTTTTCGGGCAATCATTTGGGGAACATTCGATTTGAGTTCGCTAAACTCGATGCCATGCTTTTTGAATTTGTATTGGGCGAGTGAAAAATGTTCGCTCGATTCAAGAAGTGCTTTTGATGGAATGCAGCCTACATTCAGGCAAGTGCCCCCTAATGCATTGCGTTTTTCGACGCACGCAACTTTCATTCCGAGTTGAGCCGCACGTATCGATGCGACATAGCCAGCAGGGCCTCCGCCAATGACAATCAGGTCGTATTGCTCCATGCCAAAAAGAATATCATAGACTCGGAATGAGTCCAAAAAGTTTCAATCGTTGCGAAAAAAAGGCTAAAAAGTAGAGTAATTCGGATCTAAATTGCAGGTAATTTTCAGTGGAGTGGTCTGAGGGCCTGCAGTAGGCCGACATTCGACCGTATTAAATTCGTAGTGCGAGAATTGGAGCTGTTCGCCTTGTACTGTGCGGGTAACCAAGTGGGTGCTATTGATTCTGGCGGCGATGAGTGCATGCATGATTTCTATGGCTTGATCAGCGATCACTGCTGTTTTTTTCTGATCCTGTAAGAAAGAGCAGCCGTCGGTTGGATCGATCGTGGTCATTTCGAATTCGGTGTTGCAGTGAAAGCCGGTGAGTGCGATTGCGCTGGCTTGAGGATGTCCGGTTGCTTTTGAAAGTGCGGTGAGAAGTCCGGTGGCAATGGCGCCATCTTCGGGTGAATCTGACACGGTAACGAGTTCGGCACTCGCGGACCCGGTAAAAAGCACACACACCACATAAGCGACTATTGTAATTTTTTTCATCTTAATTAAAAAGATTAAGCGAAAGACGCTTTTGAAGTAAAGTCGATTATGGACTAGTGAGCGGCGAAGAACTTCACGATCGAATTCAATGCGTAGTCGCGCACCACGTCGTTTTCCATCAAGATCTCGTGCTTCGAAGTCTGAAACTCCGGAATCTGAATGCAGTTTTTGGCATTTTTGCAAAACTCAAGTTCTGCTGCTGGCTTTACCCAGCTGTCGTTTGAATCGCTTGCAGACAACATCAAGAGCGGAAGTTCTACTTTATTGGCGTTGGCGCGGATGTATTTGGTTTCCTTCATGGATTGGTTCACCCAATTGTTCGAAGGCCCACCGAGCAGTGTTTTTTGATTCTTAAAATAGATCCAATTGGTCATCCAAAAACGGTCGACGCAGGTGGTGAATTTATTCGGATCCGACTGGTTCTTCAGGTATTCCTCGACCGGATAATTGGTTTGTCCTTTTCCGTATTGATCGCCCTGACCCAGGTCTTTCGAGATTGAAACGATCAGGCGCGCGATCCATTGTGGATAGGGAGCGGTATTGATCTTCATCATCGGCGAAGAGAGTGCTACTGCACTGATACCGGTATTTTTATTTCGCTCGAGGTAGTCAGCTGCGATCGCTCCTCCCATCGAATGCGCGAGCATGAAAATTTTTGATTTTGTGGTGTTTTGGGGAATAACCACTTTTGACATGAAGAGTTCGAGATCTTTAGTGTAATCGCTGAAGCGGTCTACGTGTCCGATCTCACCGTTTTTGCCCGAGAGATGCGGCGAGAGTCCTTGGCCGCGATGGTCGTAGGAATAAATGCTATAGCCTTGTTGATAGAGATCGTAGAAAACCTCGAGGTATTTTAACCAAGGCTCGGTGCGACCTTCAAGCACCACGACGGTGCCCTTCGAATCGGGATGAATAAACTTGATGGCTGAAAGATTCAGCGTGCGACCATAGCGATCCTTCGCGCTCTCGAAGGTAAATGGCTGACCTTGTGCTTGAAAGGTTTCGTAAATTTTTTTCTGGTAGTCGGTACGGTATTGAGCGGAATTGCAATTGGGATCGGAAAGAGCGAGGGCATAGGGCGAAAGTGAGGATGAAACGAGGAGCAAGAAACCAAAAAGGCTAA
>CAIKYX010000067.1 GCA_903831745.1 Oligoflexia bacterium
AGATTTAATTCATAATTAAGGGATGAAAATCACCTTAGGCCTTATCTCTAGCTTGCTCCTTTTTTCTACGGCCTCGTTCGCCCAAGATCAAGAAAGCAGATGCACTTATAACTGCATCATGCTCGACGGCGTTTATATGAAGCCCGTCAGCAGCGCTGCTGATTTGGTCAATCAGGGGTATGAAGTAGCGATCTGGAATCGTTTTAATTTCTTAAAGCCTATCGATGATGCTTTGTTCAAAAACACTGCGATTCCATTTTGGAACCAATTACGATTGAATACCGGAATCTATTACAATCAATTTACTGGGCCACTCTATTCTAGAAAATACTCTACCGCCGGGATCGCCCCAGGCGTCATCGCCAAATTTCCGTGGGGAAGTGAAGCCCAGCACGAACTCTTTACCCAATTCGATATTCGCTTGGGCGAAGTCTGGGCTTCTCGAGACGCGGCACTCGGCAATCCTGCTTCGAGCTCGTCGTCTTTTAACGTTCAACCCGTGGTTTACGCAGGCTATCTCTATGGCTTCGACCGTTTTCAAATTGGGGCTGTTGCACAATGGATGATGTCAAGCGACTCTTCACCGGTAATTGCTCTGGGTGGCGGACTTCGACTGACGTTTCAACTCGATCCTGAACATAAAAAGAGTGAGGCCGCTTCCGTTCCGGCAGCAATTGCTGCTGCCACACCAACACCCGAGCTTAAAGCGCCAGCTGCAGATATCGCCCGTGGAAAAATTGTCGAAACTGTATCGAACGGAATTCAAATCACTTTGCCCAGCAGCCGGGTTTCTTTCGTGACCGGAAGTGCAAAATATGAAAATGGCGGCGAAGCCTTTGTAAAAGGATTCTGCGAAATTCTGAAAAGCAATTCTGCCGATTTCGAGCAGGTAAAAGTCATCGGTCATACCGATAATCGCGGCAAGGAATCTTCAAATCAAAAGCTGTCTTTGGCCAGAGCCAAGCATTTCGTCAGTGATTTGAAGAAAGCCGGAATCGACTCTAAGATTCTGAGCGCTGAAGGCGTGGGCGCTAAAGAACCCCGAGATGATCGAAACACCGAAGAAGGCTGGAGACTCAACCGCCGAGTAGTCGTTCAAATCTCCGGAAAAGGCGATAACGCAAAACTAGCGCAACTCATTAATGATTATGATCTGAACTTTCAATCAAACCACTAGGACGAGCTTACCGGTAGTCTGCCCGGTTTCGATTCTTCGGTGAGCTTCGCCTACTTGTTCAAATTTGAATGAGGTGACCTGTGGCGCCTTCACCGATCCGTCCGCGACCCACTTTAAAAGTGCTTCCATGCCTTCAGTCAGAAGCTCGTGTCTGTCGAATAAGAATGAGATGTTAAAGCCGAAAATTCCCTTATTCGAGTCACACATGTCGGCGGCATTAAATCTTGGAAGCGTGATCAAACCCCAAAGCGCCTTTAGGTAATTCAACCGCCCTGACCCCGAACCTTTAGGTAACATCGTATGATAACCATACGTCACCAAGCGGCCGGTGGGCTTTAGGTGATTGTAGCCATCTCGTAAAGTCGGTGGCCCATTCGCATCGAGTACCACATCGTAGCCATTCGGCGCAGCTTTCTCGGCCTCGCGCCAGAGGTCTTGCTTACTCTTGTCGATCACGTGCGTTGCTCCGAAATCTTTCGCTGCTTGAATCTTGTGGGTCGAACCCACCACTCCGACTACATTGCATTTTGCCAAACGCCCAAGTTGAAGGAGCGCAGTGCCTACTCCGCCCGCTGCAGAATGCACGAGAATATCCATACCAGGATGAAGCCTGATATTTTGAAATAAGGCGTGATAAGCAGTCATGTATACCGCAGGAAAAGCGGCCGCTTCTTCGAACGAGAATTTCTCTGGTTTTAAGAAAATCTGATGCTCGGGTACCACCACGTGGGTCGAGTACGCATCAAAGCGGGTGACTCCGAAAACTGCGTCGCCCTTTTTAAAACGAGTTACTCCGTCGCCAATGGCCAGAACCCGACCAGAGAATTCGAAGCCCGGAGTGATTGGCCAGCCTACATATTTTTTTGCAGACTGATAGACACCCCAACGAACACAGCAGTCGGCATAATTTACGCCGATCGCCACTGTTTCGATCAGAACTTGTCCGCTCTTCGGAGCAGGATCAGGAAAATTTTCAATTTGAAGCGCTTCGTAACCACCGGGCTTATGGATGACAATTTTTCGCATATTTTACCAATCTAGATGAGCTTTGGTATTAATGCAAAATATTAGAAAATGCCAGGGATCGAACTAGCTGGCATCTAGTCTAGAAACCAGTGCTTTGAGCTTCACCGCGAGCGTACTCAGGTCTCTCGAAGCTTCAAGCAATTGCCCGGCACCATTAGAGCTATGCTCGGCTGTCTGCGATACACTTTTGATCGTGTCTGAGATTCCAGCAACCGCTTTGGTCGATTCGGCAACCACACGCGACACTTCATTGGTCGTAGCCGCTTGCTCTTCAACCGCTGTTGCGATGGTCATCGAGATGACATTAATCTCTTCTCCTGCATTTGAGATGTCGCCAATTGCCGTCACTGCATTTGTAGTGCTGAGTTGAATGGTACCGATTTTTGCCGAAATCTCTTCAGTGGCCTTGGCCGTCTGCTTTGCAAGCTCCTTTACTTCGTTTGCTACTACAGCAAAGCCCTTACCGGCTTCACCCGCTCGAGCTGCCTCGATGGTTGCATTCAATGCGAGAAGATTCGTTTGCTGGGCGATCGAACTGATGGTCTTAATGACCGTTCCGATCTCTTTACTTTCAAGGCCCAATTGAGCAACGATGGCATTGGTCTCTTTTGCGCGCTTCATGCTTTCACGGGTTTTTTCAGACCCAGACGAAGTATTTTTTGCGATTTCCTTGATCGAAGCCGTCATTTCTTCAGTATTGGTAGCAACACTTTGCACGCCCTTGGACAC
Organism: Oligoflexia bacterium; assembly: GCA_903831745.1. Lineage (GTDB taxonomy): Bacteria > Bdellovibrionota > UBA1018 > UBA1018 > CAIMNF01 > CAIMNF01. The sequence continues at coordinate 2,933 of CAIKYX010000067.1, forward strand.
TTCCTCGGAGGCAGCCGCAGCCATACTCGATTGATCAGTGGTCTTTTGGGCATTGGCCGCAAGCTGAGTTGCGGTGGCACTGAGCTCTTCCGATGCCGCACCCAATTGCGAAGAAGTTTCACTCAGTGTTCTAATCAACTCGAGAGAGGCTTCTTTTTGCTTGGTAATATCAGTGGCATATTTAACTACCTTGAAGACCTTGCCACTTAAATCAAAAACCGGATTATAAGCAGCACTGATCCAAACGACATTACCTGATTTTGAAATTCGCTTGAATTCTCCGGATTCAAATTCACCCCGTCCTAGCTTCTCCCAGAACTCGCGGTACTTAGGCGTAGATACATAAGCAGGATCGCAAAACATCGAATGATGTCGGCCCTTGATTTCTGCCTGGGTATACCCCATTGTTTTCAGAAAATTATCATTGGCCTCGATTACAGTTCCATCGAGATTAAAATTAATCACCGCCTGGGTTTTTGAAAGCGCAGCAAGTTCGGCATCTTTTAATTTTTGTTTACTGACGTCGGATGCGTACTTGATGACTTTGACCGGCACGCCGCTTAGATCACAAATTGGATTATAAGAAGCTGAAATCCAAACTTCCTTTCCGCCTTTTCCGATGCGCTTATATTCCCCTGCATCGTATTCACCATTATTCAGTTTTTTCCAAAAAGCACGGTATTCTGTTGAATTTGCGTACTCGGGATCACAAAACATCCGATGATGCTTGCCTTTGATTTCATCCAGCGTATATCCAAGAGTCGAAAGAAAATTTTCGTTTGCATTCTGAACGATTCCATCAAGACTGAACTCAATCACCGCCTGCGACAAACTAATTGCTGCTATTTGAGCCTCATAGTCATTGTTTTTAACTTTTTGCTCGGTAATGTCGGTGGCAAATTTTACCACTTTATAAACTTCGCCTTAGCTGTCGAAGATGGGATTATACGAAGCTTGAATCCAAACTTCCTTTCCACCCTTTCCTATACGCTTGAACTCGTTTGCCTGAAACTCCCCTTCGTTCAATTTTTCCCAAAAATGCTTATATTGAATGCTCGAAACATATTGCGGATCGCAAAACATTTTGTGGTGTTTGCCTACTACTTCATTCAGCGAGTAGCCCATGGTCTTTAGAAAATTATCGTTGGCCGTAATGATTTTAGCATCCAGGCCAAATTCAATGATCGCTTGCGCTTTATCAATCGCATTATAGGTATTTTGCAGGTTTTGCTCTTGGTCGATGATCGAATGTTTCTTAGCGGCTTCCATAAGTAGTACTCTCCTTGATAAATTTGCTTGCAAGGAATGAATCGGTAGGCCAATGCAAAAACAAAAGGTTTATTGAAGGAAAATACGTATTTTATTTCGCCGAACGGAAATACACTGTCAAGAGAGTGGCGCATTAGAAGCCTAACTCAAATTTCGCTCAATTTTGAGCGCCCCGACCGATTGAGCCAAAAGACATAGCAGGTAGCCCCCATCAAATTCGAACCATTTGCTCGAGAATTTCGCGGAAAGCGGTTTTGCATGGTGATTGTTCTGAAAGCCCTCACCCATAACAAGCCAGGCAACAGCAGTGTTGTTTCGCGAGCGATCGTCGGTATTGTAATTTCGATAACCGAATTTGTGTGCAAAAGAATTGACCATCCACCCCTGAATCGGATGACTCATCATTCCTAACCAATAAGCAGCACCCAACCAACCCGCATGAAAAATCACGCACATAGAAACAGCGATTACGGCATGTAGCAAATACGGAAGCCACCAAACTTTTTTTCGATTTACCCAATTCACAGAAAAATCGAGATCTTTTACGATTGAGGTGAATTCCGGCTGGTTTCTAATCAACCCCACCAGAATTCTTTCGTAAGATCGAAGCTGTTCAATCATCACTCCAAGCACACTACTATTCCATGGACTGTGCGGATCGCTTTTTTTGTCGGAATGAGCATGATGCAAACGATGCATCGCCGCCCAAGCCTTGGGGTCAATTCCGGTAACCCAACTTCCGGTATGAATCAAAAGCCCTTTGGCGAAAGGACTCAGCGTCACCGAGCCATGAGCGAGGCCACGGTGATACAGGACGGTAATATAGAAAACATTCAAGAAGTACGTTGCGAGAAATACGAGCACACAAAGCCAAGGATAAGTCATTGGTCATACCCGGCGCGACTGTCGGTCAAACCCCAAGGCAAATAAACCCGGTTCGAATTCTTTTTCGAGGCGTGAAGCGGACAATCCAGAACACTGAGAAACCATTTTAGCGTCTTCATGTTTTAAGTATACAAGTGTTTACTGAAAAAATCAAGCCATTTCGAAATTCATTATTTTGGCAATTAAATGCGTTAAAATTCAATATTTTAGGTGCAAAATTATTACGTTCGTTTACGCTATTGCTTAATGGTCGTTCGAAAAGAAGAAAAACAGAAGACTTCAAGAAACCTGGTGGCGGCTGCACTCAAACTCAGTGCCGAAAAGGGTTTTAGCTCCTTAAGCCTTCGTGAAGTCTCGAAAGAGGCTGGAATTACTCCGGCCGCCTTTTACCGGCACTTTCACGATATGGAAGAACTGGGCCTAGTGCTGATCGATGAGGTCGGGCTGGGCCTAAGACAGCTACTCCGCGAATCGCGTCGATCATTCGACAAAAAAGGAAGTGCCGTTAGGTCATCTGTCGAAACCTTCATTCAATACATTACCGACAATGCAAATTTGTTTCGAGTACTTCAGGGCGAACGACAAGGGTCATCGAGCGCCTTTAGGAAAGCCCTTTTCGCTGAATTGGGCCGCTTCATCGAAGATCTGGCTGAAGACCTAGAACAGGGCGCGGCCAAACTCAACCAACCGCTCGAAGATGCAGCCCTGGCGGCAGAAGCGATTGTCGCAGTGGCATTTACGGTAGGGGGCGAAGCGCTCGATTTACCTAAGCAGAGGCGCGTCGAACTGACCGAACGAATCATCAAAGAAATTAAGATGATCCTTCGCGGATCGCTGACAACTAAAGATTAATCGTGATTGACCACGCGAGCGACGACCGTGCCGCGTACTTTTGCCTGACACGCCAGACGTGAATTCGGCGTGCGATTATCCAATACTTCCATCCGCTCAAGCTCGTCTTGTTCGGCAGGCTCGAGGTTGTCGAGGCCTTCTACAATTTCGCAATGACAAGTGGTGCACGCACAAAATCCGCCGCAGGCATGTTGAATCGATACGCCCAATGACAATGCAGTATCGAGCAGAGTTTCGCCCTTAGGGGCTTCGGTTTCGATTTGGGACGGTAAAAATTTGACTTTAGGCATGACGTTCTTTCTCGGGTCGAAGAGGATTAGGTTGAAAAGCTTGATCCGCACCCACAAGTGCGTTTGGCGTTAGGATTATTGAATACAAAACCCTTGCCGTTCAGTCCATCAGAAAAATCAAGCTCAGTGCCAGTCAGAAACAAAAATGATTTCTTATCGATGATCAGAGACACGCCGTCTTTTTCAAAACTCTTGTCCGTTTCGATGGCGGGTTCATGATCAAACTCGAGTTTATAGCTCATGCCGGAACAACCACCGCCCACCACTTGCACACGCAATGGGGCTTGAAGCGATTTTGGGTCATTCGTTCTCAGTCTCTTGATCTCAAGCACTGCTTTATCGGTCAACGTAATCATTTTAGACAATCTCCTGTAGGTAACTCTTCTCCGGTTTGAGCTGCGAACTCTTTTTCGAGTCGACGAAGCTCCATGACAACGGAAACAATCTCATCTACTGCAGCCAACAATTCTTCTCGTGTGTTGGTTCGAGTCAGCCCGAACCGCATGGTCGCTTTCGCCAACGCTTTTTGCACACCCAACACCGTTAGCACCTGCGAATAATCCTGATGCCCGGTCAAACAAGCAGAAGCATTCGATACGGCCACATTCTTTAAGCGACCAAACAATGCGGCGCCATCGACGCCCACCACACTGACATTCAGATTGTTCGGTAAGTTATGGGTCACAGGTCCATTTCGAATCAGACAAGGAAGTTTTTGCTTCAAAGTTTCCCAGAATAAATCGCGAAGCTCACGGATTTTCGGAGTTTCGACATCCAGTCTTTGATTCGCCAAACTTGCAGCTTCTCCGAAACCTACAATGGCCGGTGTATTCGGCGTTCCTGGACGAAGACCTCGCTCCTGATTTCCGCCAAAAAAAATCGCCTCAAGCGCAACCCGCGGATTCTTTCTTCGAATAAAAAGTGCACCAATGCCCTTTGGTCCGTAAATTTTGTGCGCACTGAACGTCATCAAATCGATTCCATCGGCATTCACATCGATCCGAATTTTTCCAAGCGCTTGTACCGCATCAGTATGAAACAAAGCCCCAGCATCATGCACGAGTTTAGAGATTGCACGGATGGACTGAACTGTACCAATTTCGTGATTGGCGTAAGCCACACTCACCAAGCCGACCTCTGCTGATAGCTTTGACTTCAGATCTTCAAGATCAATCACACCATCAATACCGGTCTTAATCCACTCGACCTGAAAGCCACGTTCCGCGAGTAATTCGAGCGGTCCCAGCAGTGACGCGTGCTCAATTTCAATGGATAAGATTTTAGTGCGTCCGATGGACTTTAAGTGATTGGCGATGCCTAATAATGCGAGGTGATTGCTTTCAGTAGCGCCGCTGGTAAAAATGATTTCTTTCTCGGTCGCACCCACCAGTTGCGCCAGTTGCAAACGGGCTTTCTCGACCGCAGCTTCGGCTTCCCAGTTCAATCGATGCACACCGTGGGACGCGTTTCCATAGCGTTCGATGAAGTAGGGCTTCATCGCCTCAAAAACGCTCGGGTCGAGCTGGGTGGTCGAATGTGCATCCAAATAGATCAAAGTTTTATCCTCGATCCTTAATATAAGACAAAAGAGTATGGATTTCAATTAAAGGTCAAAATCAGTGACTTAAATGATTTAGATTTATTTCTTGGCGACCGCTTTTGGGGCAAACGCAGTCTCAATTGTTTTACGTGCGAGATAGGACGATTTTACAGTCCAGTACTTCTTATGCATGGTGAGCACAGATACGGCGATCTTACGACCATGCGCCTGGGCAAAGCCCACAAACCAGTCAATTCGACCCTTGAGGTTCTTGTCCGTCAGGTGCCCGGTTTTACCACCTACGTCGAGAAAGCTGAACTTGCCTTTGAAAAACCCATGGAACGCCTTATGCGAGGTGCCCGTTAGAATGGTCTCTCTCATCATGGATTTAATTTCTGCTGCCGTCTCTGGCGTCATGACCTTTGAAAGCACGTTCGGTTCGGAACGATAAATGGGTTTTCCGGATTTCAAATATGCGGCATTCAAAAAATAAGGTTCCATCATTACGCCATCATTTGCAACCGTTGCTGCAATCAGTGCACCATGAAGCGGGGTCATGACATTGTACTGGGTGTATCCCGAAGCCATCTCAGCCAACTCATAATCATCCGTGGGCTTAGCAGAATGCGATTCAGCGATCGGAAACTCAGATGGAATATTTCCGTTGAACCAGAATTTATTTGAACAGCTCTCGATCGGCTCTTTGCCCAGCAGAAAAACACCCAGGCGGCCAAATACCGGATTAAGCGATTTCGCAAACGCTTCTTTCAGTGTACAGAAGTGCTTCCAGCCGGTTACCCGTTCCTTGAGCACTTGTGATTTGTAGAGCGTATAATTCCTACCTGCAAATGGAATGACTGAAGACGGCTGAGCCTTCTGTCCTTCGATTGCGGCAGTCGCCGTAATGACTTTAAATACTGAAGCCGCGGGATAACTTTCTTCGAAAGCAGGGTTACCTTCGAAATCGAAAGAACGATTCTTACCCACCATCGCCAGCACGCGTCCGGTTGAGGCATCCATAACGACCATGGCACCGAGATCAGGCTTGTATTGGTTGAGCAAATCTTCCGCTACCGTCTGAATCGAGGGATCAAACGCGTAATCAAATACCACCGGCTCGTTGAAGCCTTCTAGGTTCACTTCATTCTGATTGAACGAATACACCTCAGCGCTCTTTAGTTTCTTGATCTTGGCCTGAAGTGATTCTTTCGTCAGAAAGGGATAAAGAAAATTATTCTGAATGAGTCCGTGCTTGGCGAGTTGAGTACGAACTCCAATAGACCATCCTCCGACGAAGACCGTCGTGATCAACACCAGAAACACAGTTACTTTGATTAAATTTGGGCGCGAGAACCGCATCCAATAATAATAACCAGAGATTTTTGACGAGTACACTATTTATTCTTTCTTCACGCGCATTTCTCGGCTGATTTCTCGGCTGCCTGAAGAATGACGGTCTTACCTTTTATCTGCGCCTTTTTGTACCCGATTTCCGATGACGTAATTTCCGGAAAGACTGAATCGAGGCGACCAACCGTTATCACCCCCACGGGCTTGATTGGCGAATGCATTCGAAAGATTGGGATTTCCAGGAAAAGTGGCGCTTCTCTCGGTATAACTGATTCCCCCGCCCGTACTGATCGAGAAAGGATCAGTAACTTGAAAAGTGGCATTGAAGCTTCCACTATAAGTCGAATAGGCAGAATATGCCGGGATAATACTCGCGTCGCCACTGAAGGTCAGACTGATCTTATCTTTCTTCACTACCATGTAATAGTAAATAGACCCGAAAAGCCCCAGATAATTCGCCCCCATCAAGCCACGGTCGTTCGGCTGAATCAATTTGAGTAAATAATTATCCACCCCGATCTTGGCAATGAGTTCGCGCTTTTCGATGCTCTTAAAGGGATAAAGAATCCATTCTACTCCAACCTTGGCTTCATTCAACAAATCAACATTAGAAGCTTTGGATTGAACAGTCGTGTTGCTGACAACCACCCCCCAGCACCCTTTGCACTTGGTCGGACTTCTGCTGAGCGTGTAGACCATGGATTCGGTGAAGGCAATCGACTGATTCGAATTCGTCGTAAATTTTCCGGTAGCCAGTCCGGTAGAGTCAGGCTGCGGCACTGACGAATAACTCGAAGCTATCGCGCCGCTGGCATCAATCATATATCTGGGTTTCAGATAACTAAAATCATAAAACGCACTGCCCGAAGCCGAGGTATTACTATAAATTCCCGAGCCACTCTGACTGGCAGAAGCGTCCGCAGACAAGCTTAGATAAATCGGGCTATTGGCCAAACGCTCGGCACGGGTCTGATGATGGGGGCCGGCAACCTGTCCTGCATTCGGGTTTTCGTAGCGAGTATCGTCGTGACCATCTTTTTCTTCGTCGGCTATGATTTCTTGCAAAAGACGAATCGATTTTCCGGCATTGTTGACGAGCGTTCCTTTGGCCTGAACACTATCGATGGCGTAAGGCAAAAGTAACGGCAGATTAATCGGCGTTCCGGCCTCATGGGTTTTCGGATCGTGATAGATGATCGAAAAAATAAATCGGGCTTTGGTGACATCGTACGACGCATCAGTGACATGAATCTCGATATCTGCATTTTTGGCGTCCGAAACAATTTCAACCAGCTTCTCATCTGTCACATATTTTTTGATGAAAGCGGATTTGAACTCTTCGGCATCGGTTGAAACTGAAACTTCAAAGCGCGGGCAATCCAGAAGCACTTTGAATGCAGGAATTCCTTGAGCAATTGCCCGAGATTGAACAGATAAAAAAGAACCCAACACAACCGACAGGACGATGAGTAGTTTCATTGCCCGCGAGTCTATGTCCAAGCCCGAGAAACCTCAATGACCTTTTAAACTTCAATGACTGAGGTTGAATCGGAACGATTACTCTTCTTCACCAGCTTCGACTGACTCAGTTTCCGCACCGGTTTCCTGTTCTAAAACGGATTCAAACGACAAAGGACGCCCCCATTCACTGTCTCTTTCTTCAGGGGTTAGAAAGTGGGCTTCGACCATTTTATTCAGAATCGAGCGAACAGTTCCTCGCGCAAAAGGGCTTAAAGAATGCTTACGGAATGAAATGGAATATTTCTTGGGCGAAGGCAAAAGCATCGCCAGAAACGCACCCTCTTTAGCACTTAACTCGGAAGGTGGCTTTTGAAAATAGAGGCGCGAGGCCTTGCCGATTCCATAGGTTCCCTCGCCCCATTCGGCAATATTCATATAAATTTCGAGGATACGTCTTTTTCCTAAAACTTTTTCAACTTTGGTCGCCATCCAGAGTTCACGGGCTTTTCGAATCAGGCTCTTTTCTTTCGACAAATAAACATTCTTTACCACTTGCTGGGTAATGGTGCTCGCCCCGCGAGTCAGATGCCCCTCTTCGAGGCTGTCTTCGATCGCTTCCTTGATTTGTTTTTCATCATAGCCGGGATGCTGATAGAACGCCCAGTCTTCCGAAACAATGATTGCCTGTTGGGCCTTTTTCGAAATTGCCGAAAGGGAAGTCCAACCTTCTGGCGCATTCTTGCGAATAATGATTTCGGAGGGCTCATCCGGACCGTGATAAATGACGTGGGGATATTGAGTTTTTAAATCAGCAAATCGTGGAAAGCATCCTTGCGGGCCGCAGGCGCTCATGCTGAAAACAAAAGAAAAAAGAAGAAACACTCTTTTCCTTAAAAGCACTTTTTTGGCAGTGAGTTTTTTACTTAAGGTTTTGGGCTTTTCGGATTCCATCAATTACTTCCCGGACCGCACCATCTCCACCCGATTTTGAAGTGATCCAATGAACCATCTCTTGCACTTCCAACATTGCGTTTGGAACGGTTATTGCGAGCCCCACCTTTTCAAGCGCAGGAATATCAAATAACTCATCACCCATAAAACAAATGTTCTGGTACGGAATGTTAGTTTTCGCGACGATTTCTTCGAGTGACTTCAATTTATCCTCAGAACCAATCACAAAATGCTGAATTCCGAGAACCTTGAGTCGCTCCTTGAGCTCATCAGATTGCCCGCCACTGATCACACCGACTGGAACGCCTAATTTCTGAAGCAACCGGATTCCGTAGCCATCATAGATACAATATGAACGCGTCCATCCCTGTCCGTGCACATAAAAAATCTTGGCGTCGGTCAGGATTCCATCCACATCCAGTAATAGCAACTTGATGTTCTTAAGTTTCTCCTGATAAGCGGCCAGCGTTAATTGGCGATTCATGCCCGCGCCTCGGGTAAAAGTTTCGGAAACGACTGGGCGAGACGACGAAATTCGAGAATTTGTTTTACGAACTCACCGACATGCTCGAGATAAAACGCATTCGGCCCATCACTCTTCGCCATGGCTGGACGAGGATGGCATTCCATGAATAATCCGTCTGCACCTGCGGCAAATGCTGCTCGTGCCAGCACTTCGAGGTATTCACGTTTACCGCCGGTTGATTTTCCGCCTGGGCCACCCCCCGGCATCTGAATCGAATGAGTGGCATCATAAATGACCGGCACTCCGAAGCGCGCCATCGTCTGAAAAGAAACCATATCGACTACCAGAGAATTGTATCCGAAGCTCGTGCCCCGCTCGGTAAGAAACAAATCCACTTTTTTGTGCTGCCCATGATGCTTGGCTTCAACCGCACGCACTTTTTCTACGATATTCTTCGCATCCCAGGGAGCCAAAAACTGCCCCTTTTTGACGTTCATCTTGCGATTCCACGTCAGGGCCATTTCCGCCACAGCAACTATCAGGTCGGTCTGACGACAAAGAAAGGCCGGCACTTGAAGAAAATCAACGACCTTTGCAACCGGTTCGGCCTGACTGACTTCATGAATATCCGTAACCAGAGGCAATCCGAGCTTCTCTTTTACTTTGCCCAAAATCTTCAATCCTTCGATCATGCCAGGACCGCGGAAGCCATCAATCGATGAACGATTCGCCTTATCGAAAGAGGCTTTGAAGAAAAGCTGAACCGGAAGTCCAGCCATTTGATGCTTGAGTTCGGTTGCGATTTCCATCACCAAACCTTCGTCTTCGATCACACAAGGGCCGGCGATCAGCGTCATGGGCGCTGCAGGTACATGAACAGGTTGCATTACTTGATTCCTTTCAAGCCGGGTTGCTTGGTGGCTTTAGACGCAGCGAGCGAAGCTTTGATGAATTGAACAAACAACGGATGCGGATCGAGTGGACGACTCAGCAACTCCGGATGAAATTGACAGCCCAAGAACCAAGGATGATTCGGAAGCTCTACCATTTCGACCAATTCACCTTGTTTTGGATCGATATAACGACCGCTGACCAAAAGTCCGTTTTCTTCGAGGCGCGCACGAAAATGATTCGATACCTCATAGCGATGGCGATGACGTTCTGAAATCTTGTCTTTTTGATAGGCACCATAAGCGTGCGTATTCTTGCCATTGTGCTTATGAAGAACCGTACAAGGATAGGCACCCAAACGCATGGTACCGCCCAGATCCTTTACTTCTTTTTGCGAATCCATCAGATCGATTACGTTTTGATCGTTCTCGGGCTTGAACTCGGCAGAGTTTGCGTTTTTAAGTCCGCACACATGACGTGCATATTCAATGACCGCCAATTGCATTCCGAGACAAATTCCGAAGAAGGGAATGTTCTCTTTTCGGGCGTGCTCGATGGCTAAAATTTTTCCTTCGATTCCGCGTTCACCAAAACCACCGGGAACTAGAATTCCATTTACTTCACTGAGAGCCGCGAGATTTCCTTTTTCGATTTCTTCGCTATCGATATAGACCGGAATTACACGAGCTTGATTGGCTACCCCTCCGTGCACCAATGATTCTGAAATCGACTTATAAGTGTCGCGCCAGTCGGTGTACTTTCCCACAATCCCGATCCTGATTTCACTCTTTGGCTTATGAATCGTCTCGACCATGGCTTTCCATTGAGAAAGATCGGGACGACCGGTCCAGATTCCAAGTTTTTCGACCACTTTGTCGTCCAACCCTTCATCCGAAAGCAGCAGGGGAACATCGTAAATACTGTCTGCATCCCGCGCGCTAAACACGCAATCGCCCGGAACGTTACAAAACAACCCGATCTTATCTTTGATCTCTTTGTCGAGAGCCCGATCCGTACGACAAATCAGAAGATCCGGTTGAATTCCGATTTCGCGAAGTTCTTTTACGCTGTGTTGAGTCGGTTTGGTCTTCAGCTCACCGGCAGTGGCAATATAGGGCACCAGAGTAAGATGTGCGAAAATGACGTTACCTGCTCCCTCTTCGTTCTTAATCTGACGAATGGCTTCGAGAAACGGCAAGCCTTCAATGTCGCCTACGGTTCCACCCACCTCGATGATTCCAAGATCGGCATCTTCTACTGCTGCTTTGATATTTTCCTTAATTTGATCGGTAACATGTGGAATGACCTGCACGGTCTTGCCCAGGTATCCGCCCGCGCGCTCTTTTTTGATTACGGATTCATAAACCCGACCCGCGGTAAAACTATTCTTGCGGGTGAATTTTGCACTTTGAACAAACCGTTGATAATGGCCCAGATCAAGGTCGGTTTCGGTGCCGTCGTCGAGAACGAACACTTCACCGTGCTGAAACGGACTCATGGTTCCGGGATCAACATTCAGATAAGGATCCATCTTCACCATGGTGACCTTGATTCCGCGTTGCTCGAGCAACATGCCCAGCGATGCCGCCGTGATTCCTTTTCCGATACTGGAAAGTACGCCACCGGTTACAAAGATATATTTTTTTTGTTTTGCCATAAAATTTTTCTCACCTTTTCCAGATCATCAAGAGTATCCACACCCACCGACTCAAAATTGACTTCAAAAACGCCGATCGCTATTCCTGCCTTCATGGCGCGGAGCTGCTCGAGACTTTCTGCTTTCTCGAGATCAGTTGCAGGCAGCTCACTGACCTGAAGAAGCGTATCTCTTTCGTAAACATAAATACCCACATGCTGCGAACACAAAAAAGGAGCTTTCGCTTGATCGGGTTCTACACGGCTGTACGGAATGGGATATCTTGAAAAATACATCGCCCGATCCGAGTCGTCCACAAGCACCTTCACTACATTTTTATTTTTAAGATCTTCAATGGATTTGAGTGCGACCCGAAGTGAAGTGAGCTTGTATTTTTTATCTAGCACTGGCTGGATAGCGCGATCGATCACAGCGCCTTCGATCAAGGGCTCATCACCCTGCACATTTACAAAAATATCGCCTTCAACCATCCGCGCAACAGCAGCCATCCGGTCTGTGCCGCTTTGGATATCGACCGAAGTCATGACGACTTCTCCGCCGAAAGCACGCACAACTTCCGCTACGCGCTCATCGTCAGTAGCGATGATGACACGTGTGCACAGCTTGGATTGTTTAGCTTTTTCATAAACCCATTGAATCATGGGTTTGCCGCAAATATCAGCGAGAGGCTTGGCAGGCAAACGAGTTGATCCATAACGGGCGGGTATTACGGCCACGACCATCATGTATTCTGAGTCTACTGATCAGGGGGGCGTTTGGCAAATTTTATGAGCCTAATTCATTCAAATCCATTAAAATCATGGGATGAATAATTGGAAATCACTCGATCCGGGAACCTCCGACCTGATTCTCGTCGGTCCTATGCTCAAATCGGTTTTGAAACCCGAAAATGCTGGCAAACACATCCCTCTCGAGACTCCGCAAATTGCCATCGATCGCGGCATTGAATTCTCATTTCAGCCTATCTTTTGGTGCGGAGATGGCGACTCATCGGAGATTCCGACCCAAATGAATCATTTGATCAAAACCGATCAAAACGAGACTGATCTTCGCTTTTGCCTGAACGGCATCAAAGAGTTTGAATGGAAGCACCTTCATCTCTTTGGATTTCTAGGGGGAAGGCGCGATCACGAGCTTGCGAACTTTGGCGAGATCATGACGATTCTGGATTCGCGAGCATCAGCAAGTCGGGCCACTTTTTATGATGAGAAGCTCGAGCCTTCAGTTAGATTTTTTCAAAAAGGAATTCATCAGGTATTTTTAGAGGGAACGTTCTCAATGATGGTTTTCGAAAGTGCCTTCGTTTCGATCTCGGGGGCGTGCCACTATTCCGCCCAAAACCTCTCACTTCAGCCATTCTCGGGCAGAGGCCTTTCAAACGTAGGCTCGGGCAACGTTACGATCGAATCAAACCAGTCTTTTATTATTATATAATAATTATTTAACTCAAGACAAAGTAAATTCCCGCTCTAAAATGAACACTTTCACGAAATCCTGACCATAAAAAAATTTACAATCACGCTGTAATACACTATTTTCGCGTGCAAATCATAACGCGTTTTTTAAAGGAGTCGTTTAGATGTCATTATTCAACTTCATGCTGGTTACCGGTCTCGCTTTCGCCCCAACCACTTTTGCCGCCACAGGCGATGCCTGCACTCAAGCTGCAAAAACCGCATCGATTCAAAAATACGCAAGTGAAGAGCGGGGACAATCCAAGAACTTCTCCGACATTTCAGCATCAATTCACACCGTGATCGTGAAAGGCGAAAAGTACCGAATCTACGCTTCAGGCGCACTCGACATTGATACCGGTACGGTGGTTTACGATGTTACTTTTGCAAACGGATGCAACTCAAGACCGTCCCTCGTCAAAGTTCTCGACATTACTCCACGACTTCAGGCTCTTGCTCATTCAGTTTACGGCTCTATCCTGACTGTAAATGGCGCCATCAAAAGTGGCAAAACCCATTATGAAATTGATGAAAGCTCGCTTCCGACTGCAGCAAAGGGCCAATTCGAATCCTGGAAAAACAGCGGCTACGCAATGACTGCTTTTGCAGTCGCACTGAAAAACACCTGGTCTTATGCGGTAGCAGCCATCGTGAACTCGGGCTACAAATATGCAGTGGTCGTTTATGACACCAATGGCAACGTCATTGACGAAGCATTCGTTTATCCCGATCCGTCAGTAGGCGATTCGGGTATTACTTGGCAAAACGATACCTTCACACCTCCTCCGACCAATACTGGCGACGGTGCGGGACGACCTGAGGAAGAATTCGTTACACCAGTTACTAATGGCGACGTGGTCAGCGAATCAAGTGCCAAGCTCGCTAAAATTTTAACCCGCAAGCACTATGACGGCGTGGTCGCACTTTCAGGTCGCGGCTCGCTCGGCAAAACGATCAAAGTCGGTGGAGCCTGCCAGATCGACATCGAGTCGCTCGATAACACCGGCATTCAAATCATCGTCGATGCACGCGATTCGGATGGAACCTATACTTACTTCATGGCTGGCAGCCGCGCGTCGAGCATGCAAACCGTTGGGATTTCGGATTTGACCACTTCGACCGAAAAGCTGAAGCTCTCAGCCCTGCTCTACTCGCCAGCCCATTATTGTAAAGACTGTGATGACAACCAGCCAGCTGCGTACGCCAGAACCAGCATCACGATTACTGAGAGTGGCGACATCATTACGACTTATCAGTATGGAACCGATCCGGCGCAATATTCCGAATGCCGCGCGAGACTCTAATCAGACATTCGCAAGATATTCGACGGTTACCTTACGGTTTTGCTCGTCCTAAGGTGCGGTACCCATTGAGACATCAATTTGCTCGTTTTTGACTCCGGCTTCGAGGAGTAGCAATTTGATGGCTTTGGCCCGCTCAATCATCAACATGCCGTTAGTGTATTCATGAGTTCCGGCAATATCTTTTTGAAGTGTGGGTTTTGTCGGCAACTTGGGCTTTTCTGCTAGTTTTCCTTTACGGTATTCAGCGACATTCTTTCGGTAAGTAGTCATTTCATGCTCGTAGATTTTCAACAGCACATGGTAGTAATTCAAATCACGTTCATAAGCTCCGCGATAGTTCCAAACGGATTCTCCCGATCCTGTCGGTTCGTCTTTACCAGCAAAAATATGGCCGCTGAGCCTAATTCTTTGTTTGGGGTTCGACTTCAGATAGACTGCCAGCAACTCTACACTCGGTTTGATCTCGTCGAGATTTCTGATCGATCCCTGGCCGCCGAAAAACTGAGGCCTGAACACGACGGGCTTGGCTTTCTCGAGTTCTTCTCGCGAATAACTCACCCCTCCCACCTGGAAGGTCGTCGATTTCGAAGGATCACATTCAACCGCGCCCGGCTCTACCTTAATCGATTTAATTTTTTCAACCACGGAAGACGAATTTCGCGAATCGCCTTCTTGAATTTCTACTTTTTCGACCTGAACATGAAGGTACGCAGGATCAACCGCCCCCCTCTTATCTACAATGCTGCCACTTTGTATGATCGTCACTACTGAAGCGCCCGGTAGGCCTGGGTTGACTACTTGTTCACTATAAATTTTAGGAACTTTGGCTTCGTCGTCTCCGTGGTATTCAAAACTCTGAATCACGATCACTTTTTTAAAAGGATCCTGATAGTAACCGATATTATCGTTGCGAAGCTTCTTACTGCAGTTTTCAACAGAGCTACAAAAGTACGGAAAAGATTGAGCAGACACGGTGGGCGCTAAAAAAAACTCACAGACGACCAAGACAAGAAATATCCCGGCAATTCTTAACATAGGCTACGCGTCCAGGATGCCGCCGGCTTGTCGCATCGCCTGAGCCGCGTCCTTCAGTCGGTTTCTCAGATCTTCAGCCAACCCGCGCTCGCGTTGATATTGTTCTTGCACGAGCTCCATATTGAACTCAAGCAAGTCGAGTTTTCGTTTCAATTCGAGAATTTTTTCGTCTCGGGCCACCAAAAGAGCCGAGGAATCTTTTTTCAGGATTTCGAGCTGGTTTTCTAACTCTTTTTCGCGAACGCGAATGCGGCGAATATCGACACGAACCCGTTCTTTTACCTTATCCACTTCTTCAGTGGCGAGTTTCAATTTTGCTTCAATCATGCGCGCTTTGTCACTTCGATCCTTCAGCTGCGCATTCAGATCCTGAACCTGTGAGTTCATGACTTCGAGATCGACTTTTTTATTGTGCTCGAACCCCTGAATGACCTGCTCATTCTTTTGAGCAATCTGCTGAAGCTCGGCAGCGCGGGCACGCTCGACTTTGAGATGAACTTCGAGTTGTTGAATTCGCTCATGAGACGATCTTACTTGTCCGCTCAGTAATGCCACATCTTGCTCACGGAGCGCAAGGTAGCTTCGCAGCGTCTCGACATCGGATGGCATCGATTTCGGGCTAGGATCAATTGCAAACTGATTCTGAGTCGGTGAAGCGGCCGGAACATTCTGACGAGTGTACGATTCTTCAAAACTTGGAATCGAAACCTCATTGTCGAAAGAAAGCGAAACCTCTTCGACCTCAGGAGTGATCAGCGAAATATCTGAACGGCCTTCGAGTTCGGCCTGAAGTTGGGTCGCATCCAGAATGACCGTACGATTGTCTTCGGCTGGTTCCTGAACTGATTCCTTTACCGGCTCTGGCTCTGGGGTCGACACGACGAGAGATAATTCTGGTCGTTTGATTTCGATCGATCGGGTAGGATTTTCTTTTCCGCCCAGCAATACGCTCGGGGCCACCAATTTAATACTGGTTGTTTGCGCATTAGGAATCCGAATGCCCGGATTGGATAATTCGCGAGTACAGTCCTCGAGGAGAATCGAACGAGATTGCCCTTCAGTACCAGTAGCTTTCATCTGATTGACCGCGGTTCCGAGGCGCAACTCAATTTTTCGCATGATTTCGCCAAATGCTGTTTGCGCAGAAACATAAGCGAAACCCGAAGCTTTTGAATTCTGATGTTTTAGAATTTGATTTTCTGTCCATGTCCGGGTCAGCACTAAGAATGGAATCTCCCACTTTTCAGCGAAAGAAACGAAGTCTTCAGCTACCACGATTGCGTCGACACTGTCTCCGTGGATCATCATCATTTTTTCGGCATCAGCGGCAGAACGGGCACGGAATGCTCCCCACCCTTCTTTTCTGAGGGGTTCGATCAGCTTCTGCTGCAGGTCGGCGATTTGATCAACAAAGAGGACTTTCATCACTTTTCGCATCGGAAACATTCAAGAAAAATGTTAGGGTGAACTTATGTCCGAAGCGAAAAACAGCAATAAAGGTCATGACAAGATCTTGACAGTAAAAGTTCATTACCAGACTTTTAGCCCCAGAACCTTTAAAGTTCCCCTTCAGTGGGTTTATAGGGCCTCGGTACTCGCTTGGGTTCTCTTCGGCATTTCTCTCGTTTCCTCGATCTATGCCTTAAAAGAATATTACTCTGAGCGTTCTGCCCGCCCCGAACTCGTCAAAGACTTGGAGAACGAGATCCAAGAATTGAAGATCGCGCTCGAGAAGAAAGACTCAACTCCGAGCACGACCCATTCAAAACCAGTTGCCACAGACACCAAGGCCGTCGATACCCACGCGAGTGATCAGAAGGCCCCACCTGCGCCTGGAGAAGTCATTGAGGGCAAGGAAGGCATCTGGACCGGACTTGCGGCGAACATCACCGTTCCGCCCCCTGGAACATCTCCTCTGAAACTCGAGGACCCTCGGCTCGACTGGCAGGGAAAATACGCCAATTTTACTTTGAATGTGCTTTTTACCGATCCCGGAAAAGGTAGCCAACAAGGCTATATCGTCGTACTGGGACGTGCGAATGACCGAATTTTCGCCCATCCCGAAGGAGTATTGAATACGCTCGAAGCCAATACACTTTTCGATCCGAATCGTGGAGAGTATTTTTCGGTTGCTCGCTTTCGCGTCCTCAAGGCGCGACTCGGCCCGTTCGAAACTCCGAAACAACTTTCCGAAATCCAAGTGTTCTTTTTTGATCTCAATAAGAAACTGATCGGGGTGCAGAGCTATCCTTATGGAAACAAATAGTGTGAATCCAAACGAAATCAATACCAGCGAACTCACTGTCATCGCCCATGATGCAAAGATTACCGGAACCCTCGAGATTCGCTCGGACCTTCACTTTTTCGGTCAAATCAACGGCGAAATCAAAGGGTACCCCGGCAGCATCATTTACCTGAAAGAGGGTTCATTGGTGGAAGGAAAAATCTCGGCAGAAACGGTCGTCGTCGAAGGATTCGTCAAAGGCTACATGCACTGTACCGGAAAAGTTACTATTACTTCATACGGCCGTCTTGTCGGTTCAATTAAAACAGCCTCTTTAGTGGTCGAACCCGGCGCAATTTTTGAAGCCGACGTCGGCATGACGTAGTCATTGATTCACTTGCTTTCGGAATAAATCAAAATAAATTCCTTGGTTTTTAAGAAGGTCTTCGTGCTTTCCTTGCTCGACAATCTTTCCATGATTTACCACCACAATGCGATCGGAATCGATGATGGTATTTAAGCGATGGGCTATCGTAAAGCAGGTTGTGTCCTTTAATTCCGAACGAAGGTTCTGCACCACCTTCTTTTCTGTTACGGCATCGAGCGAAGAAGTCGCTTCATCCAAAATCAAAATTTCTGGAGATCGATAGATTGCCCGGGCGATCGAAATACGCTGCTTTTGTCCACCAGAGAGATCCTTGGTTCCGTCTCCCAAGACCGTAGAATAGCCATTGGGCAACTGTGCAATGAACTCATGGGCTTCGGCAATTTTAGCGGCGCGAATGACAGAATCCAAATTAGGACTTTCGTCTCCGAGGGCGATATTCTGCAATACCGACCCTGAAAAAATCGCATCCTCCTGCAAAATCATCGAAACTCGACTGCGCAGCAAAGAAAGATCAATTTTCCGATTTGAAACATTACCAATCAAAATTTCACCCTTCGAGGGCGTATAGAGCAGATTCATCATATAGGCAATCGTCGACTTGCCCGAGCCGGACGGACCTACCAGCGCAATTTTTTCACCTTTTTTAATATGAAGATTGATATCCTTTAATATCCAAGGTGAATGATCACTTCCATATTGAAACCATACGTTTTTAAATTGAATGTCCTCGCTCTTCACTCTATCGATCACTCGATCAGAAAGTATTTCGACCGGTGAAGTGACAATTTCGTCAATTTTTTCGAAAGACACCCGGACATTCGTTACTTGATCGGTCGCCTGTACCAAAGCAAGTACAGGAGCGATCAAAGCCCCGGAAAGACTACTGACCGCCACCACTTGCCCGAGCGTCAGTTCACCCCGCATAAACATTCTCACCGCCGTATACAAAAAGGTAATCGTGATCAACTGTTGGGCGATTGAGCTCGTAGACATCAACTTCAGCGCATAGCGATTAAACTGGCTTCTTACCTTAAGAATTTGATCGTAGGTTTCCTCCCACTTCCACCGCATTTGAACCTGCGCCGCCATCGATTGCACGGTCTTTAGCGCCCGAAAATGTTCATAAGCCATTCCGTGGTTTTTTCCCATGGCATAGAATAACAGCTGCTTTATCTTTACAAACCCAGTAAACAAGGGTGACATAACAGCGAAAATGCCCACCGAGAATGTGACTGCGAGAAAGAAAAACTTTACCCCATAGAAGTAAAAGACCATGGCGTACAGGATCACTGCAATCAAGTTAACGAAAATCTGAATCAACTCATGGGAAAGAAAATTACGAATCTTATCCAGTTCGGCTACTCGGGTGGTAATATCTCCAACGTTTCTGACGGCAAAGTAATTGAAGGGAAGTCGGATCGTGTGCCTGAAAAAAAGCGTGGATAACTTTACGCCCAATGCGGTCGTCATTCTCGAAAGTAAAACCGATCGGACGAATCCCGACAGGGCCATAAATACAGTGAGAAGTACCACGCTGATGCCCACTGAGTTTAATAGCTTCAGATCACCGGACTTCAGAACCTGGTCAAAAATAAACTGAATAAAAAGAGGCGGCGCCAAACCGAAAATGAAAAGAATCACACTGAATAGACCAATCAATGCAAAATCACTGGCCACTTCTCGAAAAAGAAAATAGTACTTTTTGTATGAAGGCTGACTCTCCGGAAAGGTCAAGAGCCGTTCGGTTGGCTTCAAAAGGAGCGCATTCTGCGAATAGTCCTTTAAGAATTCGGCTTTGGTCATCTCCACCAGCCCCTTTGCTGGGTCAGCCAAAGTAACATGAGTCTCTGACATTTTATAAACGACCACATAATGATAAGACATCAAGGCAATTAAGGGCATTCTGAAGGTTGAAAGCGCCTTATAGCCCGACATCACTCCGATGATGTCGAAACCCACCTTCGAAGCTCCGAGCTTGATTGAAAGCATGGATGCGCCCTCGCGCGTAACATGAATCAATGATCGCCAGGTCGGAATATTGATTTTTCGGTGGTAATGGTGAGAGATCATTGCCATGCAGGCCGCCCCGCAATCCATTTGATCGTACTGCATGAAATGGACGGGCTTACCGACTTTGATCCCTTTTGCAATTGGCACTTGTGATTTAAAATCCTCGACCGAGAGTAGATCGTCCTCCTCATCCGGTTCTTCACTCATCTCTTCTTCGCCACTCATCGAACTGACGACTGCAGCACGGATTTCGAATTTCTTTTGCTCGATAATGTTTAAGAAGGAAAGGAACTCGGTCGATCCGGAAGATTGATTAAACGAGGAAGCATCGATCACCCAACATTTAAAGTCGGAAGAAAATTCGTATTTGAACTCAGGTGCCTTTAGAAAGACGAAAAAATCAGAAATCGAGAACGATTTAAGTTCGAAGGCTCGTTCCTCATGCAACCAAAACGTGTTGACCACGCCCTCACTTACTACGATCAGGCATCCCTCAGGCAAATCACCTGCATGATCTATCTGTCTCATTTCGATCACAACATTTTGAATGGTTTCCTGCTTCATGCCTAAAAGGCGTAGATCATTCTTGAGTTTGTGCAATTCGATATTCGAAACAATTCGGCCCAAATAAGAAAACGTGGCACTGTTCCCCATTGTCTCTTTCAAAACCGAAAATGGAATCGCGAGCAACTCGCCCGAAGTTCGCCCCCACCACTCGGTTTTCCATTTTTTTTTCGCCAACAATAAAGAGTCGAGCTCGAGCGAACGCCCCACCTGAACACTGTCGATCAACATCCCCGTTTCAGCGTCAATTTGATCGAGCTTTCCTTCAAGCAAGATGTATAACGTATCGAACGGCAAAAGGTGGTTTACGTGTTCTTTTTCCTTAAACTCCACCAGCGAGGCCTTCTCGATGATTTGAGAATGCTTGTCTTCCGAAATGATATTAAAGATCGAGCGCGGAAGTATCTTAGAGACCTTCTCTTCTTTGGTCGTGATCATTTGATAAAAAACCCGGCTTTCGCAAGAACCGGCTTCCATTCAATCAGCGCTTTCCAATGAGAATAATCTTTTTCGATAGCGACCAAACTGTCATACAGTGAATTCAGAATCTGGTTTCTCTGTGAGTATGCATTTGAAATCGACAGTGAGTCGATCTGACCTATCGACTTTTGAACCTCTAGTAGCTTGATCAGTGTATTTGAATTCTGATATGAATCCCAGGACGCCTTGAGAATTTCTCTATTTCTGCCCAAATCGTTCGAAACACTCTGTTCGCTCGATACGAACTGATTTCTAAGTGACTCGGACTCGCTTCGGGTACTTTGAAATTGAAGACGATCTCCTGCAACCACCGAGGATTGTTTCTCACCCGGAAGGTTCCAATTGATGGTCAAACCTGCTTCCATCTGGCGGTACTGAAAACCCAATTGGTCATTTTGAGTGACTCCTACGAAGGGTCGTACCGAAGGTAACTCGGAATTTCTATCTAAAGAGACCTGATTTTGCTTGGCCGAAAAATCGGAAAGTATGATCTGAAAATCTATCGACTTCTCGAATTGAAACGCACTATGATCATCAGTTTTGTATTCGTTAGTAAAGCTGTCGAGTGCATCGCGATTCAACGAACACGCGGCATGTTCTGTAATCGCAGTCGAAATTCCATCGGTCCGCTTGTCGTCCCAAGCCCGCAGAGCAAGTTTTTGCGTATCCAATTGCAATTGATACG
>CAIKYX010000068.1 GCA_903831745.1 Oligoflexia bacterium
AGCTCTGCCGCGGTACCCAATGCAGTACCTGTGAATCCTCAGCCATCTACTCTAGGACAGACATCTGGAATAGGTCAGCCTAGTGAAACTTCGGGGTTAAGTCAGCCCACGCTTATGCCAGTGCCTACGATTCAGCCGTTGAACCCATTACCAGTCGAGCCTTTTCCGTCCCTGACACCTTTTCCGTAATGGCCCGAAATAATTTTAGGGCGAGGACTCTTCCTCTTGGTCCTCGTCCTTGGGAATGCACCGCGATGCAATTGAATACTAGTGAGCGAGGGCTCTATGTCAAGAAAATGGCTTTAATCAGAGCGCTAAAGTTCACTGAAACGAAAACATAACCCTTCGATAATGACCGGAAAAATTCTGCGCAGCCCGACGCCCAGTGCATTGGTACTTTTGAAGTGTAAATAAAAGATCGCATTAAATTGCAGATTCGAATCAGCCCCTCACTGACGGTGAGTGCGAATTCTGAGCGAAAAAACTCTTTAAAGCTGCCGAAAACTAGAGTCTATTGCAGCTACTATTTACACGCCTGTTCCGAGGATTTAATACCCGCTTAGACAGCTCTACTGCGGACTTCAGGAACTTTCAAAGGTACTACGCCTACAAGCCCTAGTTTTCCGTACATTCTGGCATGTCAAAATCCTTCTCGCATCCAAGCGTTTCACGAAGCCCTGGATAATTAAGAAATTGCTTGAGGCGAATATTGTCAATGGAATGAGGTTCAGATGAGATACTCTTTTGAGCCGCTGAAAGGTCAGGGTATTTTTCATCAAATGAAGAACCCCTCACAGAACAATAAGTAACAATATTGTAGAAAAATGCTGACTGACGTTCCTCGTCTGAATTTAACTTTTTAAAGAGTAGGTTCATAACTTTTTCGGAATTTAGATCCGCAAATTTCTCGTCAACGTCTTCAGACATATCCCGATCTGTCAGAGCGACATAATCTGAAAATTGCCGTAGAAGTGTTGCCGTTTTATATCTCAAGTCCAGCTCAATATTCTTAGCAACATCGATTGCGTTTCTCATTCTCACCTTAGCAGTCAAATTCGGATCTTGGCATAGATACTCGTGCGTAAAAAACAATTCTTGATTCTCGTCAGTTGAAATCCGTGTTTCATCGTCAGCCTTGTATGGATAAGAAGTATTGAGATACCAATTGTTAAATAAGTCGGCAGTGTCACCATGAAAATAATCTGGAATTTTAGGAGCCAAATAATACATGAAATAGTAGTCAGTTGCATCTGTAACTAACTCGCGAGCAATGGCGGCACCTAAGGCTGGTCTCAATACGTCTTGATCGATAGGTTTAAGCGCTTTTTCAATAAGGCAAGCTTCAATTTTTTGTCTCGGAAATGTTTCAACGTCAAAATCAGATAACTGGGAGAGATAGTTGTCTTTGAAAGACTTCCAAACTGGCGAGCAATCATTTGTGTCTTTTCTTTGGGTAAGATCCAACCGTAATTTCTTAATTTCACTGAAAATACGAGTGTTACGTATCGTCAAAGTGTTGAAGCGATGAAGGCCTAATAAATGCCCAAGCTCATGCCCGATCGTCCTATCAATTCCCCTTGTGAGGAAATATCCCGCACAAACCGTGAACTCGTTGCGATTTGGACTATAAACTCCCGGAGAACCGATTGCATGCCGAATAAAGTCCATGAGAGCTGATGAATTTGAAGATCGGTTGCTTCATCAACTTGATTACGTCTTGCTGCAAGAAGGCTATTTGAATAATGTCGAAGGACAAATTGAAAAGATTTCTCAACCTCGCCTTGAAGTAAATAGCGAAACACTGACAAAAACATTGAATGAACTTGCTGATGTCGAAATGGAGACTGAAGACGCATTCAAACTCCATGCGCGAACGAGCGATAGCTCGATGGATGATATTTTTCGTCAACGCCTGAAGAGACTTCAGGACAAGAAAAAACAGGCGGAAGACCAAATCATCATTCTACGAAACCAAATTCAAAATGAAATTCTGCCATCCGAACAAAGGCGGGTGATTGAAAATAATTTGAACGAGTTCAAAAAAATGCGCGGAGGAGCCAATCGACTTATGCTCAAAAGACTCATCAAGCGCGTAGTAGAATCCATTGTGGTTTTTCCAGAAAGGCTTGCGCTGAGGTATTGGGCGTCCAACGACACTCGGGATGAACGCCACCCCCAGAAACGACAAAAGGCACCGGACTTATCGTCCGGTGCCTCTGTCTTAAATTTTCCTGCCAATCGTTCGGCTGCTTTTTCGTCAACCCCTACCGCTGTTTGCGACCAAGGGGTCTCTGGTTCGTCTATTAGAAAAAATGGTCGAGCCGGCGGGATTCGAACTCGCGACCCCCTGGTCCCAAACCAGGTGCGCTACCAGCTGCGCTACGGCTCGACATTTTTTTTTAGGAACAACCAAGTTAAACTATTGGTCCCCGCTTCGGCAACACTATTTTTTATTCTTGTTCGGATTCACAGAGCCACTCTCTAAACGAGAATGCTTTCGCCATCCGGTTTTTCTTAAATCGGCGTAAATACTTGCGGTTTTTTCAGTGTTCCAGAGCTTTTCGGCCTTTTCGCTGAGCGCGACCAGCGAAGGATACGGCCCTGAAAAATGTACAAGCATCGGGGCCTCATCCCAGTTTGATGTAGTCGAACTCACTCCCTTTTTTACACTGTTCCAACTAAAGAAGTTTTTACCCTTTAAAACTGCGCCAACGCCGTCTGTAAGCTCTCCACTGACCAAATAGGCTTCGGTAGCACCTGTTCTCACATTTAGCCAGAAAACGCCTTGTTCTACCGTTAAGGACGTCTGAGGAGTCACGATTCGCAACTTGTGGTGCCAGCGATCCGGGGTCATCCAGATTTTCATCCAGCCCCGATCGAGGAAAATATCGTAGGTCTGAACCTTTTCGTTCCAACGCTCAGTGCCGAGCCTCGACTGAAACACTCCCCCACCCACCCATTGGAGGTTTTCGCGAAGGATGACGAGGAGCGATTGCCGGGCCGGCAGGTCAAATCGATCGCCGTACTCGATCCATTCGCCCGTTTTAGCCTGGTACTTCCGATTTTCGTTCGAAGTGATGTTTAAAATATCCCCACCGGCTACTGCACTGAGATAAGGAGGAAGAATGAACTCATCCTCGGACAGCAGCACTTCCTGAGCACCGGTCGAAAGCGAGAAAAGAAGGCAGAATGCCACGAAAAAGTCCCGAATCATGATCCAATCGTAACACAATCCAAATTCAAAAATATTTACATTTTTGAATCCACCCGATATGTTATTTTCATGATCCTCTCGGATTTCAATAAAGAAAAATACATCGCGCTCGCTCAATCACAGGGGCTTCAGTCTGCCGTCAATTTGCTTCACCATGAACTGTGGGAGCTCGAAAAAGAATGCTTCGACACCCCCAATGGCTATCAACCCGACTTATGGAAGCGACTCAATGAAATGAGAATTTTTTCGCGCGAGTTATGGGATCTGAAACTCGACGTCCGCAACTAAATCCACCCAACTAGTTCGCGATCAGATGAATGAGCTTTGGCCCATAAATCTTGAACGCAACGAACAAACCCAAGGCCAATCCGATAATCAAACCCGTACCAGCCTTCCAGGAATTTCCACGTCGAACACTGACCGTTCCCGCAATGATATCGTGAAGTCCTTTTTTCTGAGGATGAAACGCCGCCATTAAAAAGCCACAGCCAATCACGATGTAGGAAGCCAAATAGCCCAGCAATCGAAGCACCGCCTGTTTCTGACTGAGATACTTTCCGGAATGCTCGTCAATGACCGTAATTGAAAAAAACCTTTTACCGACCGTTTGACCGTGCTTGGTCTGAAAGGAGCAATAATACCAGACTGAAAGAGGGATGGTGACCACCGCATCCAAAATTTGCTGACTGAATGGACTCAAATCAAAAGGCAAAGCCACCACGTGAGTGAACAAAATCTCTACGGCACTGAGTAAAAAAAAGTCGATGATATGTGCGCCGAAACGCACCCAAAACCCTGCGTAAATCATTCAGCAACCTGTTCCATTAAAAATTCAGAAAAACTATTTTGCACCGTCATTTTTTTAGCGTCGCTTAATTGGATTTTAGCGTCAACCTTTTCTCATAAGATTTGACACCTTGCGTAATAGCCGTTAGAAATGCCTCCTAATCATTAAAAAGCGTCGTTCTCCCCCAATCCCATCTGATGCTTTTTCGTGGTTTCGTTAAGGGACTTGGTTCTAGGATGGATCAAGTCCTTTATTTTTTACTTCATCTTCTCTGTGTCATTTCCGATACGCCCTATGGATGAGTCTACCGTTACATTGGATCGAGCGTATTCAGAAGTTACCTGTTCTTCCGCAAGTGGCCCTTAAGGTCACTGAGCGTATTCAATCTCCTACGGCCACCATCACCGAAATTTCTGATCTGATCAGGTCCGATATCGGCCTGACCTCAAACATCCTCAAGCTTGCGAATTCATCTTACTATTCGATTCCGGGCGGGGTTACCGATGTAGCCAAGGCCCTTCAGTACCTGGGCTTTAATACCATTGCTCAAAGCGTGCTCACCGCTTCATTTTTTGGCGCCTTCAAGGCCAATGATGCCCGCGAATTTCCGTTACCGCCGTTCTGGGCGCACTCGTTTGCGGTAGGCCTGCTCGCCGAAATTGCCGCTCGCTCGCTGCAGTTTAAGAATCCGAGTGATGCTTTTATTGGCGGCCTGATGCATGACCTGGGCAAGGTAGTGCTGCTCGAGATTGCCCCGGACGACCTCTCGAAAATCGTTCGCCATGCCGAAGCCAAGAAAATTTCTTTCATTCAGTCCGAAGAAGAATTGGGATTTCCGTCGCACGCCCTCCTCGGTGTCGAGTTCGGAAAATACTGGAAACTTCCGGCCACCGTTTTGTCCGCCATTCAAAATCATCATGCCGACTCGACGTCTCGCGATGATCTCGTGGTTTCGTGGGCCAACCTCTGGGTACATGCCCAAAAGATCGGCAGCTCCGGAAACTACAGTGCCAATGATCCGCAAGTACTGGCCAATGTCATCGCCAAGAAAATCGGGTTAGAAGCGAACAAACTGACCTTGATTGAAAAACAATTTCACCTGGAATTCGAAAAAGCGGGGGCAATTCTGAATGCCCATTAGGAAGCTAAAAGCGCAAGCGAATGTCATGACGGTGCCAGAAGGACTTTACATCCTTCCGACCGCCGTGTTGCTTTATCAAAAAGCGACCGACACCGTTTGGGCGAATCCCTGCTTCGAAAAAGAATTCGGCGTGGCGCACGCAGGGCGGTTTACCGCCAAATCCCCCGTCCACCTGATTCAAGAAAAACCTGTCACGCTCGCCATTTTTGGCATGCCGGGACGCCACGAAGGCTTTGCCCTCGAAAACATTTCTGGAATCAAAGTACCAGTCGAACTGAAAACTACCCCGTACGGCGATGCGGCCGATGAGTGTTTTCTCGTCCTGATCGAAGACGTTTCATCAAAGGCCCAACTCGAACGCCAGCTCATCGATCATCATCTCGAACTTCAAAAGGCATTTTCAGAACTGAAAACCACCCAGAACGCGCTCATTCAAAGTGCGAAACTGGCGTCCTTGGGCGAGCTCTCATCGGGCATCGCGCACGAACTGAACCAACCGCTTCAAGCCATCATGGGTTTCAGTCAGGAACTTCAACACATCGAAAAACTTTCACCGACCGGCACCGAATTTCTGGCAGACATTGTTTCTGCTTCCCAGAAAATGGCAGCCATCATTCGCTCACTCCGCACTTTTGCCCGCGAAGCAGGCGAAGAGGTTGCCGCCACTTCGGTCGACCACGCTGTGAACGAAGCGGTAAAACTGATGACTCATCAACTCATGCAAATGGGAATTGATATCGAAGTCACTGCCGCCCACAACCTTCCGTTGATACCCGCGAATGAAATCCAGCTCGAACAAGTTTTCGTCAACATCTTGGGCAACGCCCGCGACGCTATCGAACAGGCCCGCGGCACCCGAGGCGGAAAAATCCAGGTCTCTGTCGAACAGAATACGACCGAAATCCAGGTCAAGATTCGCGACAATGGCTGCGGCATGGACGAGCAAACACGCAAAAAAGTTTTCGATCCGTTTTTTACCACCAAAGAAGTTGGCAAGGGCACCGGACTGGGCATGAGCATCAGTTACGGCTTGCTTAAAAAAATCCACGCTGAAATCGAGGTTCAAAGTGAACCCGGTTCCGGCACCGAGTTTATTGTAAGAATACCGAAAAATGAAAATCCAGTTAAAGGAGAAACTGCATGAGTAACCCAAATAGCATTACCCAAAAAGTGATGATCGTTGACGATGAAGATTCGATCCGCAAACTACTAAAAGCCCGCTTCGAACGCGAAGGCATTCAGGTGCTGGTTGCAGAAAACGCAGAGCAAGCCCTGCAATTGCACACTCAAAACGAAGTGGCGGTGATGGTCACGGACGTAAAAATGCCCGGGATGACCGGACTCGATCTCCTCACCGAAGTAAAAGCCAAGGGCTATGCTTCGAAAGTAATCGTCATGACCGGTCACGGCGAAAAATCGACCGCAATCGAAGCGCTTCGTCGAGGCGGCTCGGACTATCTCGAAAAACCATTCGATCTCGAAGACATGGTTCATTCAGTAAAACGCACCATGAACGAATTTCGTCTCGAACAAGAGAACAAGGATTTCGTACAACGCCTCGAAGCTCGCGTTGCGCGGGTTGAAGGCAAAGACGCGGATCTTTACTGGTACGTCTCGAAATCAAAGGCCATGGAGCCAGTCAACGAATGGATGAAAGTGCTTCAGCGCGAATCGATGCGAGGCGATGCCGAGGAACCACCTACCCTGATCATCGGCGAAAGCGGCACCGGAAAAGAAGGAATTGCCCGCATGGTGCACGCAGGCTCGCGCCGAGCAAAAGGACCATGGATCGCAATCAATTGCGCCAACTTCAATGAGCAGTTGCTCGAGAGTGAACTCTTCGGTCACGAAAAGGGATCATTCACAGGAGCCACCACTCAAAAGAGAGGCTTGTTCGAACTCGCCAAGGGCGGAACCCTGTTTCTAGATGAAATCGGCGAAATGGATACCAAACTGCAAGCACGCTTGCTTCGGGTTCTCCAAGAGAAGACTTTCCGCAGAGTCGGCGGTACCGCAGACCTGACGACCGATGTACGCGTAGTCGCTGCGACCAATCAGAACTTGAGTCGCTACATCAGCGAAGGAAAATTTCGCGAAGACCTCTATCACCGATTATCACGTGTGGTGGTCGAACTTCCGGCCCTTCGCTTGCGTACGGAAGACATTGTGCCGATGAGCTGCAAATTCTTCGAGAATGCGTTTCAAACCCGAGGAAAAAAATTCGAGGGTCTGACTCCCGCAGCGGAAGCAGCACTGACGACTTATACCTGGCCCGGAAACGTGCGTGAACTTCTCAACGTCGTCGAGCGCACTGCCCTCCTCTGGAATCATACCGGCAAAGTCGATCAACCGAATCTGCGCCTCCCCGCCGTGCAGGTTTCATCGACAGCGATCAGTCGCCCGGATACGAATTTTACTCCCGGATTGACGATCGCATCATTCAGTACTCCTGAAAGTACCCCGACCTATACCCACCTGAAGAAGCAATGGTCGGATGCATTCGAAAAAGAATATTTATTGAATGTGCTTCAGCGCCATCAGGGACATGTGACGGGTGCCGCCAAGGAATCTGGAATCGACCGATCGAACTTTCTTCGATTACTGAGACGCCATGGCATTCATGCACAAGGCTTCCGTGAAGTGACCAAAAAGGCTGCGTGATTTGACGCAAAGCTAAACAAAAAGGTGGGCCCGACCTTTGTTACCAGAGGTTGGAATTGATCCACGCTTCGGTACGATCGATGAGCGCCGGCAGGTGCTTCATTCCTGTATCGGAACCTGCGCCTTGCCCTTCAATCTCCACTCTGTCTTTGAGTGCATTCAACTGCTGACTCGATTTCTGATACCAAGCCTGAAAAATCTTGATATCCGGCAACGCACTCGGATCAATATCTACAACGGGAACGCCTTGTCTAAATTCATCCATTTCCGCCTTGAGCCGAGCCTGCGACGGATTATCGAGCCCAGCCCAGAAGTCATGCCAGGCTACTTGTATCTCGTTTAACGTGTAGTACTGGGTTTTAATTTCGTCTGCCACATCAAAAATGGCGCGCGCATCTTCGATCGACCAGGTTTTTTTAACTGCCTCGATTGCCCGCTTCAGTTCTTTCGGCAACGGATCCATTTTCAGGTAGAACCCAAGATCGCTTGGAATCGTAGGCTTGACGTTCAATCGCCCCGGCAAAACATCCTGCCCCAATGTCAGAAAGTGTGCGAAATAGGCTGAAAGAAAATCTTCCTGTCCCTTGGCAATTTGAATGCGCATCCACCGAAGCCCGAGCACCACGCTAGCCGAGAATTGAGAAATACTCGGCACCGCACCCTGCCCCGCTGCCGCTTGCTTGCGAACTGCATCCTGACCACTAGCTACCAGAAATTGAAAAAAATCTTCAAACGAAATCTTGGCAGTACCATAATAGGTATAAGTTCCGATCGTCAGCAAAGGCTTACCCATGAACTTGGCAAGAAAGCGCCGAACCTTTCCGTAAGAAAAGAACAGACGATGCACTCCAGAAAAAAACACATTGAACGTGCGTTTAAAATACTTCACGGTAAAACTGGCGGCCTGAATCTGAAGTTCGCGATTTCCAGAAAGATCGGCAGACGTGATTCCGTCAGGCGCCTGCACCAGAAGATCATAATTCGCGATCGCCACCCCCATCTGCACCACGGCCAAAAGCAGATTGATGTCTTCGCTCGTATTTGCCGGATCTGGATAAACTTCTTCGAAAATCGAAAGGGCTTTCAGCAAAGCGGGATGGTCGGGCGCCGGAAAACCCGCAATCTTGATCATCGGCAAGCACGTCACTTTAAAATTTTTATCGGCGATCGGCACTTCACCTTCGAGCGGAATCTGCGGACAATTCTGCGTGATCGAAGATTCATCCAGCTCGACGTTTTTGAACGATTTTAGAAATGAAACGTGCCGGGCCAACTCGAGCAACTCGATTCCAGAGAGGCCGAGATAGGCATAGCCCAATTCTGTTTTCAGTTCGGGCGAAGAATGCGCAGGCAATTCTTTCTCGAGCAGCTGAACTGCATCGCCATAGCGGCGTTGATTCATCATCGCTTGCGCGTCATCCAGAATCGCACGATCGGATCGTCCGCAAGCGGCAAGCAACATCGGAACACACAACGCCAGTGCAAATTTAATCCTGAACCAACACTTCACAGATTGATTTGACCTCTCTCGGGACGAAGTGGTATCAATCCATGCGCGGCATGTCAATATTAAGAAAACCACTCATTCTTCGCAATTTATGGCCCTATTTCATCGGCATTTTTTGGTTCATGCCTAATCTCAGCCAGGCCGATGTCGAACTTCGCTTTCAGCAGAGCGACAGCTTCTGGAACATTCTTTCGCAGATTCAAAAAGGGGCGGGCACGCTGGACGCGGCAAACACACTCTTAAACCAAACTTACGGAAAACCCCAAGCTGCCCAAGTCAGCCTGCTGTATCAACCTCATGCCATCCATTGGGATGGATTTGATTTGCGCGAGCTCAGAGTCGATGCGCTCGGGTATGCCATTTCGTCGAATCCGGTGCTCCCTCACCTCTTTGGATGGGCCGGATACGGCCCACAACTCACGGGTGCATGGAAATGGCTTGAAGTTTACGGCGGACGCTTTAAAGGAAAACGTGCAAACGCTGCAAGTACGGACTTGATTGACCGTTCACTGATCGAAAGTGAAGACCTGTCATTTTTTGGTTTTGGCGGACACGCACTTTTTGACTTAAACCAGCTGCCCAGCTTGCCGTCGCAACTCGAGATCAAAACCCGCACCACTGAATTCATATCGAATAGCGGTGAATCCATCTGGCACAATCGATGGCGAGTTCAGGCCACCACCGATTTTTCAAAACTTCTGGTAAGCGACTGGTTTCAAACTTCGGGGATCTTGATCGCCGGCCCTCAGCCCGTTCCAGGGTTCGAGAATCAAAGCCTGGTGTGGGATTACCTTTGGAACATTTATCCATTTCCTGATTTTTTGAGTGCAGTGGG
This sequence comes from Oligoflexia bacterium, assembly GCA_903831745.1. Lineage (GTDB taxonomy): Bacteria > Bdellovibrionota > UBA1018 > UBA1018 > CAIMNF01 > CAIMNF01. Next base: position 10,146 of record CAIKYX010000068.1, read on the forward strand.
AGTGGGTGCAAAAGTAGAAGTGCTTCCGTGGCATATTGAAGCGCAGGGTGGATTTTACGGGGGCTATCCCGGGCTAGAACTCGGATATCATCCATTTGAACACTTTTCGATCCGCGCCAGCACTTACGGAATAGAAACTTCAGCTGCTTATCAGGCACAAGGCATTCGCATTTATGGTGCGAGCCTTGTTTTTAATTGACGATGGGTTTCTACCTTGATACCTGTACGAAAATTTCTGTGAGGGGTGCGGTGCTTAACTCAAAGGGGGGTGGGCACCGCGTTTTATTTTCGCTGAAAAGTCGCCATAAAGAACCCATCCGTTTCAAACGGCCCCACAAAGCCACTCGCGACCAATTGATATTCCGGATGATTTTCAGAAATCCAGTTTAACTGGTCAACCGTTTCGGATTTGGTAAAAGTACAAACACCGTAGGTAAAGAATCCGCCTGGTTTGACCAAAGGCAAATAATCCGTCACGATCTTTCGCTGCAGATCTTCAATAGGAACCTGCTCGACCGGAGAAAGCGTCATCGGCACGCGATTCCATTTAATATCGGGATTCCGTCTCAGCACACCCAAACCACTGCAGGGGGCATCCACCAGTACCCGATCGGCCGAAGCATAAAACTGCGGCAATACTTCGGGATTCACTACGGAAGCCTTGATATTGCGCTCCTGCGCCCGCTCTGCCCGCTTCTTCAGTGCGTTGATCTTGTTCTCGTAAATATCGTATGCAAATAACCGACCCTTGCCTTCGAGAAAGTCAGCGAGTGCCAGCGTCTTGCCGCCACCACCCGCGCAGGCATCAATCACGGTCAGTGTAGGAAGTTTTTTTAAAGCCCCATCAAAATCAATGGCGTCGAACTTATGTCTGCCTTGCATGGGCTCGGAACTCAGGAGTCTCGCTGTTTCTGCTGGAAATATCGAAGCCATCGACATTACTTGCGAGCCTTCATCCTGAATTTCATACCAACCGGCCTGAAAAAGCGGATTCTTCCGGACTCTGGCAAACCCCTTAAACACCCGTGCAAAAGTCGAATAATAACCTTTACGCATTTTCGGAAGATCGACTTTGGCAAACTCGGCCAGCAATTGGTCTTCCGCTTCGCGTGCGCGGCGGTGCAAACGAATGGTCGTCAATGGATCCTGTGATAGATTTCGAGCAAAGGAACGAGCAGCCTCTTCACCCCAATCACGGGTCCATTCTGCAATCATGGCCGGCGGAAAATCCTCTATTCCACCCTCTTTTGGTAGTTCATCAAAGCGCCGATGATGGGCCCAAATCTGTTCGAGCAACTCATGCACACCGGGATGTTTTCTGATCTTGATAAAACTCAGATCCCAAAACTCTGCAGCGTCACCCAGATCGATCTTAAAATAGTCAGCCAATGCGTAAGGTCGCCTGAGAAATGCACCTAAGGTCATCGCGACCCGTTTCTTCTGGGTGAGTTCGACTTCAGACAGCAAAGAATCCAAATGAGTTCGGGTTTCGCAGAATTCTGCGAAAATAAGATGAATCAGATCCTGGTTCACGAGCTTCGACCGCGAGATTTTACCTGATGCACCTTGATCGTATTGGTGGTGCCACGCCCGAGGGTCGGAATTCCTGCCGTCACTACCAGAAAATCATGTTCTTCGGCCCGATGGTTTTCGAGCATTACGCGCTCTACCATTCCGAACAAATCGTCAGTGGCCACGAGTTCAGGAATCAGTACGCCTTCGACACCCCATACGAAAGCAAGTTTTCGAAGTGAGGCTTCATTATCCATGATCGCGACGATAGGAATTTCGGGACGATATTTGGCCAGCGTTCTCGCCGCGGTTCCGGAATGGGTCAAACAGGCAATAGCCGAAGCACCTACATGACTTGCAATTTTTGAAGCACTATATTCGATCGAATCGACGATCGAACCAGAGATCGGCGTCAGTTGCGCATGAACTGAATAGCGATCAATTTCGCCTTCTGCTTCATGAATGATTCTTGCCATCGTCTCGACTGCTTCTACCGGATATTCTCCAGATGCAGACTCGGCCGACAACATGACCGCATCAGTTCCATCAAAAACGGCATTCGCAACATCCGATGCTTCAGCGCGGGTCGGAGTTGGACAAGAAATCATGCTCTCTAACATCTGGGTTGCGGTAATGACCGGAACACCGAGTTCATTACTCATGCGAATCAGCATCTTCTGAATCATCGGTACCTTTTGGGCACCGAGCTCGACCGCCATATCGCCACGAGCGATCAGGATTCCGTCGGTAACTTCGAGAATACCTTCAGGCGAATAAACTGCTTCTTCGCGTTCGATTTTTGAAACAATCAATGGCTTATGATTACTGTTCTTACGAATCTGCTCTTTTACAAAAAGCACATCCGAAGGAGTCCGCACAAAAGAAAGCGCTACCGCATCGACTCCCAATTCGAGCCCCAATTTCAGATCGAGAAGATCTTTATCAGTGCAACACGGAAGTGAGAGCGGCGTGCCCGGCAGGTTCATTCCCTTATTGGATGAAATTTTTCCGCCCACAGTCATCGTGATGACAATTTCGGGTGGGTGAACTTCTTTGACTTCGCTACTCAGTTTGCCGTCATCAAACAAAATTCGAGAACCTTTTCGAAGATCTTTAGAAAGCGGACCTGCAATTTCGGCAGAGATCGGAATCGCGATCCGGCCTTTCAAGGAAGATCTCGGATCCGTTCCTTCTGGATAAAGAAGTACCTCATCGCCTGCTTTTAGCAAGATACCTTCGGGCGCTAACTTTCCAAGGCGGAGTTTTGGTCCCTGAAGGTCTTGAAGTACTGCAATGTGTTTTCCGGTATTCTTACCCGCCTGACGAACAGCTTCAAAGAGTCCGCGGTGAACCTCATGGGTTCCATGACTGAAATTGAGCCGGGCGGTGTCCAAGCCTGCTCTGATCAGGGTTTCAATTTTTTCTCGGGTATTACTCGCCGGACCAAGGGTACCGACGATCTTAACTTTTCTTCGTAGTGAGGTGTGCATTGCTACGCTTGAGCTTATCAAGTTCTTCCTCATAATGCTCGACTAAAAACTTCTCGCGCTCCTTAAAAGCCAACTCTTGTTGTTTAATTTGGTGCTCATAGCCTTTGACACGCGATTCCGTATTGCGATTAAAGTTACGCTCCTGCTCCCGAAGCTTCTTGTCCGAGTCATACCTGAGTTCGGCCATTTGGCGCTCATGCTCATCCTGCTGCTCAATCATCTTCTTTTCATAAGTGTGATGAACATCATTGGTTTTCATTGACCATTCGCGTTTGTCTTCGCGGGCCTTTTGCTCGACCTCGTCGATCACCTGATTCTTATCCAAATGAAGCATGTCTCGCTGGGCTTCGAGACTCTCTTTCATTCGTCGCTCCTGCAGAGCCTGGGTTCCTTCGAATTTCTGCTTCTGACTCTCGGCCATCGCCATGTGTCTTTGGTTGAGATTGTCCTTCTCGACTGTTCTCAGATTATTCAAATCCTGATACGAACTTGAGAATCGGCGTTGCAGATTATCCTCATTGTGTTGATGCTCGCGGGTATAATCCGTCATTTTTTTCGTCTGATCGTCTTGCATTTCCGTGCGATCGATCAGCGCTCTTTTTTGAATGGCGTCGCGATTCAATGCTTCGGCATTCCGAACCGCTTCGATACTTTTCTCGTTCTTAATTTCGTTTTTGATTCGGAGTTTCTCGACCAAAAACGGAGAAACTTTCAGCGGACCATCTGTGGTCTTGAGCTGACTGATTTCGGCATCCTTTTGATTGATCTCGTAATTGACCCGATTGTCATGCTCACCCAAATATTGTCTGAACGCCTTGTCTTTCTCTCCGGCCATCTGATTGCGGTCGAGTTCGTTTTTCTGATAGAGCGACATCATGCCGCGTTCATTCCTATCCTGCTCATTTTTCATGCTCGATTTGAAGACTTCTTCATTTCGGCGTGAATTCGAGAGTTCGTTCTTAAAATTCAGTTCATATCCGGCGCGCGCTGCCTTCAGCTGATGCTCGGCATTTGCCGTGGCAGCAAAATCAGCTTCACTGACCTTTCGGGCATACATGTCTTGAACTTCAGCTTGATGGGCATTCATGTCCTTGATCTGATGTTCGAACGTATTTTGAATGCGTCCGCGATCCTTAAGGTATTCACCCTCGGTTTCCTGAACCCCTTTAGCCCGCGCAATTGCTTTTTCTCGCTCGAGATCATTTCCGTGGTTCTGATAAGTTGCCAATTGATCGCGTAGTTCTTTGAGTTGGGCATGAGAAGAACTTCTCTCGCCTTGAATCGCATCTTGTAGCTTTTGATCGACGATTTGCGCAACTTGCTCGGAATTGGATTTGCTTCCTCTTTCGATGCGTTTTTGAGCGCGATCATTTTCGCGGGTGAGCTCATCCTTGTAGTTTCGAAGCTGGTCCTTCTGAATCTGCATGTCCTTGGCTTCGGCGCTGATGCGCTTACCCTTCGAGTCATACATTTCTTCCTTCAGCTTCTTGATATCCTGTTGGGCTTCGGCTTTGATTTGGCGTAATTTCTCGTTGTATTCTTTTTTTGCTACCGTTACATCTTCAGATGAACTCTCAGAAACCTTCTCGAGATCGCGCTCATGCGCGTCGCGCGCTGATGCCAGCGCCGAGTCATAATTTTCCTGCATTCTGTCTGTGCTTGAAACCGAGCTCATTCGGCTTACAGAATATCAAGCATTTCGCCGGCGCAAAATCGGCAATTATTTCCTAAGGAAAAGCGTCATTTTCTAGACAATTGCTCAAGAATCTTCGTAATGAAACCGCCAAAACCACCATTCGAAAGTACGGCGACTACGTCTCCGGGCCGCGCCACCTTCGCAACGGCCTCGACGCCCTCGTCGACCGTGTTAAAATAAGCAGCTTTGGTTCCGCGTTGCTGCAATCCCGCTACTAATTCCTGACTCGAAAATTGTTGGTCCGCAGGAATCTTACTTTGATCAAAGGCAACGGCAATAAACACTTCGCCTGCTTCATCGAACGCTTCGGTATATTCCTTTTGAAAAACCTTTCTGCGTGAAGTGGCGCTTCGGGGTTCAAAAACAGCAATCAGGCGACGCCCCTGGTATTTCATCGCCAGAGCTTTCAAGGTTTCGCGCACGGCTGTCGGATGATGGGCAAAATCATCGATGACCAAGACGCCCTTCACTTCTCCTCGCTCTTCCTGACGACGCTTGATTCCTTTAAAGCTCTTCAGTCCGGCTCGAATCTTTTCGCTCGGAATTCCGAGCGACACGCACTCGATATACACAGCTAGCGCATTCAGGGCATTATGTTCACCGGTTAAAGACAACTCCAAATGATCTACTTTTTCGTATTGACTGCCCTTTTTCTCTAGCACCGAGAAAGACATTCCCCCGGGGATCGAAACCAAATCCGAAAATGTAAAATGGGGTTGATCAGATGCATTTCTCGAATAAGTGGTTACCGGAACCTTGCTTTCCTGAATCAGCTCACGCACGTTCTCAGTTTCGATACAGGCAATCAAACTTCCTTGCGGACGGATTCTCGAAATTAACCCTGAAAATGCTTTTTTTACCGCGTCGAGATCAGCGTAAATATCGGCATGATCGAACTCGACCGAAGTCAGGATGACATCATTTGGCAAATAGTGATTGAATTTGGGCACTTTATCCCAGAAAGCCGTATCGTATTCATCGCCTTCGAGCACAAAGTATTTTCCGTCATCTTCTACATGA
>CAIKYX010000069.1 GCA_903831745.1 Oligoflexia bacterium
CGAATTGACTCACTCAAAATCTAACCCTAGGGGAAGGTAAATATTAGTTTTGACAGGGTTTTAGGCAGGCCTTTTTGAGTAATAGGCTGGTTGACTCATAATTCCGTTACCGTAAATTTAAATTGTGTAAAGAAATCAACGGGAAGGGAAAATATGAGTCACCAGTTAAAACAGGAGTATCTCAGTGCCATCAGGGAGCGCTACAAGAATTCAAGCCGGGGTAAGAAATCTTTGATTCTCGACGAGTTTTGCCAGGTGTGCGGCTATGCTCGAAAGTACGCAATTGCGATTCTAAACGGCCTGATTAACCCGCTCGAGAGGCGCCCACGTGGTCGGCACACCAAGTACGATATTGAGGTCGTGTTTCATCTCTCTCGTCTTTGGCGAACGTTTGGGATGCCGGGTTCAACGAAGCTTAAGGCCGGGCTTACTGAGTGGTTAGAATATGACGATCATCCTGCAATGATTGAAGTTCCTGGGCTTAAGCAAAAGCTTTCGGATATCAGCAGGCCACAAATGGATCGATTGCTAAGACCCTACAGAACCAGCGCGCAGCGGGGATTGGGTGGAACGCGTGGTGCGATCAACAAGATAAAAAATCAGATTCCGATTCAAGCGAAGGATTGGAATATTACGGAACCCGGACAGCAGGCACAGGGTGATACGGTTGCTCATTGTGGCGATACACTGCTTGGTCACTATGCAAACTCACTTACAGTGACAGATATTTATTCGGCTTGGACAGAGAACCGTGCTTTATGGGGAAAATCATCAGCCCAAGTAATTGTGGCGATGAAAGACATTGAAGCAAATTTACCGTACGCACTTCGTGGATTTAAAAGTGACTCAGGCAGCGAGTTCATTAATCACGAATTGATGGCTTATTTTAGGGAGAATCGAGCTGATTCTCCCGTGATCATGACCCGTTCCCGCCCCTATAAAAAAGATGATCAGTGTTATGTAGAGCAAAAGAATTTTACCCATGTGCGGGAACTCTTTGGTTACGTGCGGATCGAGGATTCTGATCTGGTGCCACTGATGAATGAGATTTATACAAAACTCTGGGGACCGCTTCAAAACTACTTCATGCCGAGCCAAAAGCTTTTACGAAAGACAAGAATCGGAGCCAGGATCAAAAAGGAATATGAACCTGCAAGAACTCCGTATCAGCGATTGATGGACTCTCCTACGCTGAGTGAAGTTCAAAAAAATGCACTCCGCCAAAGAAAGGCAGTGTTGAATCCCTTTCATTTGCAAAAAGAACTACAGTCTAAACTCGAAGAGTTCGAAGAGCTGCTTAGAAGACGGAACACTGGGCTCATCGCAGCCTAACCCCCGTCAAAGCTATCCTATCCTTCAGTTAGATTCCTTGATGAGCTAATACGTTTAAAGCGGAAATCCAAGGACGACCCCATTGTTGAACATTTCAGAGGCTATGTCGTTGGGGGGCACCGGAAAAGGCGCTGCGGCCTGAAGAGTACGCTTCACTTCGTTATCGAATTGCTCGTTGCCGGAAGATTTAACGATTTCGTAACGACTGAGGTTGCCGTGCCGATCGATGAACACTTGAGCCTTCGCAGAGAGATTCTGTTCTTGTAGCCATTTCGGAAGCTCCCAGTTCGAGCGAACCTGTTCGAGAATGACATCAAAATAAGTGGTCTCGAGTGCGACTTTGGCTTCGCCACTCAGAGACGAGCCCTTCGAAATCTGATTGCCTTTTACCGTTTCGGTTTCCATGGCCTTGATGCGTTCGAGCGCTTTGATTCGAGCGAGTGCATTCTTCAGCTTCTTCTGTGCGGTTTTTTCCTTTACGGATTTTTCGTGTTTCTTTTTCTTGTGAATGGCGTAGTCGCCCTCATCCTCGCTCTTGGTTTCTATTTTAACTTTTTTCTCTTCGACTTTTTTTTCTTCGACTTTGGGTGGGGCAGACTCCTCGGGCTTCGGTGCTACCGGCAAAACCTGGGTTTCAGTCATTTTTCGATCGGGCAAGGCGACGAGATCGACCCTGAGCGATGGCAAATAGACTTCGGGTGAGGAGGGAAACACCACTTGTTTGATAAAAAGCACCATCAGAATGGTAACGTGGGCGATCAGCGACCGGACGATGAATCGCTTGATGTTCTGATTCTGATCCACGTTCTGATGGGTGCTATTTGGCTGGGTGATATCCATTCGTTAATTTTCTGGGGCGGTTACCAGACCCACGCGGGTAATGTGTGCTTTTTTAACCACCGCCATGACCTTGGCCACCATTCCGTAATGCACGGCTTGATCAGCTTGAACCAGGATCTGCAAATTGGGTTTTGCAGCGGCGAGTGTAGTGAGTCGGTCGCCTAGCGTGGTCAATGAGTAGGGTTTTGAATCAAAGGTGATGATCTGTCTTGCATCGATCGACAGCACGACCGGATCCGAGGTCTGGGCCAATGCTCCGGCATTTGCTTTCGGAAGATTCACGTCCACGCCTTGCTGAAGGAGCGGGGCTGAAACCATGAAAACAATCAAAAGCACCAGCATCACATCGACCATGGGTGTGACGTTGATTTCAGAAAGAGAGGTACGTCCGATGCGTCCTCCGCTATGCGGTTGGTTGAGATTCATTCCCATGAATTGGATTCCTTTTGCTGGTGAGCAAACTACGTTGAATCATGTTCAAAAATTCTTGCGAAAAACTTTCGAGATCGAGGCTGATTTTCTTGATGCGGTTGAGCAAATAATTATAGGCAATTGCCGCAGGAATGGCAGCAGCCAAGCCAACTGCAGTGGCAATCAAGGCTTCAGAAATGCCGGGGGCGACAACAGCCAGACTCGCGCTTCCCATGGCGCCGATGCTCTGAAACGAGTTCATGATTCCCCAAACCGTTCCAAAAAGGCCGATGAACGGAGCCGCACTGGCAGTGCTGGCAAGCCAGTCGACATATTTTTCGAGTTGGTCGAGTTCGAGAGAGTGCGCGCGACTTAAAGCGCGAGTGATGTTTGAGATTTCGGATGCGCCATTTTCGCTTCGATCCTGGGCCGGAAGTTTGCGGAGTTCCTTATAGCCCGAGGTAAATACTTTGGCGAGCGGTGCAGACTCGAGGGCTTCAATCTTGTCTTGAATGTCTTCGAGGGCATTGGCGTTCCAGAAAACTTCGAGAAATTTCTTATTGCCGGCCATTGCCGATCGAATCATGGCTGATTTCGAAAAGATAATGGCCCAAGTGACGATCGAAGCCGACATGAGGATCAGTAGGACGAACTTAACCAGAAGGCTCGAATCGGCGATCAGGGTCCATGCGCTGAGAGAATGAGGTGTGGTGCTATTCATGGTGTTGGTGGTTCCTTTCCACTTGTCTTAGATTTTAACACAAAATGCCGACTTCCGCGAAAAACTACCGCCAAAACCCCGAGCGCGGCCAGGACATAAGAATTTTGAAGGAAGGATTGGTCTCCGTAGAGTGTTTTGAGTTGAAAAATTCCTACAAATTCATTTTCAAATAGAGGTAGGCCGAAGACGGCGTGCGACATGATCATGAGACCCGAGAGGAATCCTGATGCCGCCCAAAAACTTCGATAAAGGAGAAAAATCAGGGTAAGTGAAGCCAGGTCACGAAGTGACGGGTTGAACCAGATCCAATAAATTGCAAGTTGGGTGAGAATCTCGGAGACAAACGAGGCCCCGGCTGTTCTGAGTGCAACCCGAACGACACTTTCGGTAGAAATAATGAATAATAGAATGAGAAATGCCCTCAGAATCCATGCGTAAGCAGTGAGAAAGTTCAGGCTGAGCTGTGCGGTAAACCCCAGGAATTCGTAGTGTTTTGAAAGCGTAAGTCCCAGAATCAAAAGGATCGAAAAAGCGGCGCCCTTTGCAAAGTGGTTTCCGAATTTAGCAATGCCTTCTCGGGTGTGAAAAAGGAGCGGCGTGAGTTGGTCTTTTAGAAAAACCGCCATGGCGCAGGTGCTGAGGGTGGCAAACAGGATCTGATTCTCTGTCCAGAATTGGTTGAGGGTGCTCATTCGCCCAAGTTCGGGCACGCGAAGTGAAGTATGCGACCAGTAGACCAGAATGCTCAGTGTGAGAGAATGAAAAAGGCCATTCCATAGGATAAGAAACGCAGATATTGTAAAATGGCGATTGAGGTTGGGCTTCCACATAGAGTAGACTACAGGAGTACATCATGAAAAACACACTGCTCAAAGTTGAAAATTTGACCAAAGCCTACACTCCCGGCGAAATCGTCTGGCAAAAAGTGAATTTTGAATTAGCCAAAGGCGACTTTCTTTACATTCTCGGCGGAAGTGGTGCCGGCAAGAGCTCGCTTCTACGAACTTTGGCCAGCTTCGAACAGCCCAATGAAGGCAAAGTGATTTGTCACGGAATCAACCTTCAGAATTCCAGCAGGTCGGATTTGTCCCGTTTGCGAAAACGTATTTCCTACATTCCGCAAAACCTGGGGCTGATTCCAGATCTGACACTCAAGGATCACGTCGAAATTTCACAAATGGGCCTGCCTCCATCCGAGATCGTAGATGAAGCTCAGTTGCAGGCGTATTTGCAACTCATGGGCCTTAAGGACAAATGGAACAAGCCTATCCAGGTTCTTTCAGGCGGAGAACGGCAACGGGTTGCCATCATTCGCGCCATCAGTCGCAAGGCCGATCTTTTGATTGCCGACGAACCTACGGGTGCCCAGGATTTCGAAATGACCTGGAAGTTGATGGATCTCTTTGTAAAATTGAATATGGCCGGAACGGCAGTTTTGTTGGCTACCCATGATCTCGAAATGGTCCGTCGGTTAAGAAAAAGGTGCGCCATCCTCAAAGACGGCAACTTCAAGGTCGAGGATCGTTCATGAAAATTACACTTTTATTAAAATTGGCAACTTTGCCCCTGCGTCGCTCTTGGTTTTTGCTGGGCCTGATGATTTTGTCGTTTGCCCAAGTCATGCTGGCGCTTTGGTTTTGTGGAGGCATTCAAAAAGAGATCATCAATACCCAGGACTATGCCCGAGATGCCCGCTTTTTGACCGTGCAGATGAAAAGCGATACGAGTCCGACTGAACCGGTGCTCGAGGAGTTTCATCCTTATAACGTCAGCTTTGAAGAGCTGAAGACCGAAGATGTGCTGAAGCGGATGGAAACCGAAGAGCCCGAGATCGTGCAAACCGTACGATCGACCGGAAACGAAGGCATGCAACTGATGCCAAGGCTCCTTTTGATCCGAGGGGTTTTTCCTGAAAGTGTCGTCGAAAAGGTTAAGTTGATGACCGATGTTTACCGGGTCGATATCAGTCCCGTGCATCATGCCCGCTTGCTCGCGTTCTATCGTCATTTGTCGTTCGAGCTTAGAATCGCAGTATTTCTGATCATGTTTCTGGTTCTGGTGCAGCTTCTGGTTTTCGAACGTATCCAGCAGCGTGATCTGGCGGATGGATTTCGAAATCTCGTCATGTGGGGCGTTAGCGGCATGCAAGCCCGAATGCCTGCATTTTTGTCTTTGGTGGTACTCAGTCTCTTCTCGTTTGCGGTTTCAATCGGCGAGTGGATGGCGCTTCAGAAAACGATCTGGAAAGACAATGCATTTTTGGGTGAGCTGAGTCTGAATCATGGAATCTCACTGCCGATTTCGATTTGCGCTCTGACTCTAATTGCGATTGTTGCGCTCGGATTTTTGCTTAATTTTTCCGGGAGAACCAGTGAAGAATGAGAATCCAAGCGCTCTGCCTCGCATGGACCGTTTTCTCGTTAAGTGCCCAAGCCGCCCCTAAGCTGGGTGAAAAGCTCGAAGAAGTCCGTCAGCAAAAACTGGTCATCGAAAAGGCACTCATTGATTCCGAAAAATCAAACAAGGCTGCCCAAGGTCAGCTCTCTAGGCTGAAGACGCTTCAGAAACTTCAAAAAGAAGAGCGCCAACTCACTGAACGAAGAATGAACGAGCTTGGAAAATACCTGGGCGAACTTCAAAGTCGTAAAGATGAGGTGCTGAAGAAAATCCAGCAACTCGAGGGCACGCTCCGGCTTAAATTTTCAAAGCTGGTGCATCCCAATCTTTATGAGAGCGGTCGTTTGCTCAAAGGCGACGAGGGCGATGGCGAAAATCGCGTCCGCGAAAATATCGTGGCTAGTGTGACGCTTCTCGAGCTGAAAGAGCTCGAAACCTTGCATGCCGATTTTCAGGATGCAGAAGACATCGAATCCCGTATCGAACAGGAAAAACAACAGATTTCGAGCCTAATGCAGGATATTACCGAGCAGGAATCCCTGATCGCATTTCATAAAAAGCTGCGCGAAGACCTGTCTCAAGAAAAAAAGAATGAGCACCTCAAGCAACTCGAGGAATACCGAAAGCTGAAAGTATCGGAAGTCGAGATCGAGAAAATGATCGGTCTCTTTCAGGAGCGGCAAAAACTCGAGCATGACGAAGACAAGAAAAAACCCACCATATTTGCGTTTCGCCCGAAGAGCCTGCCTTGGCCTCTCAAGGGCAAGTTGACCTCGACTTTTGGCCAGCAGCTCGACGATCAGACGGGGCTTCATATTTTCAAAAAGGGCATCGAAATTTTGACGATGACGGATGATGCTCCGGTGGTTGGTGTGCTTGAGGGTAAGGTGCAATATGCCGGAGATATTCCCGGAAAAGGGCGGGTCATCATTCTCGAACACCCCCATGCGCTCTATACTATTTATGGCGGATTGAGCACGCTTCTGAAAAAAGCCGGTGATGAAGTAAAAGCGTCAGAAAAGTTGGGCTCGGTCGAAAGTCAGGCCCCTCTTTACTTCGAAATTCGTGCTCGAAACGTAGCCATAGACCCGTTGAAGTGGTTACAATAGAAGAATGAATCTACTTCCTGGCAACCCCTGGTTTGCTGCGTTGATCGTAGCTCTTTCACTGAATCCCACTCATGCGTTTGCAGAAGCTGCGGTTAAAAGTCCCGTGCTGAATCAAAACGATCGCTACAAGAATCTCGAACTTTTTCAAAAGGTTCTGCAGTTCGTAGAAAAAAACTACGTCGATGAAGTGGCGAACGATGCCCTCGTCAATGGTGCAATCAAAGGAATGCTCGAAACCCTCGACCCGCATTCGAATTTTCTGACTCCCGAAATTTTTCGCGACATGAAGATCGATACCTCAGGAAAGTTCGGCGGTATCGGAATCGAAGTCGGTATCAAGGACGACATTCTGACCGTGCTGGCACCGATGGAAGATTCTCCTGCCTGGAAGGCCGGAATCCTGCCGGGCGATAAGATTGTCAAAATCAACGGCGAAAGTACCCGTGGGTTTACGCTCACCGAAGCAGTGGTCAAAATGCGTGGTCCAAACGGCTCAGCAGTGATCATGACGATGTATCGAAAAGGCTGGCCAAAATTCAAGAACATCACGCTCAAGCGTCAAGAGATCAAAATCCGTTCGGTTCGTAGTGAGGAAATGGAATCAGGCTACGGTTATATTCGACTGGCCTCGTTCAGTGAAACGGCTGCGAAAGAAATCAAGGCAGCGATGGATAAACTCGAGAAGCCAAGAAAGCTGAAGGGCCTGGTGCTCGATCTTCGTATGAATCCGGGTGGACTACTCGATCAAGCTGTCGACGTGAGTTCGCTTTTCATTGATGATGGCGTCGTGGTGTCTACGATTGGTCGTGATCCTACGCAAAAAGAAGTGCGTTACGCCAAGAAGGGAATGGCACGGAAGGATATTCCGGTCGTCGTATTGGTGAACAGTAGTACTGCGTCGGCAGCGGAGATTGTGGCTGCGGCACTTCAGGATCACCATCGCGCGATGATTCTGGGTGACACTACCTTCGGAAAAGGTTCAGTTCAAACGATTATCGATTTGGGTCAGGACATGGGTCTTAAGCTGACGATTGCCCGTTATTTTACTCCGAACGGAGTAAGCATTCAGGAAAAAGGGGTCGTGCCGGATGTGTTCTTGGATGAATACGATTCGAAGCTGCTCGATAAGGCAAAAATCAAAAGAGATGCTACTCGCGAAAAGGATCTGCGCGGCCATTTAGTGAACACCCAAAGCGCAGCTGCACGCGATGCATTTACGGTTCAGGAGTTCAAGGATAAGACCAAGCCTGGTGCGAACAAAAAAGAAGGGTCAACCGATCTTTTGGATGATGAAGACATGGGTGACATGATGCCAATTCAATTCAATCCTAAAGACGATTATCAGGCTCAGCAGGCGCTGAAATACCTGAAGTCGTTCGAGGTGTTCAAAAAGATTCAACATGAGTAATCAGTTGCCACTTTTTTCGCAATTGTCCGGAAGTGCTTCTAAGAAAAATCAAGAAGGGGCATCTCCTGGTCCAATTTCGGTTACCGAATTGACCGCGCGGATTAAAAATAACCTGGAGTCTGATTTTCAGGAGCTCTGGGTGCGCGGAGAAATCAGCAATCTTAAGATGGCGTCGAGTGGCCATGTCTATTTTTCTCTCAAGGACGAAGGGGCAACCATCGCTTGTGCCGCATTTGGCTGGAATAAGAAGAAACAGAAGACGGCGTTCGAGCTGACCGACGGCTTGGATGTGATCTGTCGTGGAAACATTTCAGTCTATGCCCCGCGTGGTAATTATCAGTTATTGATCGACACGATCGAGCCGATTGGAGCGGGCGCACTTCAGTTGGCATTCGAGCAACTGAAGACCAAGCTCGAAAAGGAAGGCTTGTTCGACCAGGCCAGAAAACGGCCGATTCCAAAATATCCCAATCGTATTGTCGTCATTACTTCGCCCCAGGCCGCAGCCCTCCGCGATGTCTTGACGGTGCTCAAGCGACGAGCCCCATTTATCGATGTGCTTCTGATTCCGTCACTGGTACAAGGCGAAGATGCATCCGCAAAACTCGTGCAAGCGATTGCGCTCGCGAATCACCACAACCTGGGCGAGGTCATTCTGCTGACCCGGGGTGGGGGCAGCATTGAAGATCTTTGGAGTTTCAATCACGAAGAATTAGCCAGGGCGATCGCGAAGAGTAAAATACCGGTCATTTCGGCTGTCGGGCACGAAGTCGATTTTACGATTGCAGATTTTGTGGCCGACCTCAGGGCACCGACGCCCTCAGCGGGTGCTGAGATTCTTTCTCAACACTGGGTCGAGTTGCGTGAGCGCTCGAAACAATTGAATGAACGGTTGTTGATGGCGACCCGCCGCGAGTTTTTGCTGAAGCGTCGAACTCTCGAGATGCTGGCTGCAAAATTGAAGAGCCCTCGTGATCAGGTTCGCGAAAAAATTCAGAAATTTGATGAGCTTTCGATGTCGCTCGAACGGGCGATGCGTACGGTGCTCGAGCGCAAGCAGCAGCGTCTCGAACGCGTGGGTCTGAATCTGAACGCGCTTTCGCCGCTGAATGTGCTTTCGCGCGGTTATGCGTTGGTGCAATCGGATGAAAAAAAAGTGCTACGCAGTGCCAAGGATATACAAAAGAATCAGAAGTTGATTTTGCGCTTTAGTGACGGAGAGGTCAGGGTAAAGAGCGAATGAGATCGATTGCGATGATCAGTATCTTTTTTGGTTTGATGGCGGCGCCGGCCCAAGCGGCTCATCTCGGTAAAATCATTGTGGATGAAGCCGATGTTCGCGAGTTTCCGCAAGAAAAAGCAAAAGCCATCGCGACCCTGAAGAAAGACGAAGAAATTGCGGTCAGCAATCTGCCTACCGAGGGATTTTACAAAGTGCGTCTTAAGTCGGGCGAGCTCGGATGGATTTCGGGCAATGACATTTACGTCGATCGTCCAGGTGCCACAGAAGGATCGTATAAAGCGTCGACCAAAAAGGCCAGCCGAGACGATGACGAGAAGATTCATTTCAAGGAAGACGAAGAAGAGGCGGCCAATCATGGTTGGAAGCGACCTCATTCTCGGGTCTTGATCGGTCTTGGAATTCAAAATCCCATCTATGACGGTCTCGGAACGTATCTCGTCACTACCGGAATCAATCCGGGGTATGGTGCCGAGCTTGAGATGCAGTTTCATTGGTTCAGTTCGGTTTACTGGGCATTGCGCGCAGAATACACCTTTACCAAAACCGCGACATTGACCCTTCCTACGGGCGAGACTCAAACGATAAAGCATGTCGGGGTTCCGCTCGAGGCCGGTATCGTCTGGTCGCCAGTCGAGAGTAAGGATTTTCGTTTCGGAATCGGAATTTACGGTGGGGTGGTCATGGCCAACTCGACCAATGTTTCGCAATCTAACGCGAGCCAGATCTTGACCGTGAATTATGGTTCGACCGACCCCTGTGTGACTCTGACCGGACAGATTGGATACGGTCTTGGACCTACTTCCTCTTTATTTTTCGAAGCAGGATATCGGTCTGAAAAAACAGGTTTGTTGCCGACTACGGCACTCCTTAATCCTGCGACGATACCAGAGTTCGCAATCGATTATTCGGGCCCACTTGCCCGCTTTGGAATCGAGTTTCGTTTTTGAAGAAGGGCGACGAAACCAAGGTCGACGGCAAGAAAGAAGCTTCGCTTTTGCTTGCGGGCCTCGATTCCGATCATCGCGAGCGGATTCTTCTCGAAATTGCCCAGAAGGATCCTGTTCTCGCAGAAACACTTCGTAAGGGTCTGTTTAATTTTCAGCAAGTGCTTGCTCTCGAGCCCCTCGAACTTCATAAGGTAATTCAGGCGCATCCTCCGCGGTTGTTTGCGCTTTCGCTTCGAGGGCTTGAGCCTGAAGCCAAGAAAACACTATTTACCAAATTCTCAGAACGCCAGGCACGCGCGATCGAAGAAGAGATTCAGGCTTTGGGGCCTCAGAAGATGGCGGATGTAAAACTCGCGCAGGAAAAAATCGTGGCCCATGCGGCCCAGCTTCATGAAAAGAAAGAAATTAAATTAGGTGATTAGGTGTCCGACAACTTATTTAATATCTAAGTGTCCGACAACTTGTGCAACTGATGGGTGTGCTTTGCGTTACTCATTTTAAGTTAATCCAATAATACCTTTTCATCGGCCCGCCCGGATACTGAAGTTTTCTCTCTCGAAGCACGCCGCCATTCTTTTCGATCACTCGAATCGAGTGCAGGTTGTCGTCGTTGCAAGTCAGAAGCGCTTCAGTGAGTCCGATCTCTTTCGCAATGGGGAGAATCTGTCTGAGCATCGAAGTGGCCACTCCGCGACCGCGAAATTTGGGGCGGGTATCGTAACCGATGTTTCCGCCCATGATTCTGAGGTCTGCATTTAACTCATGTCGAACAGAAATGTTTCCTGCGTATTCATTGTTTAATACTGCCCAGTACTCGGTTTCTTGAACTGGAGTGTCTTTCGTCCAGTGCGTCCATTTATTTAGTTCCTTGATAGCAAACGCTTCGAAGTCTTTGGCGAGTTCGAAGCGATCCAGATGCATCATCCATTTCAAGCCCTCTTGCTGAAATTCCACGAGTGCTTCAAGATAGCTATCTTTTAGTAGGGGGGTGGGTCTGACGAGTTGAACAATTTCGGTTTGCACGCCTGCAGTTTAATTCCGTTTCTCTACTCCTGTCACCTCAATAAAGTAACAATAAAGATCGCTTCGCTCGCACAAATGAAACGGATAATACTGATATCCGTGATCGCCGCAGTCGCTGCCCCAGCTATTCTTGATGATAAAATAACCGCCGCCTGCAACACTCGGATCGAGCTTATAACCGACCGCTGCCACGACGTGCTGACCTTTCGTGCGATTCGAATACGCATTGACCGTTTCGTTACAGTTGTTCATATCTTTTGGAACCTGAATCGCCATGTCGACCGGATGGTTTTGGTTCAAAGCCTGAAGCGCCTTGGCCATATCGCCATCATGATTGATGGTGCCGGTAATTTTCAGGCTCGCGTGGGATTGATAATCCGAAGTAGGTGAGCCATTGATCGGCCAATATTGTTCGGGCACCAGATAATTGGAAGTAGCGGTGTCAACTGCCGCATCGATCGAATACCGCTGGTAGAGATCCCAGAGGTATTCTTCAGACACATTGTCATTGATTCCTTTTTGTTTCAGCGCATTGTTCATTACCGCTGCGGTTCCGAAGGTCGAGCAGGTGCCTCCGAATTGCGAAACCACCGGAGAATCATACTTTCTTAGGTCGACCCCGTCTGCAATGCCCAGTCCGGCAAATTGGTTCGAAAGCTGTTGCGAGGGCACCGAGTGAAGGAAGGTGCTTCGTGGCGCTTCGGTCGTAGCCGCTAGAGAAGCTCGCGGCAGCACTTTCTTCATGCGAAACTTTTCGTGGGTCGCGAATTTTCGTGCGTAGAGTGACGAGACGATTTCTTCGTGACTCATGAACGCATGAACCTGCGGAACCAGAACCAAAAAAGCGAGAGCAGAAAGTGACTTCGTGACCATGTTAATTCCTCCGTATGAAAACTCATCGGGGGGGCATGGGGATCACTTAACGAAAAAACTCATGAGGTGATGAAAACAGTTCATTTAAGCCAGAAAAACAGGGTTTTTACGTCAAACGGCGCAGCGTGGTAGCACTTCTTGCCGGGCAAAAAAGGCTAATTCGTCGAGATGCGCTTTAGGATTTCAAGCACGATGGCCTGATCAGGCGGAAGCGTGCCCTGAAGTCCGAAGATCATTTCAGCCAGTTTTTCGCGTGGAACCGGCGCGAGTCTTCGTTGTGAAATCAAGTGTTCGAGGTAGCGAATGGTTCGATCAATGAGTTTGCCATTACTGGGGCGGACCCAGGTCATGACATTACCCTCATAGCGATTCAAACGACCCATGACCATCAGTGATTGAATGTTCAAGATGACCTTGATGAGCAATTGTTCGGTCAGAGGATGCGATAGTAATTTCGATTCGAGCCGTTGCTTTAAATCGTCTGCCACAAATTCGATCTCGGCATTACCCGGATTTGCATTCAAGTGCAGCGAACGCTGTACGCGAGGGGCGATTCTTTGAGCGCGGGCGCTTTCGGTGGCTCGGCTAAAATCAAATTCCAAAATTGCATCGAGTGCAAGGCGGCCCTGAAGCTCTGGCCAATCGAGTCCTATCGGTGCACGGCCCAAAATATCAAACCAGGCATCCGCCGCGTTCTCGCGACGGGGAATGCTGAGATAACAAAGCGAATACGGACCTCTTGTTTCGGTCGATTTTTCGAATGGAGTCAGGCTGAAAGTGGGTGAGCGTTCGGTGGTATCGGTAAGAACCGCGATGGGATAACTATTGGTTTGGTAAAGCACCGATTCATTCGCGAGGTAACGTGCGCTTTCCCATTCAATGACGGGTGCAAGAAAACCGGCGAGATCGAGTTTGCTGTACTCCTGTTCGAATGCTTCGATGAGATCGAGGCGATTCATCAAGGCTGCGCCGACTGATAGCATCTGCACGGTGGCGGCCTGAAGGCGGGTGCTGCCTGAAAGAGCCATGGGCCCCGTATCGATACACAATGACTGCACTCTCGGATTTTCGATGACTTCGCGACTACGCTCTACCGTCTGACAAAGAACATCGCGAGGGTTACAGTAAACAAACCAAGGTTTTATTTTTGAAGTCGCGAGTGCGCCATGAACCGTTCCGATGACGTAAGGGGTTTCGCCTCCCTCGGTAATAGCAATTAAAAGATCGCCGTCCTTAAACCCTAAAGACTCGAGGTGCCTGATACCGTATTCCGGAAAATCCTCGAAATTTTCGACTGATTTGACGAGGGCAAAATCGCCTCCTGCCATCAGGCCTTGCACGCGATTTTCGAGCGCGGTGCCTTTAAATAGTTTTCGCCACATTGATTCGAGCGCGAGTGCCAGTCTGCCGGTTGCGCCACAACCCGAGAGGAAGACTTTGCCGCCTTTGCTGTGAACGAGCGCAATTTGTTCCTGCATGGACTTCAGTTGTGGCAGTTCGGGCACGATTTTTTGCAGTGCCAGAGCGTCGGTTTGCTGAACCGCATGAATAGCCTTCTTCAGATCGTCTTTTACCCAATGCGAAAGTCTTAAGGTAAGCGGTTGGAACCCTTCGGTGGGGAGGTGTCCTAAGGAGAAGTATTTTGCGTTTTTAAGAAATTCTTCGAGTTGCATGCGGCGCGCTTCGAGTGTAACACAAGACTTATGTCCAAAACAAAATTTGCCGTCATCCTGTTCTGTGTCGCTTTCGGCCTGAACGGTCTAGCCTTTTTGTTCTCGAAACAAACCTTTATCGTTGAGGAGGTCAAGAACGTCTGGTTGTACGAGTTGCCTCAAACGAGCTCTCCACTTGATGCCTATCCGGCTCTCGAGATGGGCCCGCAGCAAGGAGTGATCGGAACTTTGATTCGCCCCGAGTTCTCTGAAGGTGCCTCGAAGCCAGTTGCATTTCTGGCACAGGGGTCGAGCTGGGAAGAAAAAACCAAGACGCTTTCTTTCGATTTGATGCATGGCTTAACTTATTCGGATCACACGCCTATCCTGGCCCAACATTGGGTCGATTCTCTCGAATGGACACGCTCGCGCTTCGCCACTCAGACCGCAACCTTACCCCCACTTTGGCAAGCCTGGCTGCAAGCCAAAGTTACGGCTCCGGATGCGACTCATCTCGAATTTTCGTGGACAACGTTGCCCGCTGGTTTCGAAGTGCCAAAATTTTTGCGTGAAGTGCTGACGAACTCGCTCTCTGGAGTCATTCATCCTAAAAACCTCGAAGCGCTGAAAGCAGGCAAAGCGATTACTATGGATTGGATTTCGTCCGGCCCGTATCGCGTGCGCAAATGGAGTCTTCGCGAGATCTTTTTGATTTCACGCGATGATTTTCCGATCATGCTCCCCAAGGAATTTTTTAGAACCGTTCGTTATCAAAGTGCACCGGTAAAGAATCCTTCGTGTAATTTCATCCAGTCCATCTCAGGAACCGAGAAGGAGCTTCTGGGGGAGCTCGGAAGTTCGCACGAACATTTGCCAGTACCGACGACCGAGCAGCTTCATGTCTTTTGGATTTGCCGCTCTTTTAAGGCCGACGGCAAGTTCTGTCAGGATGAGAAAAATCGCGATCTGTTTGCCCGGCTGATGAAGGGTGAAAAGTTCTTCGCGCCACCGCTCTTGGGTAAAACGGTCTATTACCGAATCCCGGTCGGTTCTGATGCTTTTAGGGCGCAGGTGCGCGATCAAATCGAGCGATCTGTCAAAGCGGGAGGCGGCAAAGTCGAAGAAGTTTCTTACTTCCTGAAGTCGAAGATCGAGCCCGATATCGAACTTGAATTTGTACTGACTCCAAAGTCGGATCAAGCTTCAGGTCTGGCCGAAGCCCTGGCGCTTCAATCTTCGCGATTCGGCGAAATGCAGGTTCAAGGCAAGAATCTGGTGGGCGAAATCATGCAGTACCCGATGACCGTCATGGTAAAAGGCGATCGGGGTGATATTTTTGAAAAAGCCTTTCTCGAACCCGATCTCAGCGAAAAGCAGATGGGCATCTGAATTCGGTTACCAATTATTAACTGGTAAATTCCTAAAAACCGTCCTTAAATTAATAGGATGAGGATATTGGGGAAAAAAAGGGATTGGGCCTTTTGGGGCCTTCTATTGTCTGCAAACGCATTTGCGTTGCCATCAAGGTTCACGGAGCTGAATGAATATGTGGTCAAAGCGCCGAATCAAGGCGAGGTGAACACATGCCTGTTCATGGCTGCTACCGGTGCGATGGAGATCCTGCTTTCGAAAAAATACGGCATTCGAAACCCTCAGCCACTCGGCCCGACGGATCTTTCAGAGCGATACGCCATTTCTGAATCGGCATCTTCACGCTCGAAGTCATGGTTCGAGGACGCGTTTCTGAAGTTCGATTCGGGAGAAGCGATCTTGGCGCGAGATCTTCCATTTGAGTCTTTCAGCGAAACAGGTGAGATCAATTATAATGTCTGGAATCTGCCCGACGCTTTCAATTCAGCTCCTCGAATCAAATTGCCCAAGGTCGATACGGTTTACCTGTTTTCTTTCGATAAATTTTCAAAAGGGGTGCTGGATGAGTCGTACGTTCAGCAGGTCAAAGAAGCCCTGGTCAAGTATAAAAGTCCCATCCTCACTGTGGGTAATGATACGGATTATTGGCATGTTACCGTCATTACCGGATACGACGATAACTTAGTGGGTGATTGCTATGAACTCGACTCCAAAGCCTGTGCAGGCAAAAGGGGTGCGTTCTATGTTCGTGATTCATTCGGAAACCGCTTGGATACCCGGTCTTATGAGTGGTTCATTCGTCGTCAGAACTCAGCAGCTGTAGCTACCCTCCAATAAAAGGTCGGGCCCACCTTTTGGTTCAGCATTGCGTTATTAATGAGATTCATTGTCCTGACGATTGCTGTTAAATTTCTTTTTTCAAAGTACCGACCGACAGGTATGCTTTCGGCTATGGGAAAAACCGCTATCCTGCTGATCGGCCTCGTGTTTGGAATCGTAAGTCATGCCTCGACGCCCCCACTTGCGCCCCTGCTCGAAATCGAAGGCCGGATCTATCCGGTCGATGCTTTTCCGGCAAACTGCAAGGACCTCTTCAATGGAGTTCAGTGTAAAGAAGCCTCGTTTGGTCACTACCACATGCAAGCGGTAAAAGAGGGTGAAGTCATCTATTCAAAAACCGAATTTGCGGCCCCCGAGGGAACCCAGGTCATCGAACAGTCGTGGGAGAAAAACGGCAGGGTTCAAAAAGCCAAAATCGAAAACAAAGTGCTCGCGAAGACGCTCGAGCTCGAAGTAAAGAATGGCCGCGCTTATTACAGGACGACCGATCAGGACGGAAAAATCAAGACTTCGGATGAAGAAGCTTACGACAACCTGGTGGTTCCATCGACGGTGATGGCTTATGTGCGTCCCCATTTTCAGGAATTGATGAATGATCACGAAGTGAATCTGCATGTGGCGGTTCTGGATCGCCAAGAAGCATTCAGCTTTACCATGAGTAAGGTCAAGAAAGAGAGTCATGGTGAGATCCTGGTTCTCGAAATGGTTCCTTCAAGCATGATTGTTCGCGCGTTCGTGAGCAGGATGAAGTTTTACATCAATACCAAAACCAATGAGTTTTTCGCCTTTGAAGGCAGAAGTACGCTGAAGCGAAAAGTCGGCGATTCGTACCGTGATCTCGATGTAAAAGCTTCCTACGAATACAAAGTCAATCAGATGGTTCCAACAGGAACGCAAGCAGCTGCCACCAGTTGCGCTGCAGATCAGATGTTTAATCCAGTCGGTTCAAAATGTGAGGTAAAATCGGAATGAATAGCAAAAGACAGTATAAAATCAAGATCTTCTCGGATGGCGCGGAAAAAGATTCTCTTCTGAAAATGAATCAAAACCCCATGATTTCAGGGATGACGACCAATCCATCGTTGATGAAAAAGGCGGGAATCTCTGACTACCGTGCTTTCTGCAAAGATATCCTGACTCAAATCAATACAAAGCCGATTTCGTTTGAAGTGTTCGCTGATGATTTTCCTACCATGGAAAAGCAAGCCCGCGAAATTGCCACTTGGGGCAAGAATGTTTACGTAAAAATTCCGATTCAGAACAGCGAAGGAAAATCGTCGCTCGAACTCGTAAAGGCCCTGACCCGTGCGGGGATCAGTCTCAATGTCACGGCAATCTATACAGTTCGACAGGTGGTCGAAACCTGTATTGCCCTCGAAAAAGGAGCGCCGTCGATTGTTTCGGTATTTGCGGGACGCGCAGCCGACCTCGGACACGATCCGGTGCCGACGATGATCGCCTCTGCCGAAATCTGCCATGCCTATGGTTCACAGATCGAATGCCTTTGGGCTTCTACCCGCGAAGTTTACAATATTTTCGAAGCGGAACAGGCCGGATGCGAAATCATCACGGTGCCGTTCGATGTATTGGCGAAACTGGATGCCGGGTTTAAAACTCTCGAAGAATTGAGTCTGGATACGGTGCGCACCTTTAAGAAAGATTCGGAGTCTGCGGGTTTCAAGCTGTAATGCTTTTGAAGTCCAAGATTCAATTCATTATAGAAATCGATCGCCTCAAGCAGGTGCTGAGGCAATCTTTGGTCATTGCCCAGGACGAAGCCGGTAGTTCGAGACGCGAGAATACGGCCGAGCATTCGTGGCACCTGGCTACTTCGGTTTTGGTGCTTGCCAGTCATTCGAACGAGAAGCTCGATTTGCTCAAGGCACTAAAAATGGCTCTGATTCATGACATTGTCGAAATCGATGCGGGCGATACCTATGTCTATGATGAATCAGGAAATGAAACAAAAAAAGAACGAGAGCAAAAGGCTGCCCAGCGGCTCTTTTCGATCATCATGCCGCCCTTGGGTGATGAATTAAAAGCGCTTTGGCGCGAGTTCGAGCTCGGGCGATCTTCTGAAGCGAAGTTTGTAGCCGCAGTCGATCGGCTGTTACCTTTGATTGCCAATACCATGACCGGTGGTCACTCCTGGAAGAAGCATCAGATTCGTGCTGAACAAGTGTATCAAAAGTGCCAGGTCATTGCGTCCGGATCCGATGAACTGGGTGACTATGCCGCCGAATTGATCGAATCAGCAACTCGGGCCGGGTTGCTTTTGGAGTCGTGATTCGATGTTGGAACTCTTCTTATTGACCGCAAATCAGGTTCCCTTGGTTCAGATGGTCCGCGCAGAGGTCTTTTTTTCTGAAGAACAGGCCGTGCACCAGATATTTCCGACGCTCGTGATGGCAGCCAAAACACAAGAGCTCACCGAAGCTCAGTTTTTGGAACTGAAAAAGAATACCGAGTTGGGTATTTCAGACCGGAAGATTCGATATTTTGTATCCCCAACGGGTGAAATGGTTTTCATTGATCGGGTCATGGGAAAACATGAAATTATTACCTACGCGGTAGGGATCGACCGAAATGGAGCCGTTCACCAAATTGAAATCATGGAGTATAAGGAAAAGTACGGCGGCGAAATCCGACGAAGCGACTGGAAGCGCCAATTTAACGGAAAAACTCGTGCAGCCAAACTGAAGTTAAGCGAGGATATCCAGAACGTCAGTGGTGCAACCCTTTCGTGCAAGCACGTCACTGATGGAGTGAAGCGAGTTCTTAAAACTTATGAGCTTATTCAAAGATAGAATTGCCTTTCAGGCGGGCCAAACCAGTGCCCGGGTAAAGCGGATGACCCCGCTTTTAGGCACCTTTGCACGAGTTCAATTTTATTCCGAAGGTGCTACTCAGGCCGAGCTCGATGCCTTGGCTGACCAGTGCTTCTATCGCCTTCGATCGATTCAGCAGCAAATGAATTATTTTGAAGAGCAGAGCCTGGTAGCCCGTTTTAATGCACTTGCGATCGGCGAATCGATCGAGATCTCGGATGAAATGAAGGCTGTCCTTGAGTTTGCAGAAGAGCTTCGCGCCGAATCGGAAGGTCTTTTCAACGTCGGCCTCGAAAAATCTCATGAACTGAATGGCAATATACTCGTGCGCACCGGAGCTCACGAAATCAACTTAAACGGAGTAGCCAAGGGATTTGCCGTCGATTATGCCTACCAGTTGGTGGCGGAGCATCCAAAAGCCGCTTCTATTTTTGGGTCGATCAATGCGGGCGGCGATGTTCGGGTGTTTGAAAAGGCATTGATGCAGTTGCCGATCAAAATCGAACTGGGCGAAAAAGTTTTTTACCGTACTCTGCCAGTTCAGCGGGATGCAGTAGCCACCTCCAGCTTTAGTTCGGCCGGCTCGAAAAAAATCTATCATAAGAACGCCACCTGTCTAGGGACTGCCGAAAATCCGGTTCGCCCGAAATCCGCTTCAGTCGTAGCGCCGAGGGCGATGGTGTCGGACGCACTTACCAAGGTGCTATTGCTTGCTGAAACGGCCGAAGAAAAGAAAGTTGCCGAGCGCTGTTTGCGCAAATACTCTGCGCGGGGGTTCTGTGAAACTGAGTAACCGCCTGAGGCGAGTGTTTTACTGCCTTTTGGCACTGATGTTTCTGACGGGCAGCTTTTGGCTTTACCTCGAGTTTTTTGTGCGAACCCGAGGTGAGTTCGGCAATGATCATCATCCCTGGCAAAATGTTTTGATTAGGCTTCACGGCGCTTTCTCGTACTTTTTTGTGATCGCGCTTGGGTATTTGCTGAGATCGCATGTCAGACCTGCCCTTCGAGGCGAACGAAATCGTCAGTCTGGCTACTTTATTCTGGGTGTTTTTTCTTTCATGGTACTGACGGCGGTCATCCAACTCTTTGGCCCGGAAAGCGTGATCGAGGATTGGTCGGCGCAACTTCACCGTTGGGTAGGGCTCGGACTTCCGGTTTTGCTTGGAATTCACGTCTATTTGGGCAAAAAAACGCGTAAAAATTGAATTCCGATCCCGTGGCAGCCATGTTACAAATGGCATATGCAACATGATTTGAATCATTTAACCGAACAAGAACAAATTCGCCGCGAAAAATTAGAAAAGTTGAAAGCGGCAGGAATTCCAGCTTATCCCGAGCGCTATGAGTTGACTCATTCACTCAAGGATGCGCGCGAACTACCGGATGGATTCGAACCCGTCAGTGTTTCAGGCCGAATTACGGCAATTCGCCGAATGGGCAAGCTAAGTTTTATTACCCTTCAAGATCTGCAAGGAAAACTTCAGCTTTGCATGAAGGTCGATGACGTGGGTGCCGAGAAGTATCAGCACTATGTCGATTTCGTCGATATCGGAGATTTCTTCGGAGCCAAGGGCCACATGTTCACGACCAAGATGGGCGAGAAGACCCTGCAGGTAAAAGAGTACGTGTTTCTCGGAAAATGCCTGCGCCCGTTGCCAGAAAAGTTTCATGGAGTTCAGGATATCGAAATCAAGTACCGCCAGCGTTACCTCGACCTGATCATGACCGAAGAAACTCGAAAGCGTTTTTTGCTTCGCACTGCAATCGTGCGTGAAATGCGTACCTTCCTCGAGAATGAGAATTTTCTCGAAGTCGAAACTGCAAGTCTTCAGCCGAATCCATCAGGGGCATTGGCCCGTCCGTTTAAAACCCATCACAATGCGCTCGATAGCGATTTTTATTTGCGAATTGCGCCCGAAACCTATTTGAAGCGGTTGATCGTGGGTGGGTTTCACCATGTTTTCGAATTTGCCCGTTGTTATCGCAATGAAGGAGTATCGCCCAATCACCTTCAGGAATTCACCATGGTCGAGGGGTATTCTGCCTATTGGAACTACGTCGACAACATGAATCTGATGAAACGCATGTTTCAGCATATTTTTCAAAAAACACTGGGCACCTTGAAGTTGAATATCGAAGGCACGGAAGTTGATTTCGGCGGCGACTGGCAGACGGTATCTTTTCGGGATCTCATTCTGAAGGATTCGGGTCTCGATATTGCCGCATTCAAAACGGCGAAAGAACTTTTGGCTGCGATCAAGGCCAAACATATTGCGCTCGATGAAGAAGCGCCCG
This sequence comes from Oligoflexia bacterium, assembly GCA_903831745.1. Taxonomy (GTDB): domain Bacteria; phylum Bdellovibrionota; class UBA1018; order UBA1018; family CAIMNF01; genus CAIMNF01. The sequence goes on from CAIKYX010000069.1 coordinate 21,294, forward strand.
AGAAGCTCGGCCGCGGAAATCTGATTGATATTCTTTATAAGAAAGTCAGTCGTCCAAAACTGGCAGGCCCGACTTTTCTGACCGAGCATCCGATCGACCTCTCGCCATTGGCACGCGCCAGTGATCGTGATTCATCACTGACCGATCGTTTTCAATTGGTCGCGAACGGAGTCGAGATCGTCAATGCGTATTCAGAGTTGGTTGATCCGATCGAGCAAATGAAGCGCCTCGAGGAGCAAGCCAAGCTGAATGCCGAAGGCGATCAGGACGCGATGGTCAAGGACGAGGATTATGTTCTCTCTATGGAATACGGCATGCCGCCGATTTCAGGTTGGGGTATCGGTATCGATCGATTGGTTCAACTCGTCAGTAACTCCGAAAACATCAAGGATTGCGTTTTGTTTCCGCTTACTCGTAAGGCGGATCACCATCAATGAAGGTTGCTATCATTGGAACAGGTTATGTAGGGCTGACGACGGGCGTAGTCCTCGGTTTTTTAGGCCATGAAGTAACTTGTTTGGATGTGGATCAATCCAAGATCGATCTCTTAAATGGTGGTAAGTCACCGATTTATGAACCCCATCTCGACGAATTGATGGCAATTGCCCGCTCGAAGCTGACCTTTACCGTTGATACTGAAAAGGCGCTGGCACAGGCTGAAGTCATCTTTATTGCCGTCGGCACTCCGTCTCTTCCGGATGGTAATCCTAACCTCACGTATCTTTCATCTGCTGCACAGGCCATTGGTGCGCACATTCAAGCGCCTCATGTGGTGATTGTGAATAAATCCACAGTGCCGATTGGTAGCGGCAACTGGGTAGAAAGTCTGGTACGGGATTCTTACCGCGCTGAAAATAAGACACAAACTTCGCAATTCATGGTCGCATCGAATCCCGAGTTTCTTCGTGAAGGTTCTGCGCTCTCCGACATGCTCTATGCGGATCGGGTCGTGGTGGGCGCCGATGAGCCGAAAGCGGTTCAGGTGTTAAGACAACTCTATTTGCCTTTGATCGAGCAGTCGTTCAAAGAGCCTTCCTTCATTCCGCGACCGAGCGGTTTTAAGTCCGTACATTTCTTAAGTAGTGATCTGCAATCAGCAGAACTCATCAAATATGCTGCCAATGCATTTCTGGCGCTTAAGGTTTCATTCATCAATGAGATTGCCGAGCTCGCAGAAAAGGTCGGCGCCGACGCACATGCGGTCGCGTACGGAATCGGGCTCGACTCGCGAATTGGAAGTCGTTTTTTGCAAGCCGGAATCGGTTGGGGCGGATCTTGCTTCGGTAAGGATACTGCAGCGCTGATCTCTACCGGTCAGGAATATGGCCTATCGATGCCGATTACCCAAGCTGCGCGTGCAGTCAATTCGCGGCAGCGAGCCAGGATGATCGAAATTCTGATGCACGAACTGAAGATTCTTAAGGGCCGAAAAATAGGCTTGCTGGGGCTTGCGTTTAAGCCATTTACCGATGATTTAAGAGATGCGCCAGCGCTCGATATTGCCCAGCGCTTGATTGATCGCGGCGCCAAGGTCGTCGGGTATGATCCGATCGCCATGGATCGGGCAAAACTCGAGTGGAAAAACACTGATATTCAATATGCTCCGGATGCTCTGTCGGTTTTTGATGAAGCAGATGCGGTGTTGCTCGTCACCGAGTGGCCAGAGTTCAAGACATTATCGCTCGAGGCCTGCGCAGAAAAGATGAAAAATCGCCTCGTCGTAGACGGGCGCGGAATTTATGATCAGAACAAGATGACCGCCGCCGGAATTCAACTCATTACATTCGGAAAATCGTCATGAAAATTCTTTTGACCGGAGCCGCAGGTTTTATCGGTAGTAATCTCGCGAAACGCCTGGTCGATGACGGTCATTTCGTTTTGGGGGTCGATAATTTTTGTACCGGCAGAAAAGCGAACCTGACAGTGCTCGCCGGCAATCCGAATTTCGAATTTGTCGAGGCCGATGTCTCCCTTCCATTGGCTGATTCGATTCAGAAAAAGCAAAAGTGGGATTGGGTCATGCACTTTGCATCTCCCGCGTCTCCGCCCAAGTATTTTTCAATGCCGGTTCAGACGATGCTCGTAAACAGCGAAGGAACCAGGCATTGCTTAGAGCTCGCGAAAACAACCGGCGCAAAATTTTTCTATTCTTCAACCTCAGAAGTCTACGGCGATCCTCTGGTTCATCCTCAGGTCGAAGGATATTGGGGTAATGTCAATCCGATCGGAGTGCGCTCGATCTATGATGAAGCCAAGCGCTATGGCGAAGCCATGACTTACGCCTATCATCGCGAGCATAAGGTCGATGTTCGTGTTATACGAATCTTTAATACCTACGGACCGAATATGGATCCTTTTGATGGGCGCGTGGTAACCAATCTTCTGGGGCAAGCTCTGGCGGGTAAACCGATGACGGTTTATGGTGATGGATCGCAGACCCGCAGTTTTCAATTCGTCGATGACCTGGTCGAAGGCATTGTGCGCTTAATGCGCGTGGATTACGTGTGGCCCGTGAATCTCGGAAATCCGGATGAATTTACCATTCTTCAGTTCGTAGAGGCGGTTAAGAAGTTGGTGACGACCCAAAGTGGTGTCGAATTCCGGGAGCTTCCGCAAGATGATCCGAAGCATCGTTGTCCTGATATTTCGCTCGCACGCAAGTTGCTTCAGTGGGAACCCAAGATCAAGCTAGAAGAAGGCTTGAAAAAGACAATGGCTTATCTTCTTAAGTCCTGACAGCTGATGTGATTCTCGGTCATATTAAAGTATGCCCGGGTGAGCGGTTGATCGTCACCCTGAAACCAGGCTTCGGCACGAGTCGGATAGTCATTAAAATAATCATCCAGGTAGAGTGCGAAAAAGACAATGCAGGCCGAAGCTAGGGATGCGCCGATCCAGTTTGAATTTTTCTTTATCCAATTTTGCTGAAAGAGGGCGCGAACTCCGAGCGCTGCCAGGATACAAAAAAATGGCCACGCTCCGATTGCTCTCAGTGCATGAGGTACGCCTTCCCAGGTCAGTGCGGCCGACGCGAGACCGCTCATCAATCCGATTCCCGCAAGCAGGGTAAGCGAAGTACCGGTTGCATCCGACTTTCGATTTTTAACGAGAAAAAAGAGGGCGATTGCGCACATTGCAAATTCGGGATAACTGATCATCCCAAAAGTCTGAATCGAATGCCGGACATTATGGTCGCCGTGAAATAATAAAAAATCCGGTGTGAGGTGGAGGCTCAGTTGCTTTAAAAATCCGATTCCTAGCCCAAACAGCGAAGCGTCATGATACGGATTGCTTGGGTAATCGCTCCAAATAGCCACTAGTTTCGATCTTGCCAAGAAATCCGCATCCATCGAGCGTCTGAGTAGCGGGAGGCTCGTCACCAAGAACGCTGCAAAGACCTTGGCCTTTTTCTTCCATTCGATGCCCGGAAGAAACACGAGAAGGACCAGGGCCTGAACCCTCATGGGCGGGTAAGAATAAGCGGCAAGCGAGAAAAACACTCCAGCCCAAATGTATTTGTATTTTTTCCATTCAATCGACCAAAGCGCCAACATCAGAAACATCGGGGCGAGCGGCGGGTCCCAGGCGATTCTCGAAAATTGAAACGCCCAAGGCGAAATCGTGGAAAAAAGCGCAGCCCAAAGTGCAGTCTGTGAGTCAGTTCGCCTTCTCATCCAGAGAAATAGAAAGAGAATGGTCAGCATCGTGGCGAAGGCCACGAATCCACGAAGCGCTCCGGTTGAGTCACCAAAAATCGAAGTCCACATCACCTGGCCATAAAGATAAGGAGGCGTGGTAAAGGCACCAAATTCATGACTGAAGAGAGGTAAGTGATCGTGATAAAAGTCAGAACCGGTTTGCCGGACGCAGAGAACCTGGGTCGAGATCGCTGCCTCGTCAATATAAAATCCAGGAGGTGAGGTCTCGAGGCCAATGAAGCGAATGACGTTGAAGGCAAGAACGATGAGTAACAGCGCGATCGAAAGACGGCTCAAGTTTTTAAACACGCTGATAGTCATCCTGATAGCGGGTGATGTCGTCTTCGCCGAAATAAGTTCCAGTTTGAACTTCGACGAATTCGACCAACTCGGTCGCGTGAGGATTTCTAATTCGATGTTTGGCGCCTACCGGAATGTAAATCGATTCGCCCGGCTTCAGATGGTGCGAAACATCGTTCAGGATAACTTCCGGGTTTCCTTTGGTGATGACCCAGTTTTCAGCGCGTTTCTTATGGCTTTGATAAGAAATCTGTTGCCCCGGATTGACGTGAATGACTTTGGATTTAAAGCGTTCAGTATCGCGAAGCACTTCAAAGCGTCCCCAAGGACGATACTCGAACGGATGCTCATGGGCCCGTTTGTCTTGTCTTGCATTCAAGGCTTCGATGACTTGTTTTACTTTTTGTGACGAGCCTCGCTTCGTGATGAGCACGGCATCGGCGGTGTCGACTACAATCAAGTCGTAAACATCGACAAAACTGACGAGGCGTTTGTGAGTCGAATAGGCGAAGTTCTTGGCGCTACCTACTTCGATGATGTCTCCATTAGGAACGAGATTCGAAATTTCGTCCCAAGAGCCGACGTCGTTCCAGCCCAGGTCACAAGGAATGCATACTTGCTCGCTGAGTTTTTCCATGATGCCGTAATCGATACTTTGTGAAGGGGCCCGAGCGTAAATTTCCTTCAGATTCGAAAGGTCGCTTTTCAATTCGGTCATGACTTTCCAAAGATCGGGCATGAATTTTTGAAAGTGGCCGATCATGGTCCCGACTTCGAAAATGAACATCCCGGCGTTCCAGAAAAAGTTTCCGGCTTGAATAAAATCTTCTGCTGTTTGTTCGTTTGGTTTTTCGCGAAAACCGCGAGTGGGATAAGCCTTGAGTCCGTTTTTCTCGGCATAAGTCGCGGTGCCAACTTCGATGTAGCCGTAGCCGGTTGCAGGATAGGCGGGCTTAAGGCCCAGCGTAGCCACTTGTCCCTTTTTGGCGCACTCGATTCCGAGACGAACAGCATCTTGAAATGCTTCGGGCTTGTCGACCAGGTGATCGGACGGAAAAATTCCGGTAATTGTTTTTAGTTGATTCTGAGTTTCGAGTACTCGGCAGAGAAGTGCAATGGCGGCTGCAGTGTTGTTCGCCTTCGGTTCGAAGATAGCCTGCTGGATGGGCACATGCGCCTCGCGCATGACAGTCTCGGTCAGGCTCTTCAGGGCCTGATTGGTGACGACCCAAGGAGAACCTAGGGGCTTTAAGCGCTCGAGAGTCTTACGAAAAAGCGATTCCTCGAAAATCTCGCAGAATTGCTTCGGAAAATGGGTTCGTGAGAGTGGCCAAAGGCGCGTGCCCGCTCCGCCTGAAAGAATAGTGGGAATGAAAGTCATAGAGGGAGTTTTTCAAAAAAAAGCCTAAACTTCCAGCATAAATTTGCAAAATCGAGTCCCTCTCGACATACCGGACTAAAAGGTATAGATTCGAGGCATGGAACAATCTGCTGTTTATGTATCGCTCGAATTCACCCCAAACCCTAATACCCTGAAGTATTCGGTGAATCGCAAATTGATCGAAAAGGGTGCTGCAAATTTTATCAAGAAAGCGGAAGCCGAAAAGCGCTCGCCGCTCGCCTACCAACTCCTCAACGTGGATGGCATCTCGGGCGTGATGATCGGTAAGGATTTTATTACGATTACCAAATCCGAAAATGGTGATTGGGATCATGTGCATAAAACTGCGTCTGAAACGATCGAACGCTATCTTACGACCGGAGAGCCAGTGCTGACGGGCGATGATTCCGATGCGCAGACCAATCAAAACGCGAGAGAGATCGAAAAGAAGATTCAAAAATTCCTCGATGACGAAATCCGTCCGGCGGTGGCCATGGACGGAGGCGACGTATCGCTTGATCGTTTCGAAGACGGAATTGCGTATCTTTATATGCAAGGAGCCTGTGCTGGCTGTCCGAGTTCATCGATGACGCTCAAAATGGGAATCGAAACCAAACTGAAGGCGCTCGTTCCAGAGGTCATGGAAGTCGTTTCGATCTAAGTTGATCTATTTCTTAATCCAGGCGCTGCATTCGGTGTATTTTTCGTCATCCACCCAGCTTGAAAGTTCGAAGGCTCCGGTGTTCAGTTCGACGTCCTGTTTTTTTCCGGTTCCCTCTGTGTAAGTGCCCTTTTTCGTCAGAAAATTTAGATCGCAAGATTGTTCTGAATCTCCGGTAGTCGAATCCAAGGCCGAATAGGTAAACCCAGCAATCAAAAATTTTCCGTCGCGGAACGTGATCGAGAGTGTGCGATTAAACTGATCGCGAGTGGTATCTTGAGTTGCCGAAATTTTGATATTTCCGTTATCTGAATTGACCGTGACGTCATTGATCAGATTGGTGTTAAAGAACCCCGATAAATTTACCGCCTTGTCGACTTCGATCATGTCCATATTGACCCTGCTCATGTAAATGACCAGGTCTTTTGCATATTCGTCACTTTCGTTAGCCTGTACTTTTAAGTTGTCGATATGGCCGTCTTTGTTCCAATCATAAGTGAAAGTATCCTGCGTGGTGATGTCTGCACCGAAGGTGGTGGCGGCGATAAAAAGTGCTAAGAATGGGGTAATTTTCATGGGGTGAGGTCCTTTCGTGGCTCAGGTATAGGGCGAATCGCAGCAAGATAGCAATGCTTTCACACTTGATCGTTTGAGCGGGTTTTAAAACGAATCAGGTTTAACGAGGTATACGCTGGGGTTCAGATTTGTTAGGGTGGGCTTGTGATTGAACAGAAGCTAAAACTTCCATGCGGCGCGACCCTGAAGAACCGAATTTGCAAATCCGCCATGAGCGAGAACATGGCGAGTTCTGTTCACCGGGCAAACGAGAAATTTACAAGATTATACGATCGTTGGGCTCGGGGCGGTGCCGGACTGCTCATTTCCGGAAACATCATGATCGATCGCACGGCACTGGGTGAACCCCATAATCTTGTTTTCGAGAACGATGCAGATCTCGAGGGGTTAAAAGAATTCACTCGGGCAGGTACGCAAGCCGGTACTCATCTTTGGGCACAAATCAATCATCCCGGAAAGCAGTCGCCGAAATTTTTGAGTCCCGTGCCGGTTGCGCCGTCTGCGATTGCGCTTAAGCCGCCGCTCGACCGCATGTTTAATCGACCGCGCGCTCTTTCGGATTCCGAAATTCGAGAATTAATCATTCGATACGGACGGGCGGCAGTCTCGAGAACCGTATGCGGTTTGCAACCGAGGTGTATCAAGAAATGAGACGCGTGGTCGGGCCTGATTATCCGATCGGTATGAAACTCAATTCGGCCGATTTTCAGCGGGGTGGTTTTTCTGCCGATGAATCGATCGAAGTTGCGCGCGCACTCTCGAGTCTCGGAATGGATTTGATCGAAATCTCAGGCGGCACCTACGAAGCGCCTGCAATGACCGGACGAAAAGCTAAGGACTCGACCCTGGCTCGAGAAGCGTATTTTCTCGAGTATTGCGAGCAAATCCGTAAGGTCGTAAAAACGCCACTGCTTTTGACGGGGGGCTTTCGTTCTCTGGCAGGCATGGAAGAAGCGCTCAAATCAGGAGCGTGTGATGTCATAGGTCTAGCAAGATCACTTGCGGTCGAACCCGAGTTTTCGAATGCGTTATTACAATATTCAGGCCAGGGCAAATCACCTGTCAGTGTGGTGCATCCGTTAACGACCGGAGTTCAGGCGCTCGATCAGATTTTACCGCTCGAAATTACGTGGTACACGAAGCAAATTCATCGCATGGGCGCGGGGCTCGACCCCGATCCGAAGCTTGGTGTTTATCGAATGGCGTTTGAAACGGTTTTCTCGATGGTGGCGAGTCTGGCTAAGTCTAGAAATTAAAATTACTGACGTCGCCTTCTTCGTGAGGCACGGCCTTGGTGGTTGGTTTTGAAACGGACGCAGGAGCACGGTTATCGGCAGGCTGCTCTGTTTTTCCTAAGATCGGACCTGGCGATTGTTCGTTTCGCTCGTCTCCATCCGGATACCATTGGGCAGGTGCGGGATCGAGTTTGTAAGGAACCCAGGGTTTACCCAGTGTGTTCGGAGTGACAGTGAGTTTATCAAACTCTTTTTCAGTCGGATCCTGGTACGCATTGAACTTTTGTGAAAACGGAAGGGCGGTGATCGCTCGACGAACGAGAGGGTGCGCTTTTGGATCGCTCGAGAAGCGGTAGCCGAAGACCATTACTTTTTTGCCTTCGGTACGATCATCGAGTTTTGCCGACAAGCCTTTTGCAGAACTTTTGGGGTAAACGTGAACTTCGAGATTGCCTTCCCATTCGATCACATCGACTCGTTTGCCCGAATCGCCTTTACCGTCTAGGCGGTCATATTTCTCGTAGTCCTGGGCTAAAACGCTGTAAGAGGTGAGTGCGCCGACCATCAAGGCAGTCGCAGTAATCATGGTACGGAATGAAAAAATCATAGGTTGATCCTCAGAGGTTTTATAACCTCTATGATTTCCATTCCATGGAAGAAAACACCTCATAGCTCCGTGGTGCTAATTACAAATCGGACGTTGAATAGGAAAACTTTACCGAGTTTTGAGGAAGAAAAATGCTGATACCGTCAAGCTTTCGTCTTGTGGTAGGCTATGGGTATGGCTCACCACAAGCATCATTACTTATCGATTGCCGCGCTTTTGGTATTCACAGCATGTACGGATGTAAAAGTAGGCCCAGGTCTGCCTTCCTCCTCAACATTGGGTTCAGTACGTGGCCAGCATTACTTACGGGTTCAGACCCATATTCATGGCCCTTTTTCTTACGATGCTTGTGATGACAAGGGGTTAAACAAGGATGGAACGGTAAATCCCCAGTGCATGCACGACCTTAAAAATGCACTTTGCTACAATCACGTCGACGTCGCTTTTTTGACGGATCATATTTCTCATATCGCAGACGCCAAGTATTCGGACATGTTGCTCAATGAACCGGGCGATACTGTGGTTCACAATGCTGCAGGAGATGCAGTTGGCAATCAGGTCAATTGCGGCGATGGCTTTAAAGCAGTGACTGCTCCTGGTCTCGAAGCCTCGCTTCTCGCTCTGGGGTTAGAGCGTCACGTCAGCGAGGATTGGGGCACTCGGGTCAATACTTACGGATCTGGCGCGCGACCAGCGATGGATCTGCTCGAAAAAAATTCAAACGCCCTGGTTGGAATTCCTCATACCGAGAGTCGAAGTCTCGAGTATTTGCGTCAAGTGCATCCGGATTTCATGGAAATCTACAATGTTCATGCAAATCTGCACCCGATCATTCGGCGCGACGTGCTTCATGTCAGTCCGTTCAAACCGATTTTTAAGTTCTTGAAGTATCTGATCGATCCTCTGCATCTGCATAATCCGGATTATCTATTCATGGAGTTCATCGAATATTTTCCGGTGTATCTCGATCGTTGGAACGCACTTTTGGCAGAAGGGTTTCATATTACCGGTACCGGGGGGCTTGATTCGCATCAGAATGTGGTCAGGCTGAAGGTGGCAGATGGCGAGCGTCTCGATTCGCATCGAAGAATGACACGGTTCCTGAGTAATTTTGTATTCACGGCAAAGGATGATCTGGCTTCGGTCAAGCAAGCGATTCGGGCCGGGCAGCTTTATGTGGTGATGGAGGGGCTTGGAAGTCCGGTTGGTTTGGATTTTCATGCCGAATCCAAAGCGAGTGTAGATCCAGCAGTAGTCGAAATGGGTGGTCATGTAAAAACCGGAATCAACCAACCGGTAGAATTGGTGTTCGCACTTCCTCATCTGCAACTTGAATCCTACCCCGGAGCCGAGCGTCCGATCATACGGGCAGAATTGCATTACATTGATGAAAAAGGGGTTGAATCCGTGGTCTCGAAACTCGAACAAACCGCGGATGACCATGCAGTTCTAAAATACATGAACCCGAAGGCAGGACATTACCGGGTGCACGTTTGGCTGACCCCCCTTCATTTAAAGTCATTGATCCATCATGACTCGCTTGCCGAGACTTCATTTCAATGGATTGTCTCAAATCCGATTCAAGTCACGCAATAAATGTGTTAAGTTAAAGGCTCTTATGTCAAAACCAAAATTTGCATTCTCCATGAGTGGAGTCTCGAAGATTTATCCCCCTAATAAGCAGGTCTTACGCGATATTTCGCTCTCGTTTTTCTACGGGGCCAAGATCGGTGTTCTCGGGTTAAACGGGGCCGGTAAATCAACGTTGCTGAAGATCATTTCGGGCGACGAAAAAAACGTAAACGGCGAAGTGTTGCCGAGCGATGGAATTACTTTTGGTTATCTCAGGCAAGAGCCCGAACTCGATCCTGACAAGACGGTAAAAGAAATTGTCATGGAAGGTACGGGCGAGCTCGGTCGCGACCTGAAGAAGTTCGAAGAGATCAGTCAGAAATTTGCAGATCCCGAACTCGACCCCGATGAGATGAATAAGCTGCTCGAAGAGCAGTCCACGATTCAAGAAAGAATTGAAGCGAAGGACGGTTGGGATATTGATCGTAAGCTCGACGTCGCGATGGAAGCGCTTCGCTGCCCGCCACCCGATGCTCCGGTAAAGAACCTCTCGGGCGGAGAGCGCAGACGGGTTGCACTTTGTCGGTTGCTCATTCAACGTCCGGATGTGCTGCTCCTCGATGAGCCGACCAATCACTTGGACGCAGAATCAGTCCAGTGGCTAGAGGATTTTTTGCAACATTACGAAGGCACTGTGGTTGCGGTCACCCACGATCGATATTTCTTGGATAATATTGCCGGTTGGATTCTCGAGCTCGATCGCGGTCATGGAATTCCATGGCAGGGAAATTACTCAAGCTGGCTTGCGCAAAAACACAATCGACTTGCGCTAGAAGAAAAGACCGAGACCAAACGACAAAAGACCCTCGAGCGCGAGCTCGAATGGATTCAGATGAGTCCGCGTGCGCGTCAGGCGAAGAGCAAAGCCCGTGTTGCTGCCTATGAGGCCTTATTGAATGAGAATCAAGGTGGCAAGCGCGACGAGGAGATGGAGATTTATATTCCACCCGGACCTCGTTTGGGCGGAATTGTCATTGAAGCAGAGAAGATCTCGAAGGCTTTTGGCGACAAACTTCTGTTCGAAAATCTCAGTTTTAAGATTCCACCAGGAAGTACGGTCGGAATCATCGGTGCCAATGGTGCCGGTAAATCAACGCTCTTTAAAATGATCACGGGTCGCGAGCAACCCGATTCCGGAAGTTTTAAAATCGGTGACACGGTAAAGCTCGGTTATGTCGATCAATCGCGCGAAACGCTCAGCGCCGATCTGACCGTTTGGGAAGAAATCGCAGACGGAAAGAACGAGATGATCATGCTCGGTAACCGCGAAGTTTCTTCGCGTTCGTATGCCGCGCGCTTTAATTTTACGGGTGGCGACCAGCAGAAAAAAGTCGGTATTCTTTCAGGGGGAGAGCGAAATCGACTTCATCTTGCGAAAATGCTGAAATCGGGCGCAAATGTGCTGCTTCTCGATGAGCCGACGAACGATCTCGACGTCAATACTCTGCGCGCTCTCGAAGAAGCGATTGTTAATTTCAGTGGTACGACATTGGTTGTGTCGCATGATCGCTGGTTTCTGAATCGGATCGCCACGCATATCATCGCGTTCGAAGGCGATTCGCATGTCGAATTTTTCGAAGGAAACTTTCAGGATTACGAAGAGGACAAGAAGCGCCGTCTCGGAGCAGAGTCGCTCGTTCCAAAACGAATCCATTACAAAAAGCTCGAGTCATTCAGGTAGAATATGTTCATTCGTGATACGTGGGTAAAAAACACCAAATTTCATTCTCTTCCAACCAAGGCGGTATTGGACGAAGTCGTGGTGCGAAGTCGAAAAGTGCTCGAAAAAGGCCGTCAACCGGTAGTGGTGTTCGATCTCGACTCGACCCTGTTTGATGTTTCACGTCGTTCTTATGAGATTCTTCAGGAATGGATGTCGCATCCTTCTTCAGGAATTTGCGAAGAAACGGTTACGCTTTTGCGAGGGCTTAAACCCGAAGAAATGAAGTATTCGCTTCAGGATGTGTGGGAAGGTCGCAATATTCCGCACGATCGAGCACCTTTTGAAGAGCACATGAAATCGGCAAAGCACTTTTGGCGACAACGTTTTTTCGGAAACGATTATCTTCATCATGATGTTCCTACCCGCGGAGCCATTCAGTTTGTGAAAAATTTGTATGAATTGGGCGTTAAGGTAGTTTACCTGACGGGTCGCGATGTTCCGCAAATGGCTTTTGGCACGTTTGATCAGCTGAAGATGCATGGCTTGCCGATCGAAGTCGAACGAACCCGGCTGATTCTCAAGCCCAAGCGCGCGATGGACGATCTTGATTTTAAAACCCAGGCTGCGCAGACCATCAAGGGGTGGGGCGAAGTCGTTGCCAGTTTTGAAAATGAGCCCAAGAATTTGGTGGCCATGGCAAAGGTTTTTGGGGGCGACACCATGAATGTTTTCATCGAGTCGGTCAGCAGTGATCATCCTGCACCTGCCGGTGAAGGAATTTATCGAATCGAGTATTTTGATTAGCAGATAGGAGGAAAGCGCCGTGTACAGTCGTGTTCCAGCCGTGCTGGATCGAAAATTCAGCTATGCAGACTTGCTTCTCCTGCTGATTTTTCTCGCATTCCTCTATTACTTTATCGGGCTGGCTCGCCAGTGGAACGGTGCCTTTCATCCAGAAGCGGCGATCGATCTTTCGCTCTGGGCGCTTCCTAAATATTCTTTCTTCTCACTCATTCGCGCCTTCGTCGCGTACATTCTGTCTCTGGGTTTTACGTTGATCTATGGTTATGCGGCGGCCAAGAACAAGACGAGCGAGAAATTTCTGATTCCGCTTTTGGATATCGGGCAGTCGATTCCGGTGTTGGGTTTCATGCCCGGGCTCGTGTTGGGGTTGATCAGTATTTTTCCGAACAGCAATATGGGCATGGAGCTGGCCTGTATCATCCTGATTTTTACCGGTCAGGTGTGGAACATGACTTTTGCCTTTTACGCTTCGGTTCGCGCGGTTCCGACCCCGTTTTATGAAATGAGCGATGTCGTGGGCCTGGGGTGGTTTCGAAAGTTCAGAAAAATCGAACTTCCTGCTTCAGCGATCAATCTGGCCTGGAACAGTTTGATGTCGATGGCGGGCGGCTGGTTCTTTCTGATTGCCTGTGAATCGTTTACCTTGGGCGAGAAGAATTTCAGATTGCCCGGCTTGGGTTCTTACATGGCCGTAGCGATCGAGAAGGATGATTCTCACGCGATGACTGCAGGGGTGATTGCCATGTCACTGGTCATTATCTTTACTGATTTTCTGATCTGGCGCCCGATCATTTCGTGGACCCGAAAATTCAGGTTGGAAGAGGTTGAGGGCGAGATCGAAGATACACCGTTTTTGACGATGCTACTTCGCGAGTCGAAGCTGATCAAAGTGCTTAAGGATTTACTTCGCGCCTTTAAACGAGCACCGGTTCGAATCAAGGAGTTCTCTCAAGAGGCGCTTCCTAGTGCGCTTTTTCCAATCGAGAGGCAATTGCTTCAAAGTGAGCAGACGAAACGACGCTGGAAATGGTTCAAACCTAAGCTTAAGGCGTTTTTCTCGGCCTTTATCGGAACCCTCACCGGTATTCTGATTGTCTGGATTGGAACCCGATTGTGGGAATTGGTTCGTGTGTTGAACTGGATTGATTGGCGATTGATTCTGATTGGTACCTTTTATACCATGCTTAGGGTTTTTGTTGCGTTGGTGCTGAGTTCGCTTTGGGCTATTCCGTTTGGAATCTGGGTGGGCCTGCATCCCAAATTGACCCGCTTTTTTCAACCCATCATTCAATTGGCCGCTTCTTTTCCTGCGCCTATGATTTATCCGCTCGCGTTGACGCTTTTCTTTAAGATCCATGTCGGATTAAGTATCAGCTCGGCATTTCTGATGTTGCTCGGTGTGCAGTGGTACGTACTTTTTAACGTGCTCGCCGGCGCTATTAGTATTTCACGCGAGCTTTCAGAAAGCTTCGATCTGATCGGTGTATCGAGAAAAGATCGTTGGAAGAAGCTCTACCTGCCCTCGGTATTTCCGGCGCTCGTTACCGGTTGGATTACCGCTGCGGGGGGTGCGTGGAACGCCAGCATCGTTTCTGAGTATGTGCTCTATCGGGGCACGACGCTGAAGGCTGCAGGACTCGGATCACTGATCAGCGAGGCCACTGCTTCAGGAAATTATCATTTATTGGGTGGGTGTTTGATTGTCATGGTGATTTCGGTCGTCGGAATCAACCGGACACTGTGGCGCCCGATACAACGATTTGCAGAATCCCATTATCGGTTTGAAAGGTAAGTTGAGGAAAACATGAGCCAGAATCTTTTGGAATTAAAAAATATCAGTCACTTCTTTCAACTCGGCGAGGGCAAGAAGTTCAAGGTGCTTCAGCAAATCAGCCTCGAGCTGAATCCCGGAGAAATCGTGGCGTTACTCGGACCGTCGGGTTCAGGAAAATCAACCTGCCTGCGGATCATGGGGGGGTTGCTGAAGCCCACCCACGGAAGCGTGATGGTCGAAGGCAAGCCATTGTCAGGCCCCAATCCGAATGTGTCGATGGTGTTTCAGTCGTTCGTGCTCTTGCCTTGGCTTTCAGTTTACGAGAACGTCGCTCTAGGTATTGCACCGCTCGATCTGCCTGAAGAAGAAGTGCGGATTCGGGTAAAGAAAGTCATCGATCTCGTCGGTCTCGAAGGCTTCGAGGAGGCCTATCCTCGCGAGTTATCGGGTGGAATGAAGCAACGGGTGGGGATCGCCCGCGCCTTGGTCATGGAGCGTCCTATTCTTTTTATGGATGAACCCTTCAGTGCGCTCGATGTGTTGACTGCAGAATCGCTGAGAAAAGAAGTGCTGAATATCTGGATGTCGAAGAAGACCGCGACGAGTTCGGTCGTCATCGTCACCCACAATATTACCGAAGCCGTATCATTGGGCGGACGCATTCTCGTCATGGGCACAAATCCGGGACATGTCAGGGTCGCGATCAAAAACGAGCTTCCGTATCCGCGAGATGAAAAGACCGCTGGATTTAAGTCTCTCGTCGAAAATATTCATGACGTCATCACCGAGGCGATCAACCCGGATACACCGGATTGGATTCCGCCCGCGTTCATGGCATCCACCGTCGAGGCCTTGCCTCCGGTTTCGATCAGTGAGGTCATTGGTTTGATGGAGTTCATCGCAACCAATGGAGGTCGCGCTGATTTGTATGCCATTGCGCAAACCTTAGGCAAAGACTTCGGGCAGATTTTGTTCTTTGCCAAAGGCGCAGAGTTGCTCGATTTCGTCGACACGCCGAAAAATGGAATTGTGCTCACTGATCTGGGGCGACGTTTTATCTCGAGTGATGTGAATATGCGAAAGAAACTCGTGCACGATGCGCTTCTGCAGCTCAAACTTTGTCAGTTGATCCGCGAGCAGCTACAGGCTGCGCCGAATTACGTCATTCCACATGCCGAGGTGGTCGAGACGATTCACAATCTGCTGCCGAATGAAGACAGCGAAAAGCAGCTCGAGACGCTCATTCAATGGGGTCGCTACGGAGAATTGTTTGGTTACAATGCCGACGTGCAGGAGCTTTATCTCGACGTCGGACAAGAGAACACCTAAGGACTACTTGGTTACAGGCGTTGGGGTCACTGTGTTCGTAAAGGTCAGGGTGTAAGTTCCCTTACAGCTAGACTCTTCGGTAGTGCTCAACGTCAGGGCGGTATCCTTAATAGTGATGTCGAAATCCTGCTCTGATTCGTCAGCGAATAGGCCACACGCTGCAGGCTGAAATGTAGGGGCGCCGAATTCGAAGGTTGAGCTGGCATTAGAAGCATCATCGTAAATTGCTGTAACCGCCCGGGTCGATACACACGTGCTTTTATCAGCAAGGGTAGTGGTCTCGATCAGCGTTCCTACGCCTTTGCTGAGAGTCAGGATAGCGCTTACCGGAGTAGACGCTGCATCACAGGCTCTAGCGACCTGATTCCAAGTGCCATCCAGTGGACCCGCGCTCGGAGCGGCTATCGCGTTCTTTGAGTCTTTGCTTGGTGCATCTTTGTGAAGATTGGGGCCGCAAGCTGCGAGAATCAGGGTGAGAGCGGCGAGTGATTGGATCGATTTTGTAATCAGCATAGAATTTCCTTCGAGGAGAACTATATTAAAAGAGTCCGTTATTTTCAATACAAATTATGTAAAATAGTGAATTTTTTTTACGTCTCGACGGTGATTCAATGAAAGCAGTTTATTAAAATGCGCCCTTTCAGCACTCTTACGGAGTGCCTGATGCCAAAAGGTGTGCGTTTTCGTCAGGAATTTGCTAAATTGACCAAGTGAAAATACTTTCAGTCACACCTCCTTTGGTGCAAATCAATACGCCCTATCCGGCAACCTCGTTTTTGACGGGTTTTTTGCGCTCACGGGGTTATGGGGCAGAACAACGGGATTTCGGAATCGAACTCGTGCTGAAGCTATTCTCGCGCGAAGGAGTTCGCCTGATTCAGGAGAATTTGAAATCCTCGGAACATGTTTCGGTTTCGTTCTTTCGGGAAGTTCATGAAAGCTATCTGAACACCATCGAGCCTGCGATTTGTTTCTTGCAGGGAAAGGATCTCTCGCTCGCACACCGAATCGCTGCGCGAAATCTGTTGCCGGAAGGGCCGAGGTTTCAGGCGCTCGATCAGGAAGATTTGAAGTGGGCGTTTGGATCGATGGGAATTCAGGATCAGGCAAAGCATATTGCCAGTTTGTACCTCGATGACCTGACCGATGTGATCACTCACGGAATTGATCCTCATTTTTCTCTCTCCCGTTATGGCGAGAAGCTTGCGGCCAGTCAGCCTAGTCTCGAACCTTTACTGGTCGAACTTAAGGCGAAGCCCTCGCTCCTGGATCGCCTGCTCTTTGCCAGTGTCGAAAAAGCGCTTCACGAAACAAAACCTCAGGTGCTTTTGCTGACGGTTCCTTTTCCGGGATGCATGTTGGGTGCACTCAAAATTGCCAAACAAGCGAGAGAATTAAACTCCGATATTAAGATCGTGCTGGGAGGCGGATACATCAATACCGAACTACGAACGATCAAAGATGCCCGCATTTTCGAATATGTGGATGCCCTGACCTTGGATGACGGCGAGCGCCCCTTGCTTTCATTATTTGAGCACTGGGCCGGCAAACGGGGTCGCGACCAATTGCTTCGAACTTTTTTGCCATCGAGCAAAATTGCAAATGCAGTCGAATACTGCACTTCCGGAGCTGAACATGACATTCCACAGGCAGAAGCAGGCTGTCCGACTACAGACGGACTCAGCACTCGAGACTATATCTCGATGGTCGAAATGCTGAATCCCATGCATCGCTTTTGGTCTGATCTTTATTGGAACAAGCTCATGATTGCCCATGGATGCTATTGGCATAAATGCAGCTTTTGCGATGTGAGTCTCGATTATATCAAGCGCTATGATCTTTCACCGGTAAATTTAACCGTAGAGCGCATGAAAAAACTCGCGCACGAAACCGGCTCTTCGGGATTTCATTTTGTCGACGAAGCTGCACCTCCGGCTGGATTAAAGGAACTTTCAAAAGCGCTGATCGAGCAAAAGCTTTCTTTCAGTTGGTGGGGAAATGTTCGATTTGAAAAAACTTTTACTTCAGAGCTTACGGAATTAATGAGTGATGCAGGCTGTGTGGCGATCTCGGGTGGTCTCGAAGTGGCGTCTGATCGCTTGCTGAAGAAAATGCAAAAGGGCGTGACGGTCGAACAGGTGGCTCGAGTGACTCGAAACTTTCGCGACTCGAGAATCATGGTGCATGCCTATTTGATGTATGGCTTTCCAACTCAGACGATTCAGGAAACCATCGACAGCCTCGAGCGGGTTCGACAATTATTTTTGCACGGCTGTCTCACTTCTGCGTTTTGGCATCGTTTTTCTGCGACGGCACATTCGCCAATTGGTTTGGCGCCAGAGGAATTCGGAATTACGATTCGGCGGAATCCTGATATTGAATTTGCTGAAAATGATCTCGAGTTTTATGACCCAGAGCGCGTTCCTCATGACCAACTGGGAGTAGGACTTCGAAAGGCCGTGTATAATTTCATGCTTGGAATTGGCCTTGAAGCCGACGTCCGGGATTGGTTCGACTTTAAGGTGCCGAAGACCCTGGTCGATCCGAATTTTATTCGAAATGCTCTCAAAAGCAGGTAGCCTGAGGTCATGAAGCCGCACTGTCCTATTCTGTATATATTCTTTACTTTTGCCATTAGTGGCTGCGCCATCACCAAACCCTGTAGTTCGGGAGGCGATACGAGCTGGAATCCGAAAATCGTCGGAGATAAGAAGTGCAGTCAGAAGAAGATGCCTGACGGAAAATATTTAAATGATGGTGTTTTCATGCAGAAATATCAAAGCACCGGAAAAATGGCCTTGGAAGGACAGTTTGAAAACGGCAAGAAACAAGGGATTTGGTGTTACTATGGGCCTGAAGGAAAATTGATCAGCGTTAAGTATTTCGACAAGGGTGTAGAGAAAACGCCGCCTATAGAATTTCAAAAGAAAATTGATCTGATCATTCAACAAAAAGCAGGGTCTAACTAGTTGAGTAATCCTACCTATTAGTTTAGGATTGGAGTTAATGAATACCAAACCAAAGCTACTGATTGTTGATGATGAAGCTGAGATCTGCAGTTTGTTGAAAGATTTATTATCTGAAGATTTCGAAACTGACACGGCAACAAATGGCGCAGAGGCTTATACAAAAGCGAAACAGTGGCATCCTCAAGTCATTCTCATGGATGTCATGATGCCGAAAGTAGATGGATTTGCCGCCTGTGAATCTATCCGAAATGACGATGCTACTCGGCATATTCCCATTCTCATGGTGACGGCATTGAATTCCGGCCAAGACAGAATGAAAGCATTTGATCTCGGTGCGGATGACTTTGTTGCGAAACCCTTTGATGTGCAAGAACTCCTGGTTCGAATCAAATCAAAATTAAGACGCGCCAAAGAGCTTCGAAATATTCCGCAAGAAGTAGTTCAGTTGGCTAATTTGGCGTTGAATGTACCTGCGCGAGAAGTCAGGATTGGCGACGGATTGATCGATCTGTCTCCGGTAGAATACGGAATTCTGACTCTTTTGATTGCCCGTCAGGGCGAGGTGATTTCAAGACGTGAAATCATGGACGAAGTTTGGGAAGACGAACAAAAGAGCGATCGTTTAATCGATGCTCACGTCACTTCGCTTCGAAAGAAAATCGCCGGGTTTCAAGGTGGGATCCAAACCATCTATGGTGAAGGTTACCGGATTAAAACGTTGTCCTAATCAACAGAATGCGTCTTGCACTATTTTTTCAATGAAGATGATTTATTTTCCTTGCGCGACAGCCTTTCTTCAATAATACTCCAGGCGATTACTTAACCTTTCTGGAGACATTAATGAAAAACAAAAGCAAATTGCTCACCACCTTAGTTGCCGGCGTCATGATGGCAGCCTCTGCTCATGCAACCGATGCAAAACCGGTTACCTACGACATCACTGATCTTTATAAGAACAACCAGCAACTGGTTCTGCTTAGCGGAAACAAGATTCAACTCAAGTCTGTGCTGAGTTCAAACATGAAAGTTCTTTTCAAGGATTTGAAACCGAATGCAAACTGGTCACATCCGGCCGAAATTCAGGTTGTAAATTCAAAAACGAATCAGCCTTTCGAGAAGATTCCAGTTCGTTTTCCACCGAAAAGCCTGAGCGATGCCAAGGTAGTTTCAGGTACGCCTCTTCGTGGAGAAGTGTTCACCGGTTTTAATCTGAATGATTTTAACGGCAAGTACCGTGTGAGCGATCCTAGCAAGTACTACGCGGTGCTGATCAATGGTGCCGGCAGCGAGCGTCACTATAACGACAACGCATTTCTCTATCGTACCCTGACCAAAGTTTACGGTTACAATCCTGAAAATATCTTCATGGCTGACAGTAATTTCATTACTTCAGCGGCTGATATCGATGGCGTTACTGCGATCAAGTATCAAACCACCAAAGATTCAATCAAAGGAATTTTCGCTACCCTGAAGGGTAAGCTCACCGCTGAAGATCACTTGTTGATTGCCACCAATGATCATGGCGATCGTCAAGGCGGTAATTCAACCATCGTTCTAGCCGATGGCGAAATGAATGATACTGATTTTCAAGCGATGATTACTGCAATTCCTGCAAAAGAAGTGCTTCAAATTCATGAGCCTTGCTATAGCGGCGGCATGGTTCGTCCGGGTGCAGCTCCAAATCGTGTAGTGATGGCAGCAGCAACTGACGTTGAATTGAGCTGGGGTTCAGACGACGGACTTTGGGATACTTTCATCTACAACGTAGTTGTGGCATTTGCGATGCAGACTCCGGATGGAACCCTGGTCGGTTCTGACCTCGATCGCGACGGAAGAGTGTCAGCCCAAGAAGCATTCGCTTATGCGGTTGCACACGATAAATCACTCGAGAGTCCAGTGATGGAATCTGCTCCAGATACCGGCGATCAGCAAAAAATCGGTCTTAATTTCTAATAGAACAAGCTCAGTCCCAGGGTCACTGCATCGGTGTTATTTGAACGCTGCTGCAGTGATCCTTGGTACGGCACATTCTCACTGAAGTGCATGATCCTGTAATCCAGATGAATAGCCATATACTGATTGAGATGGATATTCTGTCCGAGGCCTAGAAATGGCGCAAAGCTATTTCCATTAGTGGCGTTATTGATTCCAAACCCACCCAGCAAAAACAAATCCACATAAATGATCGTATTGCCGAAGAGACTCGCTTTTCCGTAAAGAAAGTTTTCATTAAACTGCACGCCGTAGAAGTTCTTCGGTGCATTGGTGCCTACGCCATAACCCGGATTTTGCGCTTGAAATGCCCGATAGGCGTCTGAAGGCGATACCGAGTCTTTCCAGCCGATCAGATGGGCACTGAAGTACTGGTTAAAGTGGTAACCCAGCGAAAGACCGTACTGGTGCACACTCAGAAATGGGTCGGTTGAAGTGGTACCGGCAAGTAGTCCCAGTTCGAGGCGGCCGGAGCTCGTGTACTTTCGGTTTTGAACCACGCCGAGCTCGGTATCTTTACCTTGTGCCCAGTATTTGTCGGTGATTTTACTGACATCCACTTGTTCGCCGGTCTCGAGACCGGGTTGGGCCTTAGGAGGTTCTTCAGCCCAGGCTTGAGAAATCGACAAGAAAAATAGAATGGTTAAAATGATACTCTTCATGAGTAACTCCTTTGTTAGATTTACAGTTGAGCGAGGGCCGACATCCAGCCGAAGCGCAGTAAGATGCCTTCAGGATGTCGTTCCGATCCTTGGTATTTCACTTGGGTGTGAAATTCTTTTGAATTGGTTTCGTCAGCGAGATTGAGACGGATAATGCTTTCTGGAATCAAAGACAGCGATTTCAATGCAGTTTGCTTGACCAGTAATTCTACGCCGAAGGAGTGAATGCCCTGAATCACGCCGAGAAAGGGCTGCTTCATGAAAACAAATGCACCGGTGAGCTCCGATTTACCGATGGCTTTCTCGGTCATCTGAAACGGATTCTCCGAAGGAGCGGCGGTGATCGGGCTCCAGGATTGTTTGGCTTCGTCGATGATCCAGGAGTACTGGTTGATTTTCTTGCTTACCTTTAAGGCATTCAATTGGTCTTCGTTCAGCGGGCCCAGCAGTGAGCCATCCTTGTAAAGGTAGTAACGTTGGGTGTTTTTCATGATTTGCCTCCGGACAATTTCAACTGCATTTTAATTTTCATATAACGATCCTTCTGATTGCATTGGTCCGAGATATCGGCTTTCAGTGCGCCCAACTCATCTTCCCAAACTTCGGCGTTTTCAATGTCAGAAGCGAGAAAGCGTCCCCAGTTCCAAACTTCCGAAGGCTTTGCTTGTTTTTTGTCGTCCTTCATTTTTTCAGAGAGCGAAGCAAAGTCTGGGTGGGCATTTTTCCAGATCAGATCCTGGCTTGCACCGTTGTAGATTTCGATTTCAATCAGATCGGTGTTTTCACGAACTTTGCGAAGTTCGCTCAGCAAATGTTGATTCTTTTTTTGCAGGTCGACATTGATCTTACGAACCAATTCCTGCCGATAGGTTGGAAGTTTTTTCTCGTAATTCTTGGCGATATTCTTCCATACTTTTGATGCTTGGTAAAAACGGGTCAGTCCGGTGAGCTGCTTCTTTAGGACCACGTATTTATCACTCCATTCAGCAGAGAGTGCCTCGCCGGTTTTAAGCTTCAATTTGGCAATCTTTACGTCTTTGACAAAGGTTCCTGCGTTATCGAGAAAGGCTTTGGTCAGTTGATCTTGTTCATTGGCACCGCGATGTTGAAGTGAAGCGATCTTATGGGTCTCTTCGATCAATTGATTGATTTCGAGCTGGCGGGTTAAAAATGAAGGAGTTTTTACCCATTCACCCAGTACCTTAATGGGAACTGCAGTTTCAGTGACCGCTTCTTTCGGAGCACCTGGGGCTTGCGGCTTCAATCGCTTAAGCGCTTCCGCGTACCAGTTGTCAGCATTTTGGTGGTTCTCAAGCCAGTTAAAGCTCGAAGCGTAGTCCTGCACGAAGGTTTTCATGACTCGAATCGAATCAGGGTAAAGACACAGTTCATTCAATGCCATGGCGGAAACCATCAAAGGTTCCGGAGAAAAAGTGTTTTTTAGGGCACCCGTACGAAGCTGCATCGAAATTCCGATGGCATCGTCATAGCGCTGGTCGAGCAAATAAGCCCATGCAAGATTATTCAAGGCCTCAATCTGAAGGTTTGAAGTCTTTCTCACCTTTTGAAACTGCTCGCTTGCTTCCTTGAATCGGGCAACCGAGTAGAGTGACCGACCTAAAAACAAGTGGGCATCATCGACATAACGATTCAAAAAGTGAGCGGGATGAAGGTTCAGAAACGAAAGAAATGAAGTGTACTCGGCAATGGCGTCTGAATACTTACGCTGGTGAGTGGCTTCGAAGCCTCGAAGAAACGCCTGGTATTCTCCGGGAAGGCTCTTCAGTAAGGCTTCGGAATGGTGATTTCCCAGAAGGGCTAAAAACAAAGCTTCTGCATCTGAGTTTGAATCTTGCGGCGAAAAGGGCAGGTTGCTCCAGTTTTCTGCAGGCAATTTCCAATCCGGACTTCGTTTTTCGATTTGGGCCATGCAAACAAAAGCGGCCTTTTTTACTTCGCTGATTTCTGAGTTTTCATAAATTGAATGAAAGGCCTGATGGGCAAGTGCGTCCATGTTCAATTCGAAGAAAATTCGTCCCACCCAATATTCGGAGAACCCTCGTTCAAAGTCTGATTGCTGCATCAGCGAACTCAGTCGCTTGAGGAGAATGGCTTGTGAAAATGAAAATAGCGGCGAAGCGGTTCGATGGGTGAACGCCTGAAAACGACCGAGCCACTTTTCCATTCTGACCTTGTGCTCAGATGAATTGACGGTCCAGGACTCATCGGTCATGCAGGCCTGAGAGACATGAAAGTCAGACGAAGCAGCGGTAGCTGATTGAGCGGCCAGTGTTAATAATAGAGTTGTAATGAATTTGAATGGTTTCATGACGAATTACCTCGAAAGACTCTTAAACACGAAGGGATAAGAGACTGCGACCATGACTCCGCCTCGCGGTTGCGGGAATTTCCAGTTTTTCAGTTTTCCAATCAAGCAAGAACCTACTTGGCGATCGGTCAGGCTCTCTTCGCCGACTCCGGCGTTGGGTACCATGCCGGTTGCATTAATCTTAAAATCAATCATGACCTTACCTGCGAGAGTAGGGTCCTTCAGGATTGCTGCTTCGTAACAATAGCGGATTTCATTGATGTGGCTATGAATGACTTTTGCCACTTCATCTTTGGTCAAGCCTTCTTCGACGGTCGCATCTTGGGTATTCAAGCCCACTTCAAATTGGCCCTTACCTTGTCCCTTGATGTTGGTGCCTTGACCGGTACCATAGCCCGAGTCTGAACCCATTTGATAGTTACCCGTTTGGGTTCCGGCATAGAGATCGGAAGCTTTCTTCTGAAGTCCAACACCGGTAATTGGGGTGGCGCCCGCAATTTTTTGAGAAAGCGATTCGATTGCTCGACCGGTAGCCATAATCGAGTATTTCGAAAGGCCGCCTTTCAGGATATTTCGGATGTTCTTCTGAACGGTTTTCGATTGAAACGCTCGCGCGATTCCTTTTGCCTGAGCTTGGCTTTGGGCTGAGCCACCTGCTGCTGGTTCTTTGAGGTGTTCTTTCGGAGGAGTCATGATCAATTTCGCATATTTCTTCGGAATCAAATCTTCGTTTGTTTTCAAATCCGGTTCCATGGCCTTGGTGACAAAAAGTGCGAGAAGCATGAGTACGCCGGCAGTCGAAAATTGTTTGATCTTCTTCTGAAACGCAATATCTTCCGGAAGCGCCATTCCGATCGTGCTGAGCGGTGCGACTTGCAAACGAGCAGCTTCTATAAAATTAGCGGGCTTGATCGAATTCAGGAGTTTGATCTCGATGCGGTCGAAAGCGCTGGGCGAAAGGGTGAGGTTCTGGTCAGAACCAGCGTTTTTTAGAGAATAAGACTTCAAGGAAGTGCTTACATTTTCTTCAGAGGTAAAGCTACGAAGCAAGAGCTGATCATTCTTTTTCTGAAGGATGTATTTAACCGGATGGCCCAGCGACAGTAAATCCTTGCCATTCCATCTTAGCGATTGTCCAAAGTTTGTTGAAATTAAGTATTTCATTGTTGTAGCCTCAATTCTTCCGTGAGAAGCGTATCCAGGTCAGAAAAGCCCGCTCTTTTTCGATAGAGGTGCGGGCGATTTTTTCCATCCCGTTCGCTGATCTGATTGACTGAGTCGAGGGGTTTTCGATTAATCCCTTCGACTACTTCATCTTCGAAGTTAATGACGGTTGCTCGTTTTTGACCTTCTTGTGCCCAGCACTGAGTGAACTGCATGAATAGTGTCAGGATAATGATCGTCTTCATTCATTGCCCCTTCCTGTTTGAAACATCGCAAGTAAGGACGTCTTCCACGCAGATTCCGGAGCAGCACGAATCAATTCATAGGCTTCGGTCGGCGCGTTACCTGTCAAGAGTGCCAGGCCTTTGATTGCAGATGAATTTGCTTTGAGAACCGGTGCGCTCGTTTCCATGAGCGATAATAGATAAAAGAGATAGTCTCTTTGATTATTCATGACACCGGTTTTCCATTCGTCCCAGAGATGAACTGGGATTTCTTTTTTGATTTCAGCAGACAACAACAAATCCTGCGGGCTTTGCATTGAGGCAATGCTTCGTGCCGGAAAAGTCATCGACATGTTCTTTAGGTCTTGTACGGCTTTTTTGGTTTCGGCAAGTTTTTGAACGAACGGGGTCAGGAGGTTCTCAGGGGTATGGATTCCGCGAAGGTCGTCCAGAAGTCGCTGATAGATCTCGGACAATTCGCTTGCACCTTTGATTTTGAGTTCAATCCAGTTCAGGCGCATGATCTTGGCAAAGGTAGCGTCGATATCCTGGGTCAATTTCATGCGGCGTTCGATCGACTCTGGAGTCGAGGTCAGGGGGGCGATGCCAGGTGAAGAGAGGCGAATGCTTTCGAGAGCATCTTTTACCCGGTCTTGGAGCACCGGAAAAAGGTGAATCTGAAAAAATGGATCGAGGTTTTCCCACGAGCCGGCAAGTCGTTGCAGCAGGATGAGTCGATCTTGAAACGGAAGTTTCTTGGGTTGCTCTAAGGCGAGAAGCGCCCAAATTGCAATTTGGCCCTTAGGTGCCTTGATCGTGTTCTTGAACTCGGCTGTGTAAGCAGGATGTTTCTGACTTCCGGATTCGAGGAGTTGCACTACCCGGTAAGAGTCACAAAAGTCTTCGGATTTTGATTTGCAGGCTTCGGAATTAGAGATGATTTCCGAAAGGTGCTTTTGGTCGCGCTTGAACCAATAATATTGAAGCAGATTCTGAGTAATTTTTGAATCCTCAAAATGAGTGAGTTTTTGATACTCAGTCAGATCGGCGAGGGCCAGGCTCATTTGTCCGAGCTGGGTGCGGGCGTCTGCACGAAGAAGTAAGAGTGATTCACGCTTTTTAATGTCTTTTACTTCGCTCAACAGATGCGTGATCTCGTCATTTGCTTCCTTGAGGTGATTCAGTTTCAGTTCGGACTTGGCCTTGAGGATATGGCATTCCTGGCTAATGCTCGAATGTTCGAACTCGTTCAGGCAAGACGTGCTTCGGGCCAGAAGGAGAGCAGGGTCCTCAGTTTTGAGTGTGATCTTCAGGAAAGTGTCGGCACGCATCTCTTGCACTTTTTTGGCAAAGGCAGGTGCTTTCCAAGGATGTGTAGCATTGATGCGTTCTGCTAGTGCATAAAGGCCTTCCCAGTTTTGCGAAAGCGATAGAGTATCGAGAACAATGCTGATAGCAGTTTCCGATTCCTTCTCCTGAGAAAAATCAAAGGCAAATTTTTCGAGCCCGGTCATCGAAGTATCTCGGTTCAGGTATTCGTAGCCGAGCTTGTAAGCTTCAAGGGTGAATGAAATCCATGACTGCTGCTCTTCGACTGGAGCTTTTGGCTTCAGGTCGCGCATAGAGGTATGAACCCAGTCCGTCCATTCCTGAATCAGGGCCAATTGAACTTTTGAGGTCGCGCTGACCGGGTCTGACGCTTTTCGAATGATCATTGGGCTTGCGATCAAATGTTCATTTTTAATTTCCTGAAATCGCGAAGCGAGAAGTCGCAAGGTCAGGCTCGAGGTCGTCAGTTTTTTTGATGAAAGTACAGCTGCATATGCCGGGTTTAGTAATTCCAGATAGTCGAGTGTGGCTTGTTTGAAATTACCAAGCTCAAAATTGGTTTCTGCCAGCGAGTACTTAGCCAGAAGTGCTGTAGCATTTTCTTTGCCCAGTAGATCGGATACCGATTCAGTGAGCGAGGTCAGAGGGCGCAGAAGGGTGCCGAGTTCTGTGGCTGCCTTGTTCTTGATCACCAGTCTATGCAGTTCGGTAAGTGAATTAGACAGTGCAACTTCGATCTTCCGGTCGAGTTCTGCGTTGGGAGCTGCTTTTCTCATTTGATTCAAATCCGTCAGGATCGAACCCAGGTGATTAAATTCACGGCGCTCAAAATGAAATTGAAACAACAAAAGCGCCACTTCGGAAGCCTGTGGGCTTTGAATGTTTCGCTTCATCAACTCGTGCCCGAGGTTTTGCAGATCCTGGTGCAAGGCATAGGCTTTAAGGAGTTTTGAGAACTTGGCCACCGTTGTGCCGAAATAGTGCTGATTGCGATCGAGTTTTTGAATGAGATCGAGAACCGGCGCCATCGAGCCTGAAGTGGTTTTTTGATTGAAGGTTTCGAACTCGAACAGTGCCAAATCATTGAAGGCGCCTTCGAGAAAGGCAGTTTCTGCATGTGAATTAGCGGTCAAACGGTCGAAGTAAAAGTTAATCTCTTTTTGAAGGTAGTCGATTGCCGATGGGTATTGCTTGAGATTGTAATGACTCCAGGCGGTTCGATGAAGGGCAACTGGATAGTATTCGCTGCCGGCAATCTTTTCGATTTTAGCAAGGTAAATCAGGGCTTCGGCGTGATGATTTGCATCTTGCGCGAAATCTGCAAGGTCGAGTAAGGCTGAGTCGAGAGATTCAAAATCATGAAAGCGTTGATCGAGCTCCTGAAAATCAAGAGTGGCTTCCTTGATTTTTCCGAGTTCCTTATATGCTTTACCGCGTTTAAAAATAGCTGCGGCGGCGCCAGAATAGTTCGGAAATTTCTTGAGTAGTTCTGAATAAACCCGAATGCCTTCGAGCAATGAATTCATATAGAGCGGAGATTTGCTTTTTACAGACGTTCCTTCACTAATTCGGAAGGTGATTCCGGAGCGTTGAAGCGTCAGATCCGCCAGACGCGAAAGTAAGTCTGCTTCCTGCGGACTACCTTTATATTGATGAAGAAGCTTTTTCAACTTGGTGATCGATTGATCTTGAATGCTCAACGCCGCTAGATCTGTCAGCTTCGCATCTGTGACTGCTGCATCCACGGGAGCATCACTGGCGTGAGCCGCTGTAGGGCTGGCTAAAATCAGTAATGCGTGAAGCAAGCTCAAGTTCATAGGATTTATTTCTCGTTATTCACGACTGCGAATTTGATCTCCGAATAACCTTGCGAAGCCAGGGTTCGGAGGATGGGTTTGATATTGGCGAAAGGGATACTTTGATCTGAGATGACAATCACTCGTGGATCGACTTTTACTGTGTTGTTCGCCTGAGCAATAATTTTTTGACGTTCGCGTTCTTTCGAAAGCCGTTGTTGAAGGGCTGGCAAAGTGCTGTTGGCCTCATCAATGGCAGAAACAAATTCTTTTTCTACCAAAATGCCGGTTTTCGAGATTTCGAGCTGCAGAGCGGTTTCCGCCAAGGGAGTAGTGTGGATACCCATGGGAAGTTGGGTACCATTGGAGGGATTGATCTGGATGGCATCAGAAGCCACGCCCTTTAGCAAAAACACGAGAAGAATGGTAAAGATATCCGCCATCGAAGTGATTTGCAGGCTCATCTCTCCGCTTTCTTTGTGCGTATTTGCTTTTCCAAAGAGTCTTCTTTTGTGTTTTCGCGTAAGCATTAGAAATCTCCCACGACGACCGGTATTTTTGAAGTATTCAGCTGTTCCATCACCGACGCGATCTGCCGATAGGGTACGCTGTCTTCTGCAGTCAACAGGTATTGGTTGATCTGAAGGTGTTCTTTTTCGAGCTTACCGATTTCTTGTTCCAGAGTTTTCAGGCCTTCTGGCGTTTTGAGATCAAAGCTCATCGTATAGGTTTTCTTGCCTTTGACTTTAAGCTCGGCTGATTGGTTTTGTTTGATTCGGATGACAGCCTCGGTATCCGGCTCAGTTGATCCGGGGTCTGCGCTCGATCCTGGAGTATAGGCTTCAAAAAAGCCGATGCTCAGAAAACTGGCAGACGCGAGCATGAACGTGATCAAAACTGTAAAACAGTCAATGATCGGGGTGATGTTGACATCCACTTCCTGTGAATTCGAACTTCCGAAATTCGAACTCATGATGCCTTCCTTTCGGATTGGGCTACTTCATCGCCGCCAATGCTATGAACCATGATTGAATCGAGTACCAAAAGCCCTGAAGCTTCGAGTTCGGCAACCAGGCGATTGGCTTTATTGATGAAAAAACTGAAAACGATCATGCAGGGAACCGCTACGGCGAGACCCAGCATCGTGGCATTCATGGCGGTCGAAATACCGTTGGCCAGAAGGGCGGCCTTTTGTTGCGCGTCTGCGTGACCTACGGCAGAGAAGGATTCAATCAGACCGCCGATGGTGCCTACGAGACCGAGCAGGGTTGCTACGTTTGCGATGGTAGCCAGGTAGTTCGTGCGCTTTTGGATTCGTTGTGCGTATTTGTTGCGCTCGAGTTCGATGGCATTCATGATGAGCTCTTCCGGCTGGTGGGCTCGACCGATTGCAATCTTGACGAGTTCAGCGCTGGGTTTTCCCGGAAACTGATTGCAAAATGCAATGGCATCGGTCATTTTACCATGGCTGACGAGATCACGAATTCGATCCTGAAAACCATCTGGATTCGGAATCG
This sequence comes from Oligoflexia bacterium, assembly GCA_903831745.1. Classification (GTDB taxonomy): domain Bacteria; phylum Bdellovibrionota; class UBA1018; order UBA1018; family CAIMNF01; genus CAIMNF01. The sequence continues at coordinate 50,936 of CAIKYX010000069.1, forward strand.
AATAAACCTTGAAAAGGGTTTGTGATCTTTCGAGGATGATGGCAAGAGCCACCATTCCTGCTGCCAGAATTGGCGCTACGTGAAAAAAATTATCTCTGATAAATTCAAAAATACCCATATCAATACTCCTTTATTTCTTGCAAACCCATTCTTGTTTTTGCAGGGTGTTCCAGGTTCTCATCACCTGGCTGTTGTTGAGGTCAGATGCGCTGGCAATAGAACGTACTTCTTTGACTTTTTCTTTTAAGTTCTTCTTCTGTTCTTGGGCGGCACCTTGAGAGTCGTCGCCCCACGAATCCTTGAATGAGTCACCGGCTTCGTTGTCAGACATCAGGTCATCCATGAAGGCATTGCTTTTCACTTCGCAGGATTCTTTGCACGGAGCTTTTCCCAAACAGTAGGCGACTCGAATCACTGACTCGGGGCCCACGACTGCGCCAATCATCACTTCTGGTTTCGCGTCCTTATGAAGGAGCTTGAACGCAACTGGCTTTTGATTCACTTTCACGCAAATGCTTTTTTCGTTCACGCCATCGAGCACCGGAAATGCATTTGAGAACTCAAGAAAGTCTTCGATGTCACGGTTTTGATCTTCTTTACGATGTTGGTATTCGAATGCAAAACAGTTCTTTGCGGGTTCGGCGGGTTTTACTTGGTCGACTGCGTTTGCAGCAGTAGCAGAACCAGATTTTGAATTGGCGGCATCGGATTGGTCAGAGGCAGTTTGACCGGCAGTCTGCTCGGATGTTTCCTTGGCATTCTGACCGAGTGGAATTTCGGGTACAACTTTTTTGGTTTTACTCTGATGCACTACTGTTAGAAGTAGGGCTGTGCCGATGAAAAGAACCAGTGCTGCAATTCTACGTGAGCTCATACGTAATACTCCTTATTTCGTATTCAAATCTATGGAATAGATGGGGGGTTACCTTCATTCTAAATGGTTGACTGAAAAAGTCAATTAAATTTTGCTAACAATTGGCCCGAGAAACATGGGCTTTTTTGTCGCTGTGCCAATGGAATTTGTTGTTAAACGAAAATCGTAGATACGGGATTAAGGGGTATTTCTTCTCGAAATTTGGTGAAGTTGCCAGATTTTCAGATGGCGGACGGTACGAGAGAGCCCCTCTAAAACGGAGATGATGAACCCCTCTTTACCGTCTTTATAGGAGCCGTAGTAGATGTAGTTCTTATAGAACATCGCTGGAAACGACACAAGGATACGCCAGAAGCTGGTCTTTCGCCCTCGGTCAAAGTCGTTTTGGGCTTGAATCGTGGTGTAGTGATTCAGCTTTCCGAGAAAGCGTTCAATTCTCAGGTCTTCGACATGGATGATTGATTCATGAATGGTTTTGACTGGAAGCTTGCTTTCAATTCCTTCGTGAACGTCTCCGATGAATTGCACCTGGGATTTCGGAAAGAAACGGAGATGATACGAGGGATTCCAGATTCCGTGTCGGATGGGTTTTTTCAGGAAGAATTCTTGTCGATGGATCTTGTACTGTGCGGGCTCGAGGGAGTTTTGTCGAAGCAGTTCCTGAATCCTGTCTTTCAGCGCGGGAGAGCACGATTCATCGCCATCCAGAAAAAAAGCCCATTCATGCTTGGCTTGCTCGAGTGCGAAATTTCTTTGTTTCGAAAACCCGAGCCACTCTTTTTGAATAAAACGCAGACGGCTTGCCCAAGGGGCACCAGGCTCGGTGCAAAGTTTTAAAGTAGCATCGGTACTAAAAGCGTCGACCACCACAATTTCGTCGCACCAAAGCAATGAGTTTAAGGCGCGCTCAATGAAAACCGCTTCGTTCTTCACAATCAATAATGCAGTAATGGGCCTCATGAGTTCATTCTAACCCAATTTCTTAAGGTTTCGCACGAAAAAGCGGGCTGAATGTAAATGGTGCCAGAGATCATTTTCGACAGGAAGTGGTTCTCCGCACATCAGGCTGGCCAAAATTTCTGCACCCAGAGAAGATTGTACGATTCCGCGCGAGCTAAAACCCATAAAAATCCATTCACCGCTTTTGGTCTCGAGTAAAGGAATTCCGCTCTTTCTTCCGCCGCGCATGGCTTTGCCGTAATTTGTTTCGAGCCACTTCGGATCACAAAGGGGGCCTAGCACCGGTAATTTATCAGGAGTCGAGAGGCGGTATCCCACTCTGATTGATTTTACCTGCGCCATTGAGAGGTTGGGAAACCATTTCTCCCGGGCTTCCTGAATGAGTGAATCGGTATCCAGTCGTTCCTGATCGGGCAGGATTCCCTTTACCTGATAAGTCGAGCCCAGGATGTGATGGTCAGTTCCGGTGATCGCCGGCGCAACAGGTGTAAAGTAGTTCGAGTTCATCAGAGTCGATGCTGGTTCGCGAGTGCTCGCGTTTGGTTCTAGCATCAGAATTTGACCCCGGACCGAGCGGAACGGAAATTGCGTCAGGATTTCGTGATCAAACTTTTGATCGGCGAGCAGGTAATCCGCGCCCATGGCATAGACCACTTGCGAATGCCCGGTTTCGTTTCGGTGACGAACGCGTTGAGACGTGATCTTGATATTGGGATGGTTCAAACGCGCTTCACAGAGAGTGCGCGGGTTTAAGATTCCACAGTGCGGAAAAAAGACGGAATCGTTTCTGACTTCATAAAAGCTTTCAGGATATTCCGAATTCAGGAGTCCTTCATTCGAAGGATCGCCGGTGCGGAGAATTCCTGATTGATGAGGGATTCCAAGTTGATGCAATTCGCGCAGAAAATGAACGAGTGAGAGTTGCGAGAACCTGCTAATAGGATTTGGGATGGCGCTGAGTTGGATATTATAGAGTCCGGCCGGATTTCCGGATGCCTGGGATGCGATCCCATGAGCATCATAGACTTCGACTCGAAATCCGCGCTCCGCCAATGCCCGCGCAATCGCACTTCCTGCCAAACCTGCTCCGATGATACCGATCGAATCCCGCTTTGGATCTGCAATCTTCACATTCTCGTTCGAAAACCACGGTTGCGGCTCTGCCAGTTCTGCCGGTTTTTCGATATGGCCGATCAGGCATTCGCGCTTAAGCCCATAGCCGTTTCTTTTCTCGATTCGAATTCCAAGTCCTTCGAGCGAACGCCTGACCCAGCCTGCAACCGTAAAGCTCGAGCCTCGGGCCGGTCGATCAGAAATTCGTAGAATAGTTTTAAAAAGCTCATCCGAAAATGCATCCGGATTGTTTTTCGGGCTGAAGCCATCCCAATACCAATGTCGAATCAAGTGTGAACGGGGTAGTGATAATTGTGAGAACATCTGATCAGCTTCGCCCAGCATGAAGTACAGGATGAATCGCCCCCCGGCGAAACTCAGGGTATGAAACCCAGGAGTCAGAATCGGGTACTGGTCGAGCAGCGCATCTGCTTGTGTTTGCAGTTCCGGAAACCGGCGATAGAGTGCAATCAAATCCTCTTTCACTACCGGAAATCGTTCGCACGAAAAATAATACAGCTTCTGTTCCGGGCTCGCATTCTTCTCGAATTCTCGAAGGGTCAGAAGAAAGTTCAGACCGACACCAAAACCGATCTCACCGACAGTAATGGGTTCTTGTCTCGAGTGATCAGATATGCGGGCGCGAACACCTGCGCCCTCAATATAGAGGTAGTCAGATTCCTCGAGCCCGTTTTCGACCGAAAAATAAATATCATCGAAAATCGACGAGTACGGAGTTTCGGCATTTCTATAGTCGAGATGGACGGGTTGAATTCTAGGGCGGGAGCTCATTTCATTGAGTTGCGCACATTTGGGCGTTAAAAGCCATGATCGTTTTCGAATCCGTTCCTTGTGGAATTTCAGGCGACGAAATTAAACACATGATGTTGTATACGCCCATGCGATCCGTGCTGTATTGCGTTCCAGGCAAGGAGTATTCAATCAACCAGAATCCCAGCTTGGCCAGTCCTTGCAGGTTTCCGCTGGTATCCGGCATCGCTCGGTATTTTACAATGTAAGTGAATGCGCCTTTTAAAATAAAATCGTTGCCGCCTGCAATTGGCGCAAACCCTTCGATCAAGGTCTTAAAGACCGGATAAGCGCTATTCACTTCATTCTTGTTCAGCGTAGAGTTCCAATCGCCGTCAAAGCGGGTGAAGAGTGATTCGGTGTAATACATGGCAGTTGCAAACGCGCCCAGATCGTAGGATCCGACAGGGTTATCATTCGAATAGCCACCTCGGCGTGACCCGTGTTCAAGCCATTTGATGGCCTGGATGCGGTCGGTATTCGAGATCGAATTCCAGTACGCCTGAAAATGCGGAAAGTTACCGAGGTAGTTCGGCATGGTCTGCAAAAGCTGATTTCTCCAGCAAGCCGGAGAAAGGTATTCCCAACCGAGAATATCGACGCCTTGGCCGAGATCGCAGATCGGAGTAATGGCTGCACGCATTTGGCTTCCGGTCTCGCTCGAACTGATGATCATCATTGCGTAGTAAACGATTTCCTGAACGGTGACTTGGGCATCGCCTTTGCTCACCGGAGTGAAAAGATTGATGTCAGAAAAACGCTTCTCGCCGAAATGTACCGAAGTCGGGTCGACCATCTTCAAAGAGAATAGAATGTGAGAGGTCTGATACAGGTAATCTTCGAAGAAGTTATGAAAATCGGCGGATTGAAAGAATCCATTTCCGGTTCCGTATGCCAGCTGCAAGTGTTCGACTAATCGTTGCAGTGCAAGCGTGATAAAAACTTGGTCTTTCGAATACCCCAGGTTCTTTTCGTACATTGCATAAGTCTTACCGGTGTTTTGGTCTCGCACCATGGTGGGCTGATAATTGAAGATGGTGTTCTTTACCGTCGTAAAGTGCACTTTGTCATTCGGATCGGTCAGGGTCGACTCATAGGCGTCGAGGGCATTGTGCATGACTGCCGGAGTGACCGACTGTTGATCAATTCCAATGCGTTCATACATCCGGTCCGCAAGTCCCAGGTTCTTGACCACGTCACCGAGAAGGCCGTAGGCAGTGTCCACGGTTTTCTGGTCGATGCCCATTTGGCTGCTCGAGAAGAAGATCTTTCTGATCATCGGACGAAGTGCCTGTTTCAGGTCGGACGCGGGAATATCGCCCAAGAGACTGGTTGGAATTTCGTCGACGATGTGATCAAAAATCGGAAATGGAATGAATCCATTGTGCTTGGCAATTGAATTTTCGAGGTACGGCTTTAGGAGTGAGGCCAGATGCCAGACGAATTCGCGAAAGTGATAGTCGTTTTTCAGTCGGCTAGAGACCATTCCTTGAGGCGCAGTGGGATCAGTTCCTACCGCCGTTTGGTAGGCGATATAAATTCCACCTACTCCGAGTGCGGTTTTAAAGAAGTCTGCCCAGTCGGTGTTTTCCATTTCATCCCGACGGGTATTGAAGATCAGCCATTTGGTAAGAAAGATTTTTCCGCTCAGATCGTCAAAAACCGGAAGCCCAAGAGAGTTGGTCAGTTCGGTAATCAGTGACTCGACCGTGCTTGAGGTCAAAGATCCGGTAGGAAGCGTGTGAATGTAATCGGATAGTTGCTCGCCCGCCGTCTGAAACGCATTGACCATGCCCACGATCTGATTCAGATCAGGATTCGCCTGTTGTCTGAGTTGCAAGTAGGGAATCAGCTCTGATGTAATGTCGCGAAGGTGGATGAGTGCTGCTTTGAGGAGTTCGACCTGATCGAGCGACAAGCTCTGATCGTCACCGCCGAATAAGGCGCGCTTCAAATCAAATGCAGCAGTCATCAAACCGGGGGTGAATTGCTTGTTGGTCAATAAGAATTGTTTGACCATGCTGTACATGTCGCTTTGAGTATAGCCCCCTGGAGTCGAGCCCCTGACGTATTCCTGAAAAAATCCGAGCGACTGATTGATGCAATCAAAAGAAGCTTTCCATTGGGACTGAGTCATTTGGCCGGTAATGAAACGATTGACGAGGTCTTTTGAGTTATCGAGACACCCTGCTGCCGCGATGTTGGTGTTGCCATCGGGTTTTTGTTTCTTACCGAGAATTCCGCAACCGGTGGACGAGAGAACTGTCAGCAGCACTGCCGAAGTCCATACGGTGATTTTCTTTTGATTGATGTTTCGTTTCTTCCTTGGCTTAAAAAGCATAACTGAACCAGCCTCTCAAACGGTCGTCACCGTAGTATTGTCCCACCCATCCATTGGTGGATTTGCAGACCATGAAGTCGCCGCCTGCACCCAGCGTAATATTGCTTTTCTCTCGAAGATGGTGCTCGATATAAACCGAAATCAGATGATTCTGTTGCAGGAGATCCTGAGTCCACGCCATATTCGCGTGGGTATAGTCTGTAAAATGCCAGTCGCCTCCGATTTTGATTCCCTGCTTGAGCGGAAAACGTGATGGCAACTGAAGGTTGACGTTGGGCAAGTCGCCGGCATGAGTGAATGCATCTTCGTGAATGAACAAGGCTGAACCGTTGAACCAAAAATTCGAAGTCAGTTGCACGTTTGTGCCAGCGCTGACGATGGTTGCCGGAACAATGATCGGATTCAACCAGTTGGATTGGTTTTGATATTGAAAAGGCTTCTCGCGACTGGCCGAAAACCAGAGGTCCCAGTCTTTCGAAGGTGCATCGAACCCGCCTTCGACAGTGTAGATGCTTCTCATCGCAAATTGCGGGCGGATGTTCACATCAAGGTTGCTTCCTTGGATGAAAGGTTCTGCAGCCATTTGCACCATATTTACCGGAAGAAGACCCCAGTTGATGCTTTCCCAAAAGCCGCTGGGCAATTGCCACTTTTCACGAACGGCAAGACTTCCCTTGAATAGAATTTCTTTTAAAGGCGGGGTCGAGAGGCTGTAAACCACGGGCGTCGGATTGCCATTGATGGTGACGGTAGTAGGAAGTGGATTCCAGAAAGGGTTGGGCGAAGCGATGGTGCCATTCTTCAGGCTGGTGGGGGTTCCTCGTTCTGGAACTCGAAGAAAAGAGCCAAATACAGTCCACTGAATGTCTCGACTGGAGTAATTGTAAAAAAATCCGGTCATGCCAATGGTCTCCGGATGTAATTCATCCCAGGTAAAACGAGGTGACCATAAACTCATCATGTCCCACACATGATCCAGCTTCGACCATTCCTGATAACGACGTCCTAAGGTGAGTTCATGATTTCCCAATAAGTTCTTTTGAGTCGAAATGTACGCCTCTTGCGATTCGACTGCGGCCTGTGGTTCTGTCAGGAATGCGTAAGCTTGCAAATCGCCTTGAGTGTGAAAATTCTTCGAGTCATATTTTCCATGGATCGCTGCTTGAATGGTGGTCGAGGAAGTGGTGCGATTGGTCGATTGGTAAAGAAAGCTCGAGGCATCGATGCCTGCCATTCCAATCCGGTCCCAATCCGGAAGTACCGGGACTTCGACGGTCGCGAAGCTGGCCTCGATCGGAAAAATACATAAAGCTAGCATCCATGAAAGCTTACATTTCATCTATTTAAGTGTACCTAGCTAGAGAAAGGTAATACAAGTCCCGTTAATTCAAGGATTGATGCAGTGCTTCCCAGTCTGAAGGGTAAGGCTCTGAGAATGTCATTTTCTCTTTAGAAATGGGGTGTAGAAAGGATAAATAGCAGGAATGAAGCGCAGGGCGATGAAACAGTGCGTTACTTTTTGAATTTCCATACTTCGAATCACCGATTAAAAAGTGATGCATGGCGGCAGATTGGGCGCGAATCTGGTGTCCTCGCCCGGTTTCGAGTTCGAATTCTGCGTAAGTCAAAACATCACCCGACTTCGGGTGCGAAAATTTTTTAAGAGCTCGTACCTGAAGTGAAGCAAGCTTGGCTCCGGCGGTGCCCGGCGGAACCGTTCTGACTTCGTTCGTGGCTTCATTCTTTAATAGCCAATGTTCCCAATGTTCGTGCTCCGAAAGTTCTCCCCAGAGAATGGCGTGATACTTCCGAACGAGGTCACCTGCTTTTAGTTGCTGGCTCAACCGATCCGCGCTTTTACTTCGTTTCGCCACGACCATCAGGCCAGAAGTGTTTCGGTCGAGTCGATGCACGAGGCCGACATAGTGGCGTCCAAAATATTTTCGCAAATAATCAACCAGGTTTTCTTCACCGGTGGATTCGCCTTGGCTGAGTAAGCCGGGAGGTTTGGAAAGGACGATGAGGTGCTGATCCTCGAACAGGATTCTTAGCGAATCGGCGTCAGCCATTCTTTTGGAAATTCTCCGAGAAGTTCTCCGCGAACCAATCGGGCGTAATCCGTTTGAATCATCTGGGTAATTTTGCCAGGCTTTCCTGCAGTTTCGCCGCGTCCGATTTTTCTGCCATCGACATTGGCTACTGGAGTAACTTCAGCTGCAGTTCCGGTAAGAAAGATTTCGTCTGCGCACCAAAGCTCATCACGGGTAAAGCGTGTTTCAGTCAGTGGAACATTTCTGGCCTTTAGGATCGACATCACAGTAGAGCGAGTGACTCCGTTCAGGATCGATGTCAGGGAAGTAGTTTTTACGGCACCATTCTTAATGATGAAAAGGTTCTCGCCGGTACCTTCGGTCAGAAAGCCTTCCGGATCAAGCATGAGCGCTTCATCGTATCCCAATTGAATGGCTTCACGCTTGGCGATGACGCCGGTGACGTAGCCACCAGTAATTTTACCTTTGGTCATCGAGCTATTGACGTGTGGACGAATGAAAGAAGAAATCTTGAGTTTGGTTCCTTCGTTGATTCCTTTATCACCGAGGTAGCTGCCCCATTCCCAGGTCAGGATGGCGACATCTACTTTTGGATTTGGGCCAGGATAAACACCGAGTGGACCATCGCCAATAAAAGCGATCGGGCGCAAATAGCATTCTTCGTAATTATTGGCTTTGCAAGCGTCGATGGCGCCTTGAACCAGTTGATCGGTATTGTGTGAAAGCTCGAAGCCCAGAATTTTAACTGAATCTTCGAGGCGTTCCATGTGTTCGCGAAGACGAAAAATCGCTCCGCCGCCGTTTTTCTGTTTGTAAGCACGAATTCCTTCAAAGGCACCAGTGCCATAATGAAGTGCGTGAGTGAAGAGACTGATCTTAGCCTCTTCTACAGAAGAAATTTTACCATTGAACCAAACTTTTGAGCCTCTAGACATTCTTTACCGCCTTCATAGGCTTTTACCTTAAGATAGTTTAAAGATCGCCTAATATTTACTGATAAAACGCCATTAC
>CAIKYX010000070.1 GCA_903831745.1 Oligoflexia bacterium
GATTTGCCGGTCAGGCAAAATCAAAAAATTGTATTTCAGGCGCCCCCTCAGGTCTATTCTTTGAATCCCTATTTTGACTGCGCAGAGGCACTTCAGGCGAATAAAGAAAAAATCATGCACTTCGGCCACGAGATGCATCCTTGGGGAGATGGCTGGACGGTAATTGGAAAAAAAGTTGCACTAGGCACTCAAGAAGAAGGGCATTTCTTTATCAGGCGAAACGGAAGTTTCTATTCGATGACGGTACCTTCAAAGTTCATTCAGGATTTTGGTAGCAGTAAAGGATTAGATGTGAATAAAAGCAATTATCCTCAGTTAACTGTGAACACGTCCGAGGGTTCAAAAATGATTATCGTCGGGCAGGGGTATCTACGAGATGGTCCACAATCGCTCAGTGCCAGAAAGGATCGTCTGGCAGAAGAGAAACGCGAGGCTCAAGCTCATGGAAAAGAATATGTAGATAAAGAGCCGCAATCGCATCCTACTGGAGCTTCGATTAAAATGACCGCGTTGTCTACGAATCAGGAGAGTGATGCGCGGGCTGCGGTCTTGGCTTACATTGCGGAACGCGATCATCCCCCTGGTACCGTAGCTGCCGAGGCCGCGTGTTCCAGTCTACCCGAATATCAAAAAGGTGTTTCGTCTAATTAGTCTTCTCAAAAACTTCTTTGCAGCTTTTCATCCACGCTTGCAAATAAAGTGGTGATTGCTTCGACATGGTCTCGCGTAATTCTGCCCGATCCATACCATCGGTTCCTTCATAAAACTTAGGATCAAATAGTGCGAATTGGATATTGTTCGGCTGAAAGTTCTTAGGCTCAGTTAGTGTGAGATGGCTGAGAAGCGAACCGAGAGCCGTATTCGAAGGCGGAGCGTGGTGATGAGTGCCCTTCAATCTTTGGGCAATGAAAGTAGCTGCAAGCATTCCGCACGCAGCCGATTCGAGGTAACCCTCGACCCCGGTAATTTGCCCGGCAAGATAAACACGCGGATGGCCCTTCAGTGAAAGATCCGGACGAAGCGCACGCGGGCTACACACATAGGTATTTCGGTGCATTGAACCCATGCGAAGAAATTCTGCATTCTTAAGCGCCGGAATCATGCGGAGCGCTTTTTGTTGCGCGCCATATTTGAGTCGAGTCTGAAAGCCTACAATATTATAAGCTGTTTTTGCGCGATTTTCGGGTCTCAGTTGAACAGCCGCATAGGGTCTGCGACCTGTCGTTGGGTTAGTCAGACCGACTGGTTTCATGGGGCCAAAGCGCAGGCTATCTTTGCCGGTCGCACAGATGGCTTCGATCGGTTGGCAGCCCTGAAAATATTTTTCTTTTTCGAAGTTCTTCGTGGGCACCATTTCGCCCGTCATGACTGCATCAATGAACGCGTAATATTCTTCCTGGGTCATCGGGCAATTGATATAGGCTTCTTCGCCGCCCTTGTCGTATCGATTGGCAATGAAGGCGTTTTCCATGTCGATGGTCGATGCCTCGATGATCGGGGCGATGGCATCGTAAAAATAACAATCGTCTGCGCCGGTTGCGCTTTGAATCCAGCCCGCGAGTGCCTCGCTCGTCAAGGGGCCACTTGCAATCAGGGTAATTTCGTTTTCGCCTTCAAACGGAGCAGTGACTTCGCCGTGTTCGATTCTAATCTTTGGATGATTCTTCAGTTTCTCGGTTACCGCTAAAGCGAAGACATCGCGATCGACGGCGAGGGCATCACCTGCAGGTACCTGGGCAGTTTCGGCCGAATCCAAAATGAGCGAGCCAATGGCTCTCATTTCTGCTTTCATGATTCCGGGTGCCGAAACGGGAGACTTTGATTTAAGCGAGTTCGAGCAAACGAGTTCTGCAAATTGTCCGGTGTGGTGGGCTTCGGTTTTCTTAATCGGTCTCATTTCGTGAAGGACGACATCGAAACCGCGCTCCGCCAAAAAATAGGCGGCTTCCGAGCCTGCGAGGCCGGCGCCAATAATATGAATCGTCGAAGGATGAGTGCTGATTTCGTTACTTTTCACAGTGCTTAAAAATAGCATAGTTTTGCATTCGTTTCGCCAGGAAACCGGATCTGAGATAGACTTTAGATAAGAATGAATCAGGTGATCACGGACTGGATCAATGCCTTTATCGAGTTTGGAAGGAGCGAAAAAAGCTTCAGTGAGGACACGCTCCGAGCTTACGCGCAGGACCTCAATCAATTTCGTGAATTCCTCGAAACTGAATTCTCGCTGACGAGCGAGCAGGGTTTTCCGGAGGTGACGAGCCACCACTTCAGGTCGTTCGGTGCTCATTTAATGAAAGCGAATCAGGCTGCTTCGGTGGCAAGGAAGATGAGTACGCTCCGTACCTTCTTCAAGTACCTGAAACGAAAAAAAGTGATTCAACAAAATTGGCTGGCATTAATCCCATCTCCAAAATCGGAACGAAAACTTCCGGCCTTTCTTAAAATTGAAGAAATCTTCGAACTCATGCGTTCACCCGATGAAACCACCTGGATCGGTAAAAGGGATAAAGCCCTGCTCGAGCTGATGTACGGGTGCGGACTTCGAGTGAGCGAAGTTTCTGCTTTGAATCGGGAGCAGCTGACCGCCCGTGAAGGTTGGATCCGGGTATTGGGTAAGGGCAGTAAGGAGCGCTGGGTGCCGCTTCCTGATCAGGCCCGCTCTGCCATCGAAAACTATCTGAGGGCACTGCCTACTATTCAGGGGGCTGATCCCGTGGCTGTATTTTGGAACTTTCGAGGGTCTCGCCTCACCGCTCGAAGCATTGCCCGTGTTTTGGCCAGGCACCTTCTACGAGCGGCCGAAATATCACCGGAATGGATTGATGGGCATCGTAAGGCTTCTCCCCATAGTCTCAGGCATAGCTTCGCGACCCACTTGCTCAGCGCAGGAGCCGACCTCAGAAGCATTCAAGAGCTTTTGGGGCATTCGAGCCTCTCGACCACCCAGCGGTATACCCATTTAAATCTAGGAGAGTTGATGGATGCCTATCAAAATGCACATCCTCTTTCAAAAAAATGAAACTTCGTGTCTAATGGTTAAATTCAATGAATTTTGACGTGATTGTTGATTTCTTAATAGATTACTATGGTCCGATTCCTTATCTGGTCATCCTTCTCATTCTGATCGGATGTGGACTTGGAGTTCCCATTCCTGAAGACATCACCTTGGTGGCGGGCGGCATCCTTGCGTACTACGGCGTGTGTGATGTTCGACTGATGATTTTGGTTTGTTTGTTTGGGGTCATGGCCGGTGACACTATTATCTTTTTTCTTGGCCACAAATATGGTCGAAAGCTCGTCAAGCGCTGGCCGTTTCGTCTGTTCATTGACGAGACTAAAATTGTGGGTATCCGTGAAAAGTTGCAGAACCATAAAGGTAAGCTTTTATTCACTGCGCGCTTCATGCCCGGTGTCCGTTCGACCATCTTCTTTTGTTCGGGACTTTTACACATTCCTTACCGAAAACTTCTCATTTATGACGGATCGGCCGCTTTGATCAGTGTCCCAACCATCATTCTGTCGGTCTATTATTTCGGTGATTATATCGACCGAGTGGTTAAAATGATCAAACGGGTAGAGGGAGGAGCCTTCGGCCTCATTATTGCCTTGATCGTCTTTCTGGTGATCCGGCATTATTATAAGAAAAAGAAGGAACAAAAGGAAGAACGTGGCAACTGACCATCCCCCATTCAGAATCATCGCATTGCTTGCCAGCCTTCTGTGTCTCGGAAGTGTTGAAATCGCGCGCGCTGAGAATGAAAAGGTGGTCGAAGAAAACGACATTCCTGCAATCTGCAAAGGACTCGACAAAGCATTTGCAAAACGAAATTGGGGATCGAACCCATGTCGGTCTCTCGAATGGAAATCAGGTGGCAAGTCGGTAGAGGGGCGTCCCCTGATGTATCTCGAGTTTGGTCCGGCCGATTCGAAGAATACAACCCTCGTGTTTGCCATGGTTCATGGTGATGAATACACGCCGCTCTATCAAGGTTTTGAAATGGTCGAGTGGGCGCTCGAAAACATGAAGAACTATCCGTCTGCCCGTCTGGTCATCGCGCCACTGGTTAACCCTGACGGATTTTTCGATTTTCCAAAAACACGGATGAATGCCCATGGCGTGGATTGCAATCGAAACTTTCCAACCCGCGATTGGGATCGTGATGCGCTTCGCTGGTGGAATAAAAAGTTTCGGAGCGACAAACGGCGATATCCTGGTCCACACGCGAACTCCGAACCCGAGACAGCCTTTCAGATGATGTTGATCGAGAAGTTCTCGCCACAAAAGATTCTTTCGATTCACTCGCCGTTGAATGTCATCGATTACGACGGCCCGGATGGACTCAAGCTCGAGCAATTCTCGACCGAATATGTAAAAAAATGCATGGAACTCCGTGCGCAGGTAAAAGCCAAGTCGACCGGATTTTTTCCGGGTTCACTTGGAAATTACGCGGGCCAGGAAATGGGAATTCCGACGATTACGCTCGAGCTGCCAACAGCGCTCGCGACCGAGGCGAAGGCCTATTGGAAGCAATTCAAAAAAGGGATGGTAACGGTCGTCACTTACGAAGTGCCGCCCAAAAAGACTCAGAAAAAAGAAGCGAAATGAAACCACTCTTTTCTACATTTGTTTATCAGCAGGCACTGAACTTACCTAAAAAGACGCACCAGGGAATCAAAGAAACGGCTTTGAAACTTTCGGGTATCGATCCGGAAGGTGTCAAATGGAGCAAGAAAAACTATCGAAAAGGATACACTTCTTACGGTTCTATTTCGCAGCTTCATCATCATTTTAGTGTGTTCGAAAGTTTGAAAACGGCGCTTGATCGCGAAGTACGTGCTTATGCAAAAAAACTCGGTCTCAAATTCGATACGGGTACGCTCGAGCTTTCGTCCCTTTGGGTGAATGTCATGCCCAAGGATTGTTACCATGCGTTTCATGCGCATCCTCTTTCTGTGATCAGTGGTACGTATTATGTTTCTGTTCCCAAGGGCGCAAGTCCGCTTCGAATCGAAGATCCGCGTGCACCTCTATTCATGGCAAGTCCGGCAAGACCCATTCAACACGATCTGAATCCTCGTGTGGGGGATGTGATCTTATTTGAAAGTTGGCTCAAGCATGAAGTTCCGCCCCATTCTGAAGATGAGGCAAGGGTGAGTGTGAGTTTCAATTACGATTGGTTGAACCGCTAGTTCAGAGTGATTTTATTTGATGACGTTAAATTCGACCCGACGGTTGATTTCGTACGCGCCCGGTTCCATGTATGAGACTTTAGGTTTCTTTTCGCCGAATCCACGAGCTTCGAGAGTGTTTGCGGCGATTCCTTGGTACACGAGATAGGATTTTACCGCTTTCGCACGCGCGATCGATAATTTTAGATTTGAAGCGTGGCTTCCGACTTTGTTGGTATGTCCATCAATCAGGATTTTTCGGTACGAATCCCGGTTCTTTTTCATTACCTGTGCGACTTCATCTAGAATCTTTTTTGATTCAGGCAATAAGCGTGCGCTGTTCTCTCCAAAGACAATCGCATGCATGACTTCGATTCGATTGCCATTTAAGACGGCA
>CAIKYX010000071.1 GCA_903831745.1 Oligoflexia bacterium
GTGAGCTGCTGTCAGGAAATTCACTACGCAGCCGCAACAGAAATAGCGATACAAGCGATGAAAGCCGCTTGTGCAGCCATACCAGGCGGAGGAATCTAAATGCAACACTAATTTGAAAACCCAAATAGTCATTTATACGAGGATCTGCTCCGAAAAGCAAAGGATCAGAGAGCATCCGATATTCACATTCAACCTGAGCGGGACGGAGTTCAAGTACGCTTTCGAGTGAATGGTGAACTCATTCCCTTCAAATGGATTCCGGAGATCCACAAAGTCATTTTTCTTCAAGAAGCGAAGCGCCTGAGTAATTGTTCAATCGGAATCAGTGGACGAGCGCAGGACGCACGTTTTTCGTTTCGAGAGCTTGCTCTTGATGTAAGGGTGAATCTCATTCCATCACTCTTCGGTGAGAAGCTAGTTTTCAGGCTACTCGATCAGGCAAGACAGTTCGATCTCGATACCATCGGACTTGAGCTTTCTGCAAAAGCCGCGATTGAAAAAGCTTTGGGTTATGGTGATGGCGTCTGTCTCATCACAGGCCCAACTGGATCTGGAAAAACTACTCTTCTGTACTCCGCACTCGCTGCGCTCAACCGAGAAGCGATGAATATTGTAACGATCGAAGACCCAATTGAATACACTTTTCCTGGCATTACACAGGTTCAGGTGAGTCAACGGCTCACCTTTGGTGACTCTCTTCGAGCGATGCTAAGGCAAGACCCAGACGTGATCCTTGTCGGTGAAGTGCGCGACCGTGAAACCGCCGAGCTTTGTTTTCAAGCCGCATCGACCGGACACTTGGTTCTATCTACACTTCACGCAAATGATTCAAAAGAAGTGGTGCGCAGACTTCAAGGTCTTGGTGTTGAAAACGACGCAATCAAATCTTGTCTTCGCTTTAGTTCAGCTCAAAGGCTTCTTCCAAAAATTTGTGCTCATTGCAGTCAACCCGTGAGTGATTCCGCATTACCGGCGAGTAACGAGGAAATGCGCATGTACCGGAAACGATCGGCAGGGTGTGGAGCTTGTAAGCGAGGACTGGTGGGAATGGTGCCCATCCTTGAGCACATTGACTGGGCAACTGGTGATAGCGAAAAAAATCTAGTGACTTTAAAGGAATTGGCTTTGAAAAAAGCTATCGAAGGAGAAGTCGATGTTTACGATGCTATCGCGGTATAGTCTGATATTCATTGCTGTCTTAAGCCTCATTTGCTCGGCGGCTCTCGCAGAAACAGCGATGGATGGCGATGTTCAGTATTTCAAAGATCCGGACTTAGATTACTGGAAGAAGTCCGATCCGGCCCCAGCCACAAAGACTAGCGTGAGCACAGCGGCCAAAAAAGCCGCAGCGAGCACGGCAACTGTTGCAGGTAAATCACAATTCCCGTGGAATAAGTATTTGAGCCCATCCAACGATGAATTCTTTAAAGAGGGAGACTACACACCTCCAGCGCCATTCATGGAGATCGCAAGAAATCCCTCCGATGAAAATATTGAAAACTGGTTTCGATATTTGGAAACAAAAAACGAAATTTTGAGAAACCTTCAGACAAGACTTACGCAATACGCAAGTAGTCGCCCGCAACCTGGCGTAGCAAACTACGCAGCTCAAGTTCCAAGGGTTGTCGAAGACGATGCAGTTTTGAAAATGGCAGCCCGAGTAGAGAAGCCGCAATCAGCAGCAACAGATGCAAAGAATTATAGGATGCGCCTCTATTTCGATTCCCACTGTCCACACTGTCAGAAGATGCTTGGAACGGTTGCCGATCTAATGCGAATGGGATATTTCGTGGAACTGAAGCAAGTCGATAAGGACACGTCGATGCGAGCGAAGATTCCATTTGCGGTATCAGACGCGGACCCAGCTGAATTGAAGCGCTATCAAATCGAAGCGGTTCCAGTTCTGTTAGTCGGAGATTTAAAGAAGCAAA
>CAIKYX010000072.1 GCA_903831745.1 Oligoflexia bacterium
CTGCGTATTGGTGCCTGCGAGGTAGTGCATTGCCTCGTCTCCACCTGACATTGAATTAGAGATTTGAGTGGCTGTTCCACCGGCTTCGACATAGAGGTGGCTACCGAAATAGGTGCTTGAAGTATAGTATACGGAGTCGCTCGAGACGGCGTAGGTAGTCATTTCGTCGCTTCTGCCAGGATTGGTTTCTGAAATTTGGCTAAAGTTGCCGTTGTGGTATTTGAACGATTTATAAATGCTGAGGTTATTGTCAAAACGAGCAAAGTAAACTGAGTTTGAGGTGCTCGTCATCGGAATCATCTGATAGTTTACGTCATTATAAAGTTGATTCACCGTGGTGCCGTCGAATTGATATACCCCAATGATTGAATTTGAATCGCACGAATTGTAGATCAGTGTGTTGTTCCAGGCGACAAAGTTATTGGGGGCATCATTTCCTCCGCCCGAAGTGCTCGAAATTTCGGTTACCGAAGAGCCATCGTATTGATAGAGGCGCAAAAAGCTTCCGGTAGATTCCATGGCGCCAAAATAAATATTGGTCCCTACTGCAACAGGCGCAACAATCGAATCATTGCCGGCCGGATAGGTGTTCGATATTTGAGATACTGCGGTTCCATCGTACTCATAGAGTCTTCCGTTTGGACCACCCGAAAAATAGAGTTTGCCGAGTAAAAGTTTGACTGTGGCAATGCTATCCGCCGCGCCTGGGTTTAAATCCGAAACTTGCGTTACCGAAGTACCGTCGTATTGGTAAAGTTTGTCCCAGCCATGAAGGTCTGAAGCTTTAAAAACAGGATTTCCTGCGACGAAAGCCAAACTGCCGAGATTATCTTCACCGCCCGGATTGGTGTTTGAGATTTGCGTAACGCTTGCACCTCTGTAGTAGTACAGTTTTGAGCCATTGGAATCGGGATAGGCTGCAAAATAAGCGCCACCTGCATTGGGCGTAATCATGTAAGGCGCGTCGTCGCCTCCATGATTCAAATCCGAGATTTGGGTCACTGTAGAACCATTGTAGACGAACAGTTTGTCGCCACTATCCATCCATGCGCTAAAATAAAGCTTGTCGCCAAACGGTGTGAGTTCGTGTGGCATGTCTCCACCACCTAAATCTCGATTACTGATTTCGGTATTTACTCCGCTCAGGCGACACCAAACTGATTTTCCCAAAAACTGATCATTGCTAAAGCCAACCCAGCAAGGCACACCATTGTAATCGACGACTTCGTCAATTCCTTCCTCGTTATTTCCGCTCAGTCCAGCGATACGAAGTACTTTTAATTTTGGATTGCCCCAGTTCGGATCGTTATAGAGTCCAAGTAATCCGCTCGGGTCAGGGGTGGCTGTAGGAGTGGGTGTGGCGCTTGAATCAGAATTGCTAGTGCTCGTGGCCGGCACGATCCGCGAATTCATTTTAAAACTACAAGACGCAAGAATCCCTGAACTCAGGATGAGAACGATGAATTTGGTTGAGAATGAAGAGTAAGCCCCCAGCTTCTTCATATCTCTTATTTTATAGGCACTTCAGTGCGTTTGATAGTGTGTCAGGAGTGATTTTTAATCGCCGTTATGGTCGAAGTGGGCATTGATATTCAACGATTTTCGTTTACTTCTGTCTGAGGGCCTGGTCGAGCCGCTCTTTTAATCCCGGATGAAACCGAATGAAGCGAGAATAGATGTCGCTTTCGGGCTTTCGGAGAACCCAGCGTACTCCTTTTTCGATCAGGTCTGAATCGTCTGAGGGTACTGTGGGAGGTCGGTCGGGATACGTGTAGAGTTTTACTTTTCCTTGGGCTTCGAGCTCATGTAGGTAAGCCAGTGCGTCCGTAATGTTTGTTTCATCATAAATCGAAGCGGTGCCTGCTTTTACCGCTTCGCCCTTAAATTTGGTTTGATCGAATAAAAATCCCTCGCTCGAGACTAGGTAAATCGAGCCGCTTTTGCCTGAGAAAATAGATTGAAACGCGCCCGCGTATCTCTCGACTAGTGCCGGTTCTCCGTTATCCACCCGCTGAGAGAAATCGAGATCGCTCCAGACGCCAAGGTAGGCTGCGACGATGCCAGGATAGGGAGTGGCATAAACCCATTTCTGGTCGTGGCTCGAGACCTTCGGTTCTAAAATCTTTAAATCCTGAACTGGGCTTGCGTGATAAAGGGGCTTTGGGTCGTGCGAGCCAACACCGGTTAAGCCATTGCAATTCAAAGTCGCCCGCGCAGGGTGCTCAATTAAAAATAAGGCTAAAAATAAGAGCGTTTTCTTCATTTCGAACATTCCTGGATCGAACGCAGTCTCGGTTACCCAACCAAAAAAATCAATCAAGAATTGGTTCGTCTCGATATTAATTAAACAAAATAAGTTTACATATTAAATGAACCTTGTTAAACCGGTGCCAGTCTCTAGAAAGGTACTTATGTTTAAATTCATTCTCTCTCTGCTGGTTCTGACCTCGATCAATGCTCAGGCGACTCCCTTGTCGCCCGAAACCAAAGACAAGCTCGAAAAGCTTCGCGCCTCAGTCGAAACCTGGGCGCCGATGTGCGAAGGTGCGATGGCGCTTGATCGAAAGTGTTACCAGTTCGACATGGTCGAATACGCGGGTTACCGCTGCGCCACCGGCGATCTCGAGCGATGCCAGGATATCAAGGAGGCGCAAGATGTCGATGGTCGTTTCTGGCGCGCAAAGCGCCTCATTCGAAAAACTGCGGGCAATAGTTTTAGTCGCGATATGTTCATGGGGCTGATGTTCTATTTTAGTAAGACCAAAGACGTCGATTCATTTCAGCGTTGGATGGCGTATCTTTCGACGCATCGTCATCGCATGTGCGACGATGCCGACGACAATCGCTGCAAACTACAACCCAGCAGTTGGGCGATGCTCGGCTTGCTGAGCCAGCATTTGGGCCTAAAACAAAACCTAAAAATGCGTCTCGGTCGCCAAGAACTGCCCGGAGAAATGCTGATCACTGCGCTGACCGCACCCAAGGGATTTGAGCTCGTGCTCCTCGCTGACAATCTCTATTTCTTAAGATCACTTGGCATCAATACGAGTTGGATGCAGCGGACAGCCCGGATTGCGTATCATCGACAACCCAATAACCCGATGTTCAAGTACTTGGCCGAAGGGTCGACTGAAGAGCTTGCGAGCCTGCTGATGGAGGCTTGCCCTGCAGAACCTTCTCGACTCGGCGACGATATTTTTTGGCAGCGCAGGCTTGAGCGAAACGAAAAGGGCGAGCTCATCGTCATCCGGGATTGGGGCGTGGGGCGCACCAATATCCCAGTAAATGAGATGGCAGATGGGCAGGATTGCCTGGTCGCACTGAACCTTGCCATTCGTTCACCACTCTAGTAGCGTAGACCGCTATCATGAACAGGGATTTTGACTTCGATTTTGATTTCGAGAGTGCGCGCGAGGAGACGGCAAAAGAGCCTGGTCAGAAGCCCGCCTATGCTGCAAATGAGATTCCTGATGTCATTCCTGCGTTTGTCGAGCGTCTGAATCCGCCTCAAAAAGAAGCAGTCCTGCAAACCGAAGGTCCACTCTTGGTTTTGGCTGGAGCAGGTTCCGGAAAAACCCGGATGTTAACCAGTCGAATTGCTTATTTGATTGCAGGAAAGCATGTCAAACCTTGGCAAGTACTGGCGGTTACTTTTACCAACAAGGCTGCAGGAGAAATGCGCGATCGCGTTCATACGCTTTTGTCTGAAGCTGGAGTGAATCATCATGAAATCCAAGGTCCACTCGACATTGGTACGTTTCACGCTATTTGCGCAAGAATCTTAAGGCGCGAATCAAAGACCTTGCCCTTCACGAAGCCATTCGTCATTTACGATGATTCCGACCAGTTGGCGTTGTTAAAGTCGATCGTCAAGCAACGTGGCATTGATGATAAGATTTATCCGCCCAAAAGTTTTCAATACGCGATCAATCGCATGAAGTGCGATGCGGTCGAGCCCGGCGACCCCCGCGCGCTTACGGGCCGGGGCATTGATCGTAAACTTCCAGAAGTGTACGAGCTTTATCAAAGAGCGCTCATCGACAATAACGCGCTCGATTTTGGCGAAATGATTACGACGACGTATCGTTTGCTTAAGAATCATCCCCAGATTCGCGAAAAATATCAGCGTCGCTATCGCTATATTCATGTCGATGAGTATCAGGATACGAATCGCGCGCAGTATTTGCTTTTGTCGCAACTCGCTAGCCCCGAGTTCGGAAGCCATGCCAATATTTGTGTCGTCGGTGATGAAGATCAGTCGATCTATGGCTGGCGAGGTGCTGATATCAAGAACATTCTCGATTTCGAGCGCGAGTATCCGGGGGCCCATGTGGTTAAGCTCGAGCAAAACTACCGATCGACCCAGATCATTGTCGAAGCCGCTTCCGAGTTGATCTCGAATAATTCGCAGCGCAAAGACAAACACCTTTTTAGCGAAGAAGAAGTTGGCGATCGTATCGTTAGAATTCAATGCCCGGATGATCGATTCGAAGCCGAGATCGTGGTGAAAGAAATCAGGCGTCTGATTCAGGATTTTCCGGAATACAGCTTAAGTGACTTTGCCATTATTTATCGAACGCATGCGCAGTCTCGCTTGTTCGAGGAATACTTGAGACAAGCAAGGTTGCCTTATAAGGTCGTTGGCGGCCTTCGATTCTTTGATCGAAAAGAGATCAAAGACGTCATGGCGTACTTGCGTCTGGTGTACAATACTTCTGATTCGATTAGTTTTAAGCGCATTATTAACGTGCCCGCCCGTGGCATCGGCAAAACCACGCTCGACAAACTCGATGAGGGGTGGGGGCAAGTGGGTTCGCTTTGGGATTTTTTTGCGAAAGAAACCAAGCCCGAAATGGGGGGCGGCCAGATCTTTTCGGGTAAGACACTGAAGAAGCTTCAGGAGTTTAGAAAAATGGTCGATGGTTGGATCGAGGATCAGCCGAATCTGCTCGTGTCCGAGCTTTATCACCGAATTCTCGATCAAACTCGTTATGTCGAAGAGTTAAAGGCCGAAGGTACGGATGAAGCGGCCGATCGAATCGACAACTTAGAAGAATTCAATTCGGTCGTCATCGAGTTCGAAGAGCGCGAACTCGGCGGATTGTCTGACGAAGAGCTTGCCCGTCGTAAGCCTTATATGCTCGGACGATTTTTAGAGCAGACATCTCTCGCTGAATCTCCCGAAACGGATGGCATGGCTTCGAGTGTTCCCCTGATGACTTTTCACGGGTGTAAGGGCCTAGAGTTTCCGGTCGTTTTCATGGTCGGGGTCGAAGAAGGTTTGTTTCCGTCTGTCAGAAACTCTGAATCGGATGACGACGAAGAAGAGCTCGAAGAAGAGCGCAGACTTTGTTATGTGGGCATGACCCGCGCGCGCGAACGCCTGTATATGTCGCATGCAACATTTCGTCGAGTCTGGGGAGACATGCTGTATCAATATCCAGCGCGGTTCTTTAAAGAGATTCCAGAAAAGTACGTCGAAGTGCGCGATTTTTCTAAAAATACCTAACAAATTTCTTGGCCTGGAGTTAAGGGATGGTATTAAAACAACTGCGGGAATGTCCTCGGCCTATCGGCCTGCGGATTATTCCCGAACTTGTTTTAATACCATCCCTTAACTCGAGGCCAATGATTGGCGAAATATTTCAGAAAGTGGCTGGAACGATTGGCGGCGGGGAAGCCTTAAATATCGCATCCGTCGTATTTAGAAAGTGAAGCTATAACGCGCTGAAACCCATCCATCTGATTCCATTCGTCATCTGATTTATCGCCTTGATAATTAGCGACACTTTCGATGATCGTTTGTCCGCGCATAAGATAAAAATATGTTCCTGCATGAAATGTTCTACCGCCATAGAGAGTGCAGAACTTTCCGATTTTGAGTCCACCACTTAAGTAGCCGTCGATGTCCAATGTGTGGGCCGGAGAATTTGGGCCACTGATTTTTCCCCAGTATACGCCGGTGTCACTTTTATCTGCAGTGATTTGAGTGCAATCGCTCGAAAGTGAATAGAGAAATTGTAGCGAAGCCTTTCGTGCGGACACGAGATCAACGATGCAGTCTTTTTTTCCGGCCATCGCATTTGATTGAAGAAGTGCAATGCTAGTGAAAGTAAAAAACAGAACGAGAAGGGTTGGTGAAAGCAGGCTCTTCATGAAAATTTTCCTCCGGAATTACGATTGAATGTCCTGTATCCTACCGAAATGGTCCGATGAATTCAAGAGTAAAACACTTCGAAATGTTTTCTGTTGAAAGTTGAATTTGCACGGCGTCTGAATTCATTTTATTGGCCCCAGTCATTAAGGCACCCCGATGAACGTCCTCGGCCTATCGGCCTGCGGATTGTTCTCATGGGTGCTTCGATCAGTAGCATTTACGTAAATGAATAGTCGTAACGAAAAGGCACTTTCAAGTAAATCTTGGCATTCACTTTACTGTGGGAACAATCCGCAGGCCGAATGGCCGAGGATAATGGGATGGACCCACTCAGGGTTTTAAAAGGCGTCAATTTGCGCCAGAATAAAGTTGTTACATTTCATTCAACAAAAACCAGAGAGGGTCCTGATTATGAATATTAGC